>JBDTDR010000030.1:0-3517 GCA_039922955.1 Candidatus Tumulicola sp.
ATTCGGATCAGCGGACTGCCGCACATTAACGGCATTCTCCTTGACCGTGACGATCTGCGGGGATGGCGCGGTGGTAGGAGTGCTCGCGGGGGACGGCAATGCTGTCGCAAACCTTGCCGTATGAGTCGCCCGGTATCCTTGCACTCACCGTGGCAAACCTGCTATCCTCTCGCCTAACTCGACATAACATGAGATCACACCTCTCGCTCACGCTGGGAGTTGGCGGCCCCTTTCCTTATGCGGAGGCAAGACGGGTGGGTACGCGGCAACCGATCGACGCAACCGACGACTGGCAGCAACTCGATCTGCTCGTCCGCTCTCCCGAGCAGCGCATCTACGAGATCATCCGTCCCGTCGTTCTCTTTGGTCGTTCTCCGGCGGAACGTGCCCGCCAGACCGGCGCGCCACAACGTACCCTCTATCGTCAGGCAGCGCGCTTCGAGCGCGAGGGAATGGCGAGTCTCTTCGGCCCGCCCAAGGTCGAGCGGCATCGCACGCTGCCCGAGAACATTCGTCGCCACATCCTCGCCCTCAAAGCCGAGCATCCCGCCTTCCGGGCCAACGAGATCGCCAAGATCTGCGCCGTCCGCTTCGGTCGGCGACCCAGCCCCCACACCGTCAAGCGCATCCTCGCCGAGACACCACCCGTGCCGGTCGCGACACGTCGTTATCCGCCCTATCATCGGATTGCCGAACCCGACGCGCGCCGCCATGTGGTCCTCAAATTGCACAGCGAAGGCTGGCAGAAGACGAGCATCGCCGCGTACCTGCAGATCGATCCCCGCACCGTCTACGAGATCCTGCGGCGGTGGATCGCGGAGGGCGTGCCGGGCATGGACGACAAAAGCCATGCACGCACTGGACCGCGCAAGACCGATCTGCATGCGCTGCTGACGGTCAAGCAGTTGCAGGAGAATCCTGAACTCGGTGCCTTCCGTATCCACGCCAAGCTGCGTCAACTCGGCATCTTCCTCAGCCCGCGCACCTGTGGCCGCATCCTCGCGGCAAACCGCAATCTCTACGGGCTCAAAGCACCGGCACGGAGTGCGAAAGCACCGAAGCAGATGCCGTTTGCGGCGGAACGACGGCACCAGTACTGGAGCGTGGACATCCGCCATCTCGATATGGTCGATATCGGCATGAAGGTCTATTGCGTCTCCATATTGGAGAACTACTCGCGGGCCATCCTGGCGAGCGGCGTCTTCGCGACGCAGGATCTGTCCGCCTACCTGATGATCCTCTACGCGGCAATCCGGCAGCACGGTGCGCCAGAAACCTTGATCAGCGACAGCGGCGCGGTCTTCGTGACGGCGAAGCAAGCGAAGGCGGTTTACGCCGCCTTGGGGATCGAGAAACGCGAGATCGAGCGCAGGAGGCCGTGGCAGAACTACATCGAGACGACCTTCAACGTGCAGCGGCGGATGGCCGATTGGGACTTCGCCAAGGCGACGACCTGGGGCGAGTTGCTCGCGGTCCACGATCAATGGGTCGTCGACTACAACTATCAGAGCCATTGGGCGCACCAGGAGCGGGTCGATGGGCGGCGTACGCCGCGCGATGTCCTCGGCTGGGTGAATGGCCGCGAGGTCGTGCCGGAGGAGTTGCACCGGCTCTTCTACCGCACGCGCTTCGGGCGGAAGTTGGATCGGTTAGGCTATGTGCGCTTCCGGCACTGGCGCGTGTACGGCGAGCATGGGCTGGCCACGGAACACGCCGCGGTCTGGCTCTACGCCGAAACGCTGACGATCGAGTTCGCGGATGAGCCGCTCGCGCAATATCGGGTGCGCTACCAACCGGACAAGGCGCATCTGCTGGCGGTGGAGGGGCCGCGGTTGTTCGAGACGCCGTATCGCTCGGCGCAGTTGCCGCTGTGGGAGTTGAGCGACACCGAATGGCTCAAGGTGGTGCGCCGCCCGCCCTATGCACCACGGCGCTTGCGCGGCATTGTGTTGCAGCAAGCGGCGCTATTCTGACGAGCGGACACGGCAAAATGCTACAGAGTGTCTCAAAACGGAACGAGGCATCGCTCCATACGCCAGCGGCGACTCCAGAGTGACTTACTAGCCCCGCGTGGCTGCGCCGACGAGTAGCTCGGTCGGGGATTCGAACCCCGCCGTCCCTTCCAATCTCCCCAACTCTTGCCGAATCTCCTCCCACGTCGCCACCCGCTCCGCTTCCGACACCCCGGCGAGCATCGTGTGCAGCGCCCCGAAGGATTCCTGCTCGAAGCGGAGACACTCATCTGCTGTCGCGAATCGAAGCGGTGCCGCGACGACACGGCTCTCGACTCCTCCGAATCCTGCCTGTCGCAGTGCCCCTTCCATGACCTCGCGACTGCCCATGCTGAACGGACCCGGGCTGCCAGGTGCCGGGGCCGGCAGTTGCGCACGGCGCCGGATGATCGTGATCGGGATCGCAAAGAAGGGGTTCGCTGCGGGTACCGTGAAACTGGCCAGTGCGACCCGCCCGCCCGGCTTGAGCACTTGGTGCATCTCCGCGAGTGCCCGCGGGCGATCCGGGAAGTAGATCAGACCGAGACGCGAGAGCACCGCGTCGAACGAGGCGTCGGGGAGGTCGAGGTGTTCCCCGTCCATCACCCGTGCCTCGAACTGGTCGGCATCGAGACCACGCGCACGAGCATTCTGCGCGGCGAGGCGCACCAAGTTCGTCGCGATGTCGGTGCTCAAGACGTAGCCGCCCGGGCTGACGCGTGCGACGGCCGTGAGTGCCGGTTCCCCCGATCCGCCCGCCACGTCGAGCACCCGGTCACCGGGCGCGAGGCGCGCCATCTCGAACATGGTATCTGTTACCGGTGCCAGCCAGCGCTGCAGCGTCGAGCCCCAGCGATTCCAGGCCTCGGCGACGTTTTCCCACTGCTGCCGGGTCGATTCCTTGAACGTGATTGGATCGAAGCCTGCCGCTGGTGTCGCCATAGTTTCCCTCTCATCCATACGCACTTTCTCTGCGCGCTACCGAGGTATCCGTTGGGTGGCTCGCCAGCGTCGGCCGCTGGCGTACTCCCGATGGAGATGAATCGCTGGAACCTCGCATGCCATTATACGGAGGCACACTGGACACATGCCATGAGCGCGAGACGGATGCAAGCAAGTGTATCGATCTGCCCTTTGAGACGATCGCCATGATCTTGCCATGCTGATTGCACAAATACCGGGTGACTCATACGGCTAGGTTTGATACCGGCGCAGACTTTCCAGGTTGTAGTACGCCGTACTCCGCTTGCGCTGGTCGCCCTTGGTGTAGTCCGGAATGAGCGTGCCCGTGACAAACTGATCGAACCGGTCGAGGTAGATATTGGCAAGGATCGGACTGACGATGCCCCCTTGCGGCGTACCACTGAGGGTCGCGTGGTACTGCCATGCCTCCAAATACCCCGCCTTCAAGAGGCCTTCGATCAACCGCAGGAAGCGGTTATCGCGAATCTTCTCCCGCAGGATCGCCAGCAGAACCGTGTGGTCCAGTCGGTCGAAACACTGCGCGATGTCCCCTTCGATGAACC
>JBDTDR010000031.1:0-10576 GCA_039922955.1 Candidatus Tumulicola sp.
GCTCGCGCCCAGCCGCGAGAAGGTCACCGAGGCCGGGCTAGGAGCATAAGACGGCATGAATGTATTGAGTATCGACGTCGGCGGGACCCACGTAAAAATCCTCGCCGCCGGTGAAACGGAGTCCCGGGCGTTCCCGTCGGGGCCCAAGCTTACGGCGCAACAAATGGTAGATGGCGTGAAGAAGCTCGCCGGGCAATGGAAATATGACGCCGTCGCAATCGGCTATCCCGGCCCGGTGCTGCACGGGATGCCCGCTGCCGAACCGCATAATCTCGGCAAGGGCTGGGTCGGCTTCGATTTCAATGCCGCGTTTGGATGTCCGGTCAAGGTAATCAACGACGCGGCGATGCAGGCGCTCGGCAGTTATAAGGGCGGGCAGATGCTGTTTCTGGGGCTCGGGACCGGGCTCGGAACGGCTTTGATCGAGGATGGCGTCGTCGAGCCGATGGAACTCGCGCACCTTCCGTACAAAAAGGCCACGTACGAAGACTACGTGGGGCTGTGCGCGCTCAAACGAGGCAAGAAGAAGTGGCGCGAAAATGTTGCCGCGGTCGTGGCGGCACTGTTCGCCGCGTTCGAACCCGACGAAGTCGTGCTCGGCGGCGGCAACGCCAAGAAACTCAAGGATTTACCCCCGCACTGCCGTGCCGGCGACAACGCCGACGCGTTCCAAGGCGGATTTCGCCTGTGGGAAACGACGACCGCCGCGAAGGAGACCGCGTAGATGCAGCTCGGAATGATCGGGCTCGGACGCATGGGCGCGAACATGGTTCGCCGTTTGATGCGCGACGGCCACACGTGCGTGGCGTACGACCGAAATCAGGATGCGGTCACGGAGCTGGTGCGGGAGGGCGCGCAGGGTGCCGGATCGCTCCAAGAGTTCGTGAGCAAGCTCGAAAAGCCGCGGTCGATCTGGTTGATGGTGCCCGCGGCGGTGGTCGACGGCAGCATCCACGACCTCGCTCCGCTGCTCGACAAAGGCGACGCGTTGATCGACGGCGGGAATTCGTACTACGTCGACGACATTCGCCGCGCGAAGGCGCTGCAGGCCGACGGCATCGAGTACGTTGATGTCGGAACGAGCGGCGGAGTTTGGGGTCTGGATCGGGGATACTGCATGATGATCGGCGGCCCCGACGATGCGGTCCAGCGCCTAGATCCAATTTTTAAGTCGCTGGCGCCGGGCGTCGGCACGATCGACCGCACGCCGGGTCGCGACAAGGCGGGCGGCACGTCCGAGCTGGGGTACCTGCACTGTGGCCGCAACGGCGCGGGACACTTTGTCAAAATGGTGCACAACGGCATCGAGTACGGCATGATGGCCGCTTACGCCGAAGGCTTGGGCGTCCTGAAGTCGGCCAACGTCGGCAAAGCGAAGCAGGAGATCAACGCCGAGACGACGCCGCTGCGCGACCCCGAACTCTATCAATACGACTTGAATCTGCCCGACGTTACCGAAGTGTGGCGTCGCGGCAGCGTCATCGCGTCATGGCTGCTCGATCTCACGGCGAGCGCGCTTTTGAAAGATCCGACCCTCTCGCAGTTCGGCGGGCGCGTTTCGGATTCGGGTGAGGGGCGCTGGACGATCAAGGCCGCGATCGACGAAGCGGTCCCCGTTCCGGTCCTCACGTCCGCGCTGTTCGAACGCTTCGCTTCGCGCGGCAACGCGGACTTCCAAGACCAGCTGCTCTCGGCGATGCGCTTTGAGTTCGGGGGGCACCTCGAGCAGAAATGAGTCAGCCGCATTCCGACGCCCTCGTCTTTTTCGGTGCGACCGGGGACCTCGCATACAAGAAGATCTTTCCATCGCTGCAGGCCATGGTCAAACACGGAACCCTCGACGTGCCCGTCATCGGGGTTGCGAAGGCCGGCTGGAATCTCGATCAGCTCAAAGCGCGCGCGAAGGATAGCATCGAGGCTCACGGCGGCATCGATAACGACGCCTTCGACAAACTGTGCGGCCTGCTGCGCTACGTGGACGGCGACTACGCCGACGATTCGACGTTCGGCCAGCTCAAAACGCAACTCGGCAGCGCGCGGCGCCCCGCGCACTACCTAGCGATACCGCCCCTGCTCTTCGAAACCGTCGTCGAGCATCTCGCTAAGTCGGGGTGCGATTCGGGAGCGCGCGTCATCGTCGAAAAGCCGTTCGGCGAGGACCTGAAGTCGGCGCAGGAGCTCAACCGCGTCCTGCACCGGTATTTCGACGAGTCGGCAATTTTTCGCATCGATCACTTTCTCGAAAAGCGGCCGGTGCGCAACATGATATTCTTTCGTTTTTCCAACCCATTGCTCGAGTCGTTCTGGAACCGCGAGTTCGTCGAGAGCGTGCAGATCACGATGGCGGAAGACTTTGGGGTCCAAGGGCGCGGCGTCTTCTACGATGCGACCGGCGCGATCCGCGACGTGATTCAGAACCATCTGTTCCAAGTGCTGTGCAATGTAGCGATGGAGCCGGCCGCGCGAACCGACAGCGAATCGGTTCGCAACGAAAAAGTGCAGGTGCTCCAGGCGATTGCGGCGCTCGATCCCAACGACGTAGTTCGCGGACAATTCAAAGGCTATCTCCAAGAGAAGGGCGTGGCGGCGGACTCGAAAACCGAAACGTTTGCGGTCGTGCGTCTGTTTATTAATTCGTTTCGTTGGAGCGGGGTGCCGATTTACATTCGCGCGGGTAAGAATCTTCCGACGACCGCGCTGGAAATCGTGGTGCGCCTGCGCAAGCCCCCGCAAATCTTTCCGATCGCGCCGACGTCCGATTACGTTCGGGTCCGCCTGAGCCCGGATACGTCGCTGGCGATGGGCATGACGGTGATGTCCGACTCCGAGGATGCCGCCCGGCCCGTCGAGCTGATGGCGAGCCGTCAGCCCAGCGCGGACGACGAGGATGCCTACGAGCGCGTTCTCGGCGATGCCATGGCCGGCGACCAGACGATGTTCGCCCGCCAGGATTACGTCGAGGAAGCGTGGCGCATCGTGGATCCGATCCTGAGCGATGCGACCGTCTATCAATACGATCCGGGCACCTGGGGCCCGAGCGAAGTCGAACGGATCACCCCGCCGGGCGGCTGGGTGAACCCTAGTGCGACGACGAGCGCTACGGCGCCGGCGCCGTAATGCTGTAGTTGGTGAAACTGGCGTCGGCGGAAAGCGGCATGTGCGGGTAATCCACTTCCGCCGTCAGCGACGCCGGTAGCAGGAATCCGTCTACGTCGTTCGAGCTTACGATCATGTGGACGTGCATGCCGTCGGAGTACGTGGCATCGGCCCAGTGCGCTCCGGAAACCGGATTCAGCGCGACGGTGGCGGACTTGAGCGAAGCGTCTTGAAGCCCCTGCAGCGCGAACAGCGTGTCGCCGTCCTGTATGCCGATCTGCTCGTACCGATAGTGACTCGGCCACATACTGGGATCGATCATCGAAAGATCGATGTCGTGCACCTTCGATGCGAACGGCGGCGCGTTGGTCAAGTGCACGACGTAGCGATCGCCGCGGCGGTAGTCGCCGAGACCTTGCATCCGAAAGTGCAGCCAAGGAAAATGGCGCATCGCCATGGCGATGTCCATTTGGAAGGTGTAACTCATAAGCGCGTCGTTCCGGCCGTAGGCCGCAGCGATGACCGGCGCACGATCGGGCGTCGTCGCCCGCGTAGGTGCGATGCTTGTGACGAGTGCGCCGGCGGCGATTGCAACGCCGGCGCCGAGCCATAATTTCATCTGAACGGTAAACGTATTCTACCGCAACTAGTGCCCGTTCTAATCATTGGCGGCCGGAAGCTCGAACCGTCCGCTTGCCGGCTGTGGGAATCCAGCGAGCCGCGTGAGAAAGGCTCATTTTATGAGCGCCTTACCACGAAATGCGGTGCTGCTCGCGTTCGAGGGCCCGGATCCGTACTCGTTGGTCGGCGGCCTTGGAACGCGGGTCGTCGAGCTGGGCGCGGCGCTCGCCGCTGCGGGGATCGCAACGACGCTGATCTTCGTGGGCGATCCCGAGCGGCCCGCAGCCGAGCGCCTAGGGCCGAACCTGGAGTATCGCCGCTGGTGCCAGTGGATATCCGCCTACCACCCCGGCGGCGTGTACGACGGCGAGGCCGGCAAGAGCGCCGATTACAAGACGAGCGTGCCCCCGTTTGTGGTCGATTCGATCGTCGAACCGGCCGCGCGCCGGGGTGAAGACGTTTTGATCGTTGCCGAGGATTGGCAGACGGCGCCGGCCGTCATCGAACTCGACCGGCTGCTGCGCGAACGCGGTTTGCGTCACCGCGCGATCCTGACGTGGAACGCCAACAACACGTACGGATTCGACGCGATGGATTGGACCGCGCTAACGCGCGCCGCGCGGGTGACGACGGTCAGCCGCTATATGAAATTCGAGCTTCGCGCGCGGGGCATCGAATCGCTGGTGATTCCTAACGGGATCCCCGAACGAATCGTCGGCGGTCCGCCCGAAGAACTCGTGGCCGCACTCGGCGAGGCGCTCGAGCGACATCGGCCGCTGTTCGTGAAAGTCGGTCGCTACGATGAAGACAAGCGCTGGATGCAGGCGATCGAGGCGTTTGCGCGCGTGCGCGAGCGCAATCCGCGGGCGATGCTGGTCGTGCGCGGCGGTCGCGAGGCCTACGGTGAGACCGTTTTTGCGCGCGCTCGCGAGTTAGGATTGACGGTCGAAGACGTCGCCGTCGCGTCGCACGAACCGGACGATTTTATCGCGGCGTTGGCCGGCGCGCAAGGCCCGGTCGTGAACCTGCGCACGTTCGTCCCCGAGGATCTGCTCTTCGCGCTGTACTATGTGGCCGATGCCGTGCTGGCCAACAGCGGCAAGGAGCCTTTCGGTCTCGTCGGTCTCGAAGTGATGGCGGCATCCGGCGTTGCCGTCACCGGATCGACCGGCGAAGACTACGCGCATCCGTTTGAAAATTCGATCGTCTGCGACACCGGCGACGGGAGCGAGTTGGCGGCGTATCTAGAGGCAACGATCGCCGACCCGGTGCTGGCACGATCGATGCGCGCCGCCGGTGAAGCGACCGCGCAACGTTGCACCTGGCCGACCGTCCTCGAAATACTGGCCCGCAAGATCGCATTTTGACGCGACCGCCGAGGGTCAGCCGCGGGCGAGTTCTTCGATTCGCCGGGCGATTTCGTCGGCGTAACGGCGAGCTTCGTCGTCGGAGCGGCCTTCGGCGTACACGTTGAACTGCGGTTCGGACGCGTCGGGAAGGACCAGCACCCAACCGCCGTCGCGGCTTATCCGAATTCCGTCGGTCAGCTCGACGTTTTCGCCGTCGGTTTCATCGAGCAGGCGGCGCATGATTTGCCCCTTGCGCTCCCACGGGCAGTGGTCGCGTCGGGCTGCCAAGTGCCATGTCGGAAGCTCGTCGACGATCGCGCTCAACGGGCCCTCTTGGCTCGCAATCAGTTCCATGATTTTGGCGGCGGCGTAGAGCGAGTCGAAGACCGGCTGAAACTCCGGGAAGATCAGTTCGTAGTTCGCTCCGCCGGCAAAGGCCAGCGACGCACCGGCTTCGGCCGCGAACGCCATCAGGGAGCGCCGGTCGCTGCGCGTGCGGACCACCGTCGCGCCGAGCGCTTCGGCTACCGTTTCGATCGCGCTGGGCGCCATCACCGGCACCGCGATGCGCGCGTTGGGCACCAGGCCGGCGACCAAAATCGTAAGCAGCGCGAGCAGGCGGCTTTTCTCGATGATGCGCCCGCGGTCGTCCACCAGAGCGAGCGCTTCGCCGTGCTGGTCGAGCAGGATTCCGAGGTTCGCGCGCAGCGAGGTCGTCACGTTGCTGAGCTGCTCGAGGTGGCGCGCGCGGTTGCGCGCGAACGTGAGCACCTTGGCATTGTCGAAAAACGCGTTGAGCGCGATCATTTCCACGCCGAGATTGCTCAGAATGCGTGGAAGAATCAGCGAGGCGTTTCCGTAGGCGTAGTCGATCACCACGCGCATATTAGCCGTGGCCATGGCCCGCGGCGCGAGCGCGGCCAGAAAGGCGTTGCTGTATCCTTCCAGCGTACGTTCGGGAAAGCTGAGCAGTCCGACCGCTTCCATCGGCGTGCGCCGGAAATCTTCACGGAAGAAGATGTTCTCGATCTTACGCTCGGTGGTTTTGTCGATGTTGACGCCGTGATTGTCGAAAAATTCGATAAGAAACCGGCCGGGGTCGCTCGGGGATATCCCGGTGTGGGCGCACGCATCGCCGGACGCGCGCACGGCGTATCGCGAAACCGGCGTGGGGACCTCGCGCAAGTCCTGCACGTTGACGCCGACCGAAAGCAGCCCGGCGATGATGCAGCGATTGGTTAGGCGCGACGCGGGATGCGCGTCGCGGCTCGTCAGCACCGTTTGCCCGGGACGCAGCACCGAACCCAGCGCCTGGCCGAGTTTAAGCGTAAACTCCGGCGTGATTTCGATGTTGGCAAGTCCCGATACGCCGTCGGCCCCGAACAGCGATCCGGGCCATTTGATCCCGTAGATCAGCGACATCGAGACGATCGATCCGGCGGCCACCGATTTGTCCGGCCAAAGCTTGATGTTGGATGGCACGGTCGAGCCGCTGCCCAGCGTGCTCCCACGGCCGATTACGGCGCCTTCGAGAATCGTGACGCGATCTTTTACGATGACGCGGTCGGCTAAGGTGCAGCCGGTCAGGGTCGCGCCCTCCCCGACGTACACGTCCTCCCAGGTTATCGTGCGATGGAGGCGCGCGTTCTCCGCGACGATCGAGGATGCGCCGATCGCCGTCAGCTCTTCGACGACGGCGCCCGCCTCGATGGTGACGTTACGCCCGATCGACACGGGGCCGTGCACGTGAGCGTCCGGAGAGATGCGGCTGTCCTCGCCGGCCCACACGCCGGGCCGGATTTCCGTGCCGGGCATTTCGACTCGAACCGCGCCCGAGAGCGCGTCGTAGTTAGCCTGAAGGTACTGCTGCAGATTGCCGATGTCGCTCCAATACGCGCCGGTGACGTGACCGAAGAGCGGCTTGCCGTCGCGCAGCATGAAAGGAAAGAGATCGCGGGAAAAATCGTAACTCTTTCCGGCCTCCATGTAGTCGAAAATCTCGGGCTCGAGGACGTAGATCCCGGTGTTGATCGTGTCCGAAAACACCTCGCCCCAGGACGGCTTTTCCAGGAACCGCGTGATGCGGCCGTGTTCGTCGGTGACGACGACGCCGAACTCCAGCGGGTTAGGCACGCGCTGCAATGCGATCGTGGCTGCCGCTCCCTTGCGTTCGTGGTAGGCGAGCAGCTCGGTAAGGTCGATGTCGGTGAGCGCGTCGCCGGAGACGATCACGAAGCGCTCGTTTCCGAGCAGCGGTTGGGCGAGTTTGATCGCGCCCGCGGTGCCTAGCGGCGTGTCTTCGACGACGTAAGCCATCGAGATGCCCATATCCGATCCGTCGCCGAAGTAGTTCTCGATTTCGTCGGCCAGATAGTGGAGGGTCGCGACGACGTCGGTGATCCCGTGCCGCCGCAACAGGTCCACAATGTGATGCATCACCGGTTTGTTGGCTACCGGCGCGAGCGGTTTGGGGCGGCTCGAGGTCAGCGGGCGAAGGCGCGAACCTTCGCCGCCGGCCATGACGACGGCTTTCACAGCGGTCCCTCTTGTAGCATCATCGCCTGAGTATCACCCATGATGGCCCCGATGCGGAACAGGCGTCCGTCGGCCGCGAGGGCTTCGAGCGGCAACGAACGCTTGCGTCGCCAGTTCGGGTGCTCGTCAACCGTTCCTGGGACGTTAACGCCGCAGACCTCACCCAGGACGTCTTCGATCGCGACGACCGCCAGCAGCGAGGCCGTGCGGCCTAGAAAGCGATGAACCGCCACGGAAAGCTCGTCGGTAACCTGCAGCGTGCCGCCGGCTGCGGCATCCTCGCGAAGCCGGCGCGTGCACGGCCCGTCGCTACAGCCTTCGCGTTCGAGCGCGTCGATCAGCATGAATCGCGCGTGCCGGCGTTCTTCATCCGCGGCGCGTGCGGCGTCGCCGGTGGGATAGAGACCGAGCTTGGCGCGCAACGCAATGTCGTCGCCGGTCCACCACCCGGCCAGCGGTGGGAGATCGTGCGTGCCGATGCTGGCGGCCGCCAGCCGAGGGTAGCGTTGTGGCGGAAGAAACGCGCCATCGTTCCACCCGCGCTCGAAGTACACCAGGCGCGACCCAAGCGCCCGCGCGGCATGCAGGCGTTCGCGAAAACCTTCCGGCACCGTTCCGAGATCTTCGCCGACGACGATGCAGCCGTTGCGCACGCTCTCGAGCGCGAGGATGCCGAGCATCTCGTCGAGATCGTAGCGCACGTACGCACCTTCGATCGCCGGCCGGCCGCGCGGAATCCAAAACGCGCGCCGAAGGGCCATGATGTGGTCGATCCGTAGCACGCGCGCGTGACGCATGTTGGCGCGGAATAACGCCGCCAGCGGCGCGTACGAGCGTTCGCGCAGCGCGCGCGGCGAAAGCGGCGGCAGTCCCCAGTTCTGTCCGCGCGCGTTAAGCGGGTCGGCGGGTGCTCCCAGGGAAACTCCCGCCAGGATCGTGCGCTGGTCGCTCCAGGCATCGGCGCCGTTGAGATCGACGCCGACCGCCAGATCGCGGTATAAACCGACACCGCACTCCCGGCCGGCCGCCGCCGCGCGCGCAAGCTGTCCGTCGGCCAGCCACTGCAGGTACAGATAGTAGTCAACGCGTTCGCGGCGTTCGCGCGCAAATCGCGCGACCGCGATCGTGTCGGGAGAGCGGTATGCCGCCGGCCACTGCAGCCAGCCGTAGCTCTGGGCATCGCCCGCACGGAAAAACTCGGTCAGCGCTTCGTAGACGGCCAGGCGTTCGAGCTCGCGGCCGCCCGCGCTTACGAACGCTCGAAAGCTCGCGGCGCGCGCGTCGCCCGGCCGCTCCAAGTGATTGACGCAAAAAGCCGCAAAGAGCGGCTCGAAGACGCCGCGCTTGGCCTCGGACACGCCCCGGTGATCGACGAGTTTCTGCGCGCGAAGCGATTGCAGTGCGGCTTGGAATGCGGGATGCTCGATCCGGGCCCGCGCCTCCGGAGATTCCGCGAGGTCGGGGACTTCGGTCACGTCGACGTACAACGAGTTGAGAAAGAGCCGGCTCGAGGGCGCGTACGGGCTGGACGCCGTAGGGTTGCTCGGGTGAAGCTCGTGCAACGGGTTGAGGCCGATCGCTCCCGCGCCGGCTTCCCCGGCCAGGATCGCGAGGGCCGCGAGGCTGCTGAAATCCCCAATGCCCCAGTCGCGCTTCGATCGCAGCGCGTAGAGTTGGGTGGCCAAGGTCCAGATGCGACCGTGCTGCATTTCCGCGGGAACGTAACACGCGTCCGGTACGACGATGAGCGCGCTCGACGCTGCGACGTCGCCCGCGCGCACGACCAGTCGGTGATAGCCCAGCGGCAGCCGGGCGTCGATCGATACGCGGCGGCGCTGGAAGAGGCGTCCGCCGACGCGCCGTTCTTCGACTCTCTCGGCGTCGTTCCAGGCGATGTCGCCGCGGAGCGAACGTCGGTCTTCGAGGGCGATCTCCCACAACAGCGCGTCGCCATCGGGGCCGGCGGGCAGCGAGCAAGGAATTTGCAGCGACGTCTCGGCGCTGCCCATCGTGACGGGCGGCAGCACGCGCGTCCAGGTTTCGTCTTCGGCGCGCTGCAGCGAGCCGGCGATCGCGTCGTCGGAAGATACGTCGTAGTCCATCGCAGCCAGCAGCGCGCTCTTGGTCGCGTCGGAAACCCGCGTTTCGGTCCCGAAGTAGTCGCTGAAACTCGGCGCAATGCCGGCCAGCTCGGCGAGCCGGTTTAGCGCCTCACTCACGGCTCTCGCTTCCGACGAAAAGCGCAAACGAGCGGTCGGCCATCTGGAACGGCGTCCCGGGCGTCGCCGCGACGTTAGTCGGCGACCCGTTCCAGCGGGCGGTATCGATGAGGCCGATCCACTGCTGCGCCGCCGCGGTCGAGGGTAACGTGAACTCGAACGGGAAGTCGTGTCCGTTAACGACGATCAAGAAACTGTCGTCGATCTCGCGGTATCCCTGTAAGCTGATAAAGCGATCCGCGGTGTCGCCGCCGAGGAGCGCGCCGAAGCATCGCCGGGACGTATCGTTCCAATCGTCGTGCGACATTTCGCGCGCGTCGGGGGAAAACCAGGTGATGTCCTTGAGCGGCGAATCGCCGGTCGTCACGCCGCGAAAGAAGCGCGGCCGGCGAAAGACCGGATGCTCGCGCCGGATCGTCAGGAGCAGCCGAACGAACTCGAACAGATTGGTGTTCTGATCGAGCAGGTTGCTGCGATCGAGCCAGGCGATCTCGTTGTCTTGACAGTAGGCGTTGTTGTTCCCGACCTGGGTGTGCCCGAGTTCGTCACCGGCCAGCAGCATCGGCAATCCCTGCGAGAGCAGCAGCATCGCGAAGAAGTTTCGCTTCTGGCGCTCGCGCAGCGCCAAGATGCTCGGGTCGTCGGTCGCGCCTTCGGCGCCGCAGTTCCAGCTGTAGTTCTCATCGGCGCCGTCGCGGTTCTCCTCGAGATTCGCCTCGTTGTGCTTGTGGTCGTACGAAACGAGATCGTTGAGCG
>JBDTDR010000032.1:0-2707 GCA_039922955.1 Candidatus Tumulicola sp.
CAGCGAACTTCGTGAATGATCGAGCGGATCAGATTTTCCTTGATCGTCGCGACGTCGCGATAGGGCTGCGCGTCCACGTTCGAGACGACGTCGTAGGCGGGCACGCGAAAACGCGCTTTTTCGACCGCGGCGGCGAAGCGCGCGATGGCCGGCTGCATGAGTTCGCTGTGCCACGCCCCCGAAACGTTGAGCGGAACGACCCGCTTCGCCCCGCCGGCCAGCATCGCTTCCCCCGCCGCCTGCACGGCTGCGAGGTCGCCGCTGATCACGATTTGCGTCGGCGAATTGAAGTTCGCAAGCTGCACGCGCTGCCCCGTCGCGGCGCGCGTTTGCTCGGCGATCCGTCGAACGATCCCGGCTTCCAAACCGAGAATCGCCGACATTCCCCCGCGCGCAAGTTCGGCGGCGAACTGCATCGCCTTGCCGCGTTCGTCAACAATGCCCACCGCTTCGTCGAACTCCAGCCCCCGCGCGATAACCAGGCTGCAAAACTCGCCAAAGGAATGTCCCGCGCTGACGACCGGTTGGAGTTCGTCGCCGACCGCCGCGTACAGGGCCAGGTTGGTGGTGAAGATCGCCGGCTGGCTGTACTGCGTCTCGCGAAGCTTTTCTTCGGGCCCCGCGACCAACAGCGCGAGCAAGTCGTATCCCAGCACGGCGCTGGCGCGCTTCAGGAGCGCGCCCGATTCGGGCGAGCTCGCGGCTACGTCCGCGCCCATGCCGACGGCCTGCGAGCCCTGGCCCGGGAAAATCACGCCCGTCCGCATCACGCGGCCCGCCTCCAGGCCACGGTGCCCCACGAGAGCCCGCCGCCGAACGCTACGAAAACGATCACGTTGCCCGGCTCGATCGTTCCGGCTTGCACGGATTCCGATAGCGCCGGCGCGTGATGTCCGACGCCGACGATCTTCACGCCGGTAAGGGACATGCGCTAAGCGTGGTCGTGACCGGCGTGTTCGTCCCGAACCTCGATCACCTGGCGCCCCGCGTACGTGCCGCACGTCGCGCAAGCGAAATGCGGCCGCTTCGGCTGATGACACTGCGGACACTCCACGGTCGTTACCGCTTCGAGTTTCCAGTTTGCCGCCCGACGGCTGCGCGTTTTACTGCGCGGCGTCTTCCATTTTAGATTTGCCACCTAAGTCTCCAATGTCGCACGAGCATCCGCCCGCGTTTCTGTCGGCCCCGCACGCGCCGCATAAGCCTTTGCAGTCGTCGCTGCATCGCAAGCCCATCGGCAGCACGCTAAGCACTACTTGCTGGGTCAGATCCGCGACGTCGAGACGGCTGCCCGTCAGAACGTTGCCTTCGCCGAACGGATCGTCATCGCGTCCGTGCGATGGATCGAGCCGCTCGTCGACGTCGACGTGGATCTGCCGTTCGACGTCCTTCAAACATGAATCGCACGAGCCCCGCGCCCGCCCGTCGACGCTTCCTTCGACTGCCAGCATCCGATCGGCGTAGCGCAACTCCAGATGCACGCGCGCCCGCTCCGGAAAGGCAATCCCTTCAAACACTTCGATCGGCACCTCGTCGTCGAGCAGCATAAGCTGACGCCCGCCGGCGAGGAGACCTCCGATGTCGACTGTATGCGAACGAACCATGACCCCAACGCGACTGCAGTATGAGGGCCCCACCCACCGGGCGGGGCCCCACTGCAACCTGGACATTTTAGAACCCCCACCCCCGCTTGTCAAACGCCGCGGTCTGAGGGATGAGACGCGTGCTATGAATATCGAACCGATTGCCACGCGCATGGCCGCCCAGGGTGTGGCTTACGCGCCCGAGATCGCCGGCGCGGCCCGCCGCCACGGCCTCGACCCCGAACTCCTGGCGGCCGTCGCGGCGCAAGAGACCGGCGGCCCGGATAGCAACGCCGGCCACAACGTCCTCGGGGACGGTGGCCATGGGCACGGGGTCTTTCAAATCGACGACCGGTGGCATGCCTTCGCCAAGACGCCGGCGGCGATGGACCCGGCACAGAATGCCGACTACGCGGCCGGAATGCTCTCCGGACTGCTCGCGCGATATAAGGGTAACGTGCACCAGGCGCTCTCGGCGTATAACGCCGGGAGCCCGGAAGCCGCCGGCACGCAAACGCGCTGGCGCGACGGCCGGCAGCTGGGCTACGCCGACTCGGTGCTCCATCACTACACCCGGCTGACCGGAACCTCGCCCGAACCCGCCGCCGCATCCGAGGCCGGAACGAGCCCGCAGGATTGCGCGGTTGCGGAGTTGCGCGGCCTGATCGCGTCGATGGGAGCACTGGCCTCGAAAGCCCAGGGCCTCCCGAGTCTCCCCACGCCAGCCCAGCCTCCGCAAGCGCCCGCGGGCTATCACGCGCAGGTCACCGACTATGCCGGCTTGCTCGACAACGACGCCAACAACTGATCGCCTCACCATAAGGAGAGACAACGATGGCTTTTCTGCTCCCGATCCTCGAAGGGGTCGGCTCCGGAGTCCTCGGCAGCGCGGTCGGAGGCGCCCTCGGCGGCGGTATTGCCGGCGGCGCCGAAAACGGCGCGATGAGCGCGCTCAACGCGCAAGACGAAAGCTTCCAGCTCGGCATGTACGCATCCGAGGTTCAAAATCAGGAACGGATGCAAATTCAATCTGAGGTGTTCGATCAGATGATGAACGAGCGGAGCGAAAATATGCGCGAGATCGACACGCTGCGCAACGT
Organism: Candidatus Tumulicola sp.; assembly: GCA_039922955.1. GTDB lineage: Bacteria > Vulcanimicrobiota > Vulcanimicrobiia > Vulcanimicrobiales > Vulcanimicrobiaceae > Tumulicola. The sequence goes on from JBDTDR010000032.1 coordinate 2,684, forward strand.
CGACATGGCCCAGCGCAAGGCCGA
>JBDTDR010000033.1:0-19322 GCA_039922955.1 Candidatus Tumulicola sp.
CCTTGGCATAAAACAGGCCGGGATCGAAGAAGCGCTCGCCGTTGTCGAGCAGCACGATGCGGCGGCCGAAGTCGCGGTTGATCGCGGCGCCGCCGACGATAACCGGGAACGACAACCCGCGCGCGTCTTGTTCCTGCACGCAAATCGGCATCTGTTTGCTGGTCGAGACGAGCAGCGCCGAAAGGCCGATGGCGTCGGCTTTCACCTCAACGGCTTTTTCGAGAATCGCGTTCATCGGCACTTGTTTGCCGAGGTCGTGGACCGTGTAGCCGTTATTGGTCAGGATCGTGTTGACGAGGTTCTTGCCGATGTCGTGCACGTCACCGAAGACGGTGGCGATCACCACCGTGCCCTTCGTCGAGCCCTCCTTCTTCTCGAGGAATTGTTCCAGATGCGCGACGGCCTTTTTCATCACTTCGGCCGACTGCAAAACGAAGGGCAAGATCAGTTCGCCGCGGCCGAAGCGGTCGCCGACGTCCTTCATCGCCGGCAGCAGAATGGCGTTGAGCACCTCGACCGGCGTGCGCGCGAGAAGCGCCTCGTCGATCTTGGCTTCGATCCCGTCTTTGCGGCGTCGCAGAATCGCCGCGTGAATGCGTTCGTCCACCGGCGCATCCGGGTCGTCGTCGAGCGACGATCCGCCGGTTCCCGCAGCGACGACGGTTTCAAAACGCTCGATCAAGCGGGCCAGCGCGTCGGGACGGCGGTTGAAGACGAGATCGTCGCACAGGCCGCGCAGCTCGGTATCGATCTCGAAATACGGCGTGATGTCTTTCGGATGGACCAGCGCCAGATCGAGCCCCGCTTCGACGCAGTGATGCAAGAAGACGGAGTTGAGCGCCGCGCGCGCCGCGGGTTTGAGCCCGAACGAAACGTTTGAAACGCCGAGTGAGGTAAGCACGCCGGGAAGCTCGCGTTTGATGCGGCGGATGCCCTCGATCGTTTCGACGGCGGACGTCAGGAACTCGGCTTGGCCGGTTGCCAGCGTAAAGGTCAAGTCGTCAAAAATCAACGCACCCGGCGGCAGGCCGTATTCGCCGACGACGATGTCGTAGATTCGGCGGGCTACCTCAAGCTTGCGCTCCGCGGTTTTAGCCATGCCCGATTCGTCGATCGTCAGCGCGATCACGGCGGCGCCGTGTTCGAGGGCGAGCGGTGCAACGGCGTCGACTTTGGTGCGGCCGGATTCCAGATGCACCGAATTGATGATCGCGCGGCCGGGATAGTTTTGCAGCGCGCCTTCAATTACGCCGGGTTCGGTGGAATCGATCATGAGCGGCGCTTCGATCGACTGCGCGAGCTTGCGGGTAATTTCGCGCATCTGCACGTCTTCGTCGGGGCGCTCGGTGAGCGCGCAGCAAACGTCGAGCACGTGCGCTCCGCCCTCGACTTGCTCGCGTGCGACCAGGACGATCCCGTCGTAGTCGTCCGCCAGAAGCAGCCGTTTGATTCTGCGCGACCCTTGACTGTTGATCCGCTCGCCGACGATCAGCGGGCGCGGTTCTTGTTCGAGCGCGACGGCCGTCATGGCGGAGGCCACCCATTGCGGGCGCGAGTCGCCGCGCGCGACGACGCGAACCCCGCGAGCGCGGCGCGTCGCGGCGTTGTCGGCGCCGAGCGCCTCCACGGCCGTGCGGATGGCGGTGATGTGGGCGGGCGTCGAGCCGCAGCAGCCGCCGACCGCGTTGACGCCGAACTCCCCGACGAAATCGGCCAGCTCGCGGGAAAGCTCCGCGGGCGTTTCCGGATAAATCGTTTCGCCTTTGGGGCCCATCAGCGGGAGGCCGGCATTGGGGACGACGCTCACGAAGCAGCGCGAGTTCTCGCACATGTATCGCACCGAATCGCGCATTTGCGCGGGTCCGGTGGAACAGTTGAGGCCGATGACGTCGATCGGCAGCGCGTCGAGCGTGGCGACGACGGCGCGGATGTCGGTCCCCAGCAGCATGCGGCCTTCTTGGATGAGGGTCGGCTGGGCTTGGATCGGAACGCGCCGCAAACCCCGGCCGAACTCGCGCACGATGCCCGCAATCGCTGCCTTGAGTTCGAGGATGTCCTGCATCGTTTCGAGCAGCACGAGATCCACGCCGCCTTCGATCAGCGCGCGTGCCTGTTCGCCGTAGACGTCGCGCAGCCGATCGTAGGAGATTTGTGAAAGTGTCGGATCCGAGGATGAAATCAACATCCCGGTCGGGCCCATCGAGCCGGCGGCGAAGCGCGGGCGCTGCGGCGTCGAGAACCGGTCGCACGCCTCGCGGGCGAGCTGCGCGGCGCGCCGATTCACTTCAAGCGTACGATCGCCCAAACCGTACTCTTCAAGCTTGAGGCGCGAACCCATGAACGAATCGGTTTCGACGACGTCGGCGCCGGCCTCCAAGTACGCCGCGTGAATGCCGGCAACGTGGTTGGGGCGCGACAATACCAGGGCTTCGTTACATCCATGGTAACGCGCCCCGCCGAAATCGTCGGCCGATAGTTCCAGCGCCATGAGCTGCGTGCCCATGGCGCCGTCGAAGACGAGGACCCGCTCCCCGAGCAGGCGCAGATAGTCGGACAATCTTTTAGCGACTCGCTTTTTGGCCGGCGACGGCGGCCGCGCGAATCGCTCCGACCGCGCGCCCGGCCCGATTATACACGACCGGCCGCCCGAACCGAGCGAGTTTCATCGCTTTTTCCTCGTCGAGTACGCCTAACCGGCGCAAAACCGCGACCGTCGACGGACCGCGCGCGCGCCCGCTGCCGTCGAGCACTTTGGAAACGTACCCGATACCTTGCGGGATGGCGGCGACCGCGTGAATACCTTCGGCTCCGCCTTTGCAAACGATCGCTCCGCCCCCGGCCTGCATGAGAACCGTATCGAACTGCCCGGTTCCTGCCACGTATTCGGGGTGCGTCGCCATCGCCTCGCGCACGACCCGCAGCGCCGCGGCGTCGCGGGCGTCGATGCCTTCGAGGGACGCCAGGCGTGCGAACGAGCGCGCCGCGTTGCGAAGGCTGGTCGCGTAAACGGGGATGCCGCAACCGTCGACGCCCAACGGCCACGTTTCGGCGTCGTCGTCGGAGAGGCGCGCGCAGAATCGAAGAATCCGCGCCTGTGCGGCGTTCGTAAGCTCGAGATAGGTCGCGGTGTCCGCGCCGATCGCCTTACAGAGCGCGAGAATGCCGGCATGCTTGCCCGAGCAGTTGTTATAGATCGGGCTGGGCTCGACACCCGCGCGGATCATCGCGCGGGCAGTTTCTTCGTCGTACGGAAGATGCGTACCGCACTGCAGCGCCGTTACGTCCATGCCGATCTTTCGCAGGATCGACTCAACGGCTTCGACGTGAAATGGCTCGCCGAAGTGGGAAGCCGCCATCACGGCGATCTCGCGAGGTTCCAGCCCGAACCGTTCGCGCACGCCCGCTTCGATCGCCGCCGCGGCGATGAACGGCTTGGCCGCGGACCGCAGATACGCCGGACTTCCGACATGGCCGGTTTCGAAGACCACCTTGCCGCGGGCGTCGACCGCGCAGGCGGCAACCGCGTGAACCGACTCGACCAGGTCGCCGCGAGTGACCTCAACTATCAACGGCGCGCGCTTATACGACGAGCGCGGATTCGACGACGATCGCCTCTTGTTCGGCAAACAGCGGGTTGCTGAGATAGCGCTCGCCGGTGTCGCAACCGATGGTGACGATCGTTTTCCCCTTCGATTCGGGGCGTGCGGCGACTTGCAGTGCCGCCCAGACGTCGGCGCCGGTCGAAATGCCGACGAGCATGCCCTCTTCGCGCGCGAGACGCCGGGCGACGGCAAACGCATCGGCGTCGGTGACGCGAATGACTTCGTCGTAAATCGCGGTGTTGAGAATCTTCGGGACGAAACCGGCGCCGGTGCCCTGGATCTTGTGCGGTCCGGGTTTTCCGCCCGAGAGCACGGCCGACGCGTCGGGCTCGACGGCGACGATCTTCACGCCGGGCTTGCGCGACTTGAGCACTTCGCCGACGCCGGTGATCGTGCCGCCGGTCCCGACAGCCGAGATTACGACGTCAACCGCACCGTCGGTATCGCGCCAAATCTCTTCCGCCGTCGTGCGCCGGTGAACGTCCGGGTTGGCGGGATTCTCGAACTGCTTGGGCACGAAATATTTTTCCGGAGTTCCGGCCACGATTTCGTCGGCGCGGCTCAACGCACCGGCCATCCCCTGCGCACCCGGCGTAAGGACGACTTGGGCGCCATAGGCTTTGAGCAGATTGCGCCGCTCGATCGTCATCGTATCGGGCATGACCAGGATCAGCGGGTAACCTTTGGCGGCGGCCACGAACGCGAGCGCAATCCCGGTATTGCCGCTGGTCGCTTCCACGATGGTCGTGCCCGGGAGCAGCCGGCCGTCCCGTTCGGCGGCTTCGATCATCGAGACGCCGATCCGGTCTTTCACCGAGCCGGCCGGATTGAACGATTCCAATTTCACCAGCACCGTTCCGGGAAGACCGGCGTTCAACCGCGGGATTTTTACCAGCGGCGTGTTGCCGACGGTGTCGGCCAAGTTTTCGTACATGCGTGCCATTGTAGTGTGCTTAACCTTCTGCCGGCGTGGAGCGTTTCAGTCGCCACCCGGCGCGGCTGGCGGACGCTCGCTATTGCGTGTCGACCGGCTGATTTGACGGAACTTGATGCAGGAAGTATGGTCGCGAATATTTGGCTTGAATCTTGACGAATTTCCGCGGCGTCTGCCGGAAATCGAAGACGTCGGAGATGGAGGTCGCCCGCACGTCGGTCGTTCCGAGGCTCCCTAAGTTGAACGTATACTCGATGAACTTCAAGATGCTGCCGAACTCGTACTGGGTGTGCGAAACGACCCCTTTCCTCGCATAGGAAGAGACGACGATCATCGGCACGCGAACGCCCAAGCCTTCGTAGTCCAGTTGCGGCGGAGGCAGGTGGTCGTAGAAGCCGCCCCAGTCGTCCCACAGGACGACGATCGCCGTGGAGTTCCAATACGAGCTCGCGCCGATCGCGTTGACGACTTGAGCCACCCAAGCGGGGCCGCGATCGGCCCCGATGCGAGCGCCATATCCGTGATCGGAGTTTTCGCCATCGGGAACGACCCACGCGACGGCCGGAAGCTTGTTCGATGAAATATCCTTGAAGATGTTGATGGTGGGCATCGAAACGTTCGTTTTCCACTCGGGGCCGTGTCGAACCGCATCGATCGCGTCAAAGGCGTTCCATAGCTGGCCGCCGTCGATACCGAACACCGGCACGTAGTATTTCCACGAGACCCCCTTGGCATCGAGGAGATCGCGCAGCGTCGCAAACGTGAAACACGGGAACGGGCCGTCATTCTTGAGATAGACCTTCTTGAACGTCAGCAGCGACGTCACCGAGCCGGGGACGTCGTCGCACCCCCAACTCTGAATGTTTTTCGAGTTCCACGGATAGTCGATCACGCTGGCATTTCCGGTGACTTGCGTGGTGCCGGCAATCAGGTCGAGATGAGCCGTGAAACTGCCGCTCGCCTGGGTTGGGAACGTATGGTCGGCCAGGACGTACTGTTGCGCTAAGTCCCAGTATGGTTTGATCTGACTGGGTTTGACGTACTGATACGGGTACGTTCCGGCCTTGTTCTTCGACCCGCCGTAGATCGCCAGGTCGAAGCCATCCATCTTCCCCCCGTCGTAATCGGTGAGAAACGCCGGTTCGTAGCTGTGGTCGATGTCGAAACCTGCAAGATCCCTCGGCACGAGCGAAACGACCGTGCCGTCGTGCAGCGTGCCCTGCGTAGCGCCATCCGCGCCCGGAAAGGTCGCAAACAGATTGTCGAAGCTGCGGTTTTCCTGAATCAAGATCACGACGTGCTTGATCTTGCCCCGGCTGTCGCCCAACGGCGCCAGCTCCGGCGTCAGACCGGAAGCCGCCGGTGGACCGGGCGGCCCCGCGAGGTTCGAGCAACCTGCGACTGCGAGTGCTAGTACGGCACATGCGCGACGGATCGCGCCCGGTATTCCTCCCGTATTCAACTGCACGACGGCTTTCTTACTGCGTATCGACCGGTCGATTCGACGAAGGTTCGTTTAAGAAGAACCTCCGATTGTGGTTCCGGTTAAGCAGCTTAATCGGCACGAAAGGACGGGGGGCTTGCTGGAAGTTAAAAACGTTGGTAAGGTTGTTGGCGCGCGCGTCGGTCGTTCCGAGGCTCGGCAGCCCAAACGTAGATTCGACGAACTTCAGAATGCTGCCGAACTCGTATTGGGTGTGTGACACGTAGCCTTTCTTCGCGTACGGCGACACGACCATCAGCGGAACGCGGAAACCCAGCCCCTGGTAGTCGAGCTGCGGGGGCGGCACGTGATCGTAGAATCCGCCCCAGTCGTCCCACACGATGACGATCGCGGTCGATTTCCAGTATGGGCTCCCGCCGATCGCGTTGACGACCGACGCCACCCAGTCGGGTCCGTTATCCGTTCCGATTTGGGAGCCATAACCGTGGTCTGAGTTGGGCTGATCGGGAACGACCCACGCGACGGCCGGAAGGACGACGTTCCCTGGAGGGTTCGGCGCCGGACACGGGCTGGCGGTGGAACCGGCAATATCGCAAAAAACGTTCGTCTCCGGCCAGGAGACGCAACTGCCGGTACAGGTGAACTTGCTTTTTTTGTTCGGCCACTCGGACTTGGAATAGCGAACGGCGCGAATCGCGTCAAACGCGTTCCACTCCTGACCGCCGGAGATACCAAAAACCGGTACGTAGTACTTCCACGAAACGCCCTTGCCGTCAAGCGTGTCCCGCACCGTCGCGTAGTCCAGGCACGGGAACGGGCCCTTCGAGATATACTTGAGGGATGACGTAAGCAGGGGGGTGTAGGACGGCCCTTTGGGCGGTTGGCTCGGATCGTCACATCCCCAGTTCTGAATTCCATAATGGTTCCACGGATAGTCGACGAGGCTGGCGTCCTTCCGAATCGCCGTGTCGCCGCGAATGAGATCCTGATGGGCGGTAAAACTTCCGCTCGCCTGAGTCGGGAACGCGCGGTCGGCAAGGACGTACTGTTGCGCCATGTCCCAGTACGGTTGAATCTGTTTTTGTGCGACGACGCCGTAGGGATAGGTTCCGGCTACGCCCCCCGGACCGCCGAAAACCGTCCAGTAAAATCCGTCCATCTTGCCGCCGTCGTATTGGGTGACGAACGCCGGGCAATACGTGTGATCGATGTCGAACCCCGCCAGCTTCGTATCGAGCGCGATTTGAATCGGCGTCGGCGTGGGACCCGGGCTGGGAGTCGCCAAAATGGGGCACGGGCTCGATTTGGAGCCGCGGGTGGGCGCGGCGCCCGGTCCCGGCGCAGTCTTCACGCAATCGGTTCCCGGAAAACAGTCGAAAAAGTTATCGAAGCTTCGGTTTTCCTGGACGATGATTACGACGTGCTGAATTTTGCCCTGGCCGCCGCCCGCTTCCGGCACGAAACCCGGCACCCCGGGCCTGGCGCCCGGCGCGACGGACCCCGCGCAACCCGCGATGACCGCCAAAGCCGCGAAACAAACGAAAAAGCCGCCGCGCATCGTTGGCGAGGTTATGGTCGAGCGCGCACCGGTCCTTCGCAAACCGCCGAATGTTCGAGAACGGTAACCTAGGTTACAAAGGCGCCCGTCGTCGTGGCGGCTCCTTACCGGTTCTTGAATTTCGCGACGCGCTTTTCGTTGTAGGCGGCGAGGCCTTCTTTGGCGTCTTCGCTCTTGAAGAGCAAGGATTGGAGTTCTCGTTCGAGCCCGAGGGCGTCTTGAAGCGGCAGCTCGGCGCCGGTTTGAACGCTGCGCTTGATATGACCGACCGCCATCGGCGCTTTGTTCGGCGAGCAGAACTGTCTAGCGTACTCGGTAATCTGTCGCCGGAACTCTTGCGCGTTGCCTTCGAAGACGTCGTTGACCACGCCCCAGTCGAGCGCCTGTTCGAAGCTGACGGTCTTGCCGGTCACCATAAGTTCGATCGCGCGCGATTTCCCGACGAGCCGCGCGAGACGCTGCGTTCCGCCGGTCCCGGGAAGCACGCCGAGAGCGACTTCCGGCAGGCCGATTTTCCCAGCGTCCTGGCGCGCGATCCGGATGTCGGCGGCCATCGCAATCTCGAGACCTCCGCCGACGGTGTGGCCGTTGAGCGCGGCGATCACGAGTTTCGGCGTTTGCTCCAAACGGTTCAGCGTCTCGTTGGCGTGCAGGCAGAACATGTACTTGAACTCGGGCGTGACCGCATTGAGCATGCCGATGTTGGCGCCTGCCGAGAAGAATTTCTCACCTTTTCCGGCGAGGACGATGACCTCCACGTCGGCGTCGAAGCGAGCGTCGAGAATCGCGTCGTCGAGTTGGCGCATCATTTCATGCGTGTACGTGTTGGCCGGTGGGTCGTCCATCTCGATGAATCCAACGTGGCCGTCTTTCCAAAAATTGATAACGCGCTTGCCGTCGAAGGGGCGCGGTTCGCGTCCGAACGCCGTCGGCTGCGCCGCGCCGTTTGCGGTCGTGCTGCTGCTCATGCCAGGTTACCTTTCGATGCGATCCAGTTGGGGTTCTTGAAGTATTCGTTCAGCTCGACGTCGTCGGCGCCGGTCGGGAGGACGGACGGTGCGTAGGACTGCCACTCTTCTTCGGTCAGCTTGCGACCGTCCACCGCGTATCGCCGGCCGGAATAATCGCCGATCTTGCGGTTGAAGCTCATCTCGGGCACGTACAGTTTCGCCGCGCTCGCGTTGACTTCGTTCACGCGTGCGACGGTTCCCGAAATTTCGTCGTAGAACTGCTGGCGGGCGCGCTCGTTGAGATGTTCCTTATCGACGGCGTCGCCGGTTTTGTCTTCGTCGACGCGTCCTTTGATGCCCCAGGTGTAGGCCCATTGGGCCGACCCCGAGTGGTCGGTCCCGAAGAGATCGAGCGATCCCGAAATCCACTTATTGTAATACTTTTGCTGGATCTCGACCGGAATGACGCCGGCCTTGGCGATGCGGCGCAAGCCCGTGATGCCGGTGCCCATGTGGTAGGACTCTTCTTTGAGCATCGGGCCCATCGAGGCCGCCAGCGGGGCGAAGCTGGAGTGCTGAAGCATCGTCAGCTGGAACTTTCCGTCGCGATCCATGAAGTTCGTATAGGCGAAAAAGTCGAGCCAGTGCGTGACGTCTTCGTTGAAAGCGTTGAGCAGGCGATTCTTCTTGCCGAAGGCGCGGCGCTCGAGCATCTTCTGCGCCTCGATCTTGCCCTCGCTGCCAAACTGTTCGACGAGAAGGTGGCACATTTGGTAACCGTGACGCGTCTCTTCGACCATGATACGCACCAGCGACGCGAGATCGTATTCGCTGGGCGCGTTGTTCACCAGAAACCGTTGCTGTTCGTTGGAAGCAAACTCGGTATCGCCCTGATAGACGACCATGTTGAGCACCGCGTCGCGCATGCGCTGATCGGGGATCTCGCGCACCTTCTCCCACCGGCGGTCGCCTTTGAAATCGCCAAAATAGATTTCGGAGGTCGGCAACTCGCCGTATTTGGCTTCAAAACTGTAGCCCGGCATGAAGCGGTCGATCAGTTCGCGGTCGAGACCGATATCGTGCTGCCACGCTTTGAGGAGGTCGATCCAGTCGTCGAAGGTGGAGATGCGAGCCGCCATGGGTGAGTACACCGTGCTTTCATGTGACGGATTTTTGACGATCCGTTGGAATACTGTCATACTAGTCCCGATGCATACGGATGTCAACCGCAAAAGGCGCTCGGTTACTCGCCCAAACTCCTTCATCTTTACCCTGTACGGCGATCTCGTTGCCCGGCTGGCGGCCGAGGGCGGGGATGGGTCGCTGTGGATCGGCGCGCTGATCCGTTTGATGGCGCCGTTTGGGATCTCCGAGGCCGCGGTCCGCCAGGCCGTTTCGCGGATGTCGCGGCAGGGATGGCTGGTCGCACACCGGACCGGCAACCGAGCATTTTATGCCGTCACCGAACGCGGACGACGCCGGATCGCCGAGCTGAGCCCACGCATTTACGGGCCGGTCATCGAGTGGGACGGCCGCTGGCGGGTGCTCGCGTATGCGGCGGCCCAGGGGAATCGCGACGGCCGCGACCGGCTGAAAAAAGAGCTGAACGTGCTGGGCTGGGCGCCACTGTCCGCGTCAACCTGGCTGTCACCGGCGGATTCGCTGCCGGCCGCCCGGCGGGCCGTCCAAGCCAGCGACGTGGCCGGCGCGGTGCACCTGTTCGCCGGGACCTATTGCGGTCCGCTGGGCGATCGCGCGCTGGTCGAACGCTGCTGGGACCTGGGCACGATTGCCGGCGCATACGACGCGTTCATCGTCCGTTACGAGCCTCGTCTAACCGAGGAGCGCGAGCGGGGCGGGCTCGGCGACGAGACGGCATTCGTCGAGCGATTATGGCTCGTGCACGACTACCGGAAGTTCGCATATATCGACCCCGGCCTACCGAGCGAACTCGTGCCGGCACATTGGCCCGGCACTCGGGCGGCGGCGCTGTTTCGCGAGTATTACGCCGCGCTCGATCGCAAGTCGCAGCGCTACTTTCGCGGCCAGGCAGCGATCGCGGCGTAGTCGGTACGCGGCAGAAACGGAGCCGGGGCCGGCCGCGTCGAAGCGACCTCGCCATGCCCAAACGCGTCATGATTCTTTTGGCCGCGCTCTCGCTCGCCCTGGCCATTCCCGCCTGTAACAAAAACACGACCCCGGCGACCACCCCGGCACCGTCGTCGTCCTTCACGCCCAATCCGATGATTTCGACGGCGACCGTTTCGGTGACGGTGCAGCAATCGCCGGCCGCAGGCATTCCGGTGCAGGCTTCGACGCCGCAATCGTCCTCGAGCCCGCGCCCCGGAACGCCCTTCATCACGCTGAAAACCCGCAAAAATGGGGACGCGAAATTCCAAAACTTGAAGCCCGGGCAGACCTACTGCTGGGTAGCGATCCTCAGCCCATCGCAGTCGTCGTCAACGTGCGCCGGCTGGGAAATCTGGCAGTTTGGGCCGATAGTCCTGGGAACGTAGCAGGACTACTCTTCGTCGTCTTGCAGGTGAAGGTGACAGCCGTCGTCGGCGTCGGACAGCACGTCGCGAGCTTCGGCGAGAACGGCGGTCGAGACCGGCCGGTTCGGCGTATCGACGGAGCCTTCATCGGCAAGGAACGCGCTTTCGCTCCACTCTTCCCAGGTCTCGAGCGGTTCGCCGTCGAGCTCGGCGGGGAAGCGAACGCAAAAGCCCTGTTCGACGTGCATGCCGACCACGAGAACCCGCGTACCGCGCGGGAAGTACGTGCCGTCCTTCCACAGCGTTCCGTAGGTTGCGTCGTAGTACTGGCCGATTTTAATCGCTTCCGCCATGCTTCATACCCCGAACGGGTCCATCGGTTTCTCACCGATGTACGTGAGCACGCTTTTGGTTTCGCTATAGGCTCGCATGGTTTCCATCCCGAGTTCGCGACCGTAGCCGGATTGCTTGTAGCCGCCGAACGGAACGCCTGGGAAAACTGCGTAGGGGGTATTGATGGCGACGGTACCGCTGCGAATCGCGCGCGCGACGCGGTTGGCTTGCCCGATGTTCTGCGACCATACGCTCGCCGAAAGGCCGTAGTCGCTGTCGTTGGCGAGGGCAATCGCTTCGGCCTCGGTCTCGAAACGGACGAAGGTTGCAACCGGGCCGAAAATCTCTTCGCGCGCGATGCGATGATCGTTTCGCGCTTCAAACGCGGTCGGGCTCCAGAACATGCCGCCGACGAACGCCTCGCCAAGCGTCTCGGGCTTACCGCCGCCGAGTAAGATCCGGGCACCTTCGCCCGCGCCGACGTCGCAGTACGCTTCGATCTTATCGTACTGTTCGCGCGTCGTGATGGCGCCCACGTGCGTTGCCGGATCTTCCGGATTTCCGACTTTAAGCTTGCGCGATTTTTCGACGAAGGCCGCGATAAAGTTCTCGTAGATGCCGGCTTGCAGCAGGATGCGCGAACGCGCCTCGCAGGTCTGGCCGGCGTTGGAGTAGATGCCGTAGAGCGCGCCGGCCACGGCGCCGTCGAGCCCGGCGTCGTCGAAGACGAGCGAGGGTGATTTTCCGCCGAGTTCGAGCGTCAAGCGTTTGAGAGTTTTTGCGGCCGACGCGGCAACGCGTTTGCCCGTCTGCGTCGAGCCGGTAAAGGCGATCTTGTCGACGCCGGGGTGCTCCACCAGCCAGGCGCCGAGCTCGCGGCTGGAACCCGTGAGGATGTTGAGCACGCCTTCCGGCAGGCCCGCTTCGAGCGCAATCTTTCCCAGTTCGATGGCAGTGAGGGGCGTGGATGGCGCCGGCTTGAGAACGATCGCGCAGCCGGCGGCAAGCGCGGGGGCCACCTTCCAGGCGGCCAGCAGCAGTGGAAAATTCCAGGGAACGATCGCACCGACCACGCCAACCGGTTCGTGCACGGTGTTGGCGAGGTAGGTGGGAAGCGGCGGGGGCATCGATTCGCCATAGTTCTTGGTGGCCGCGCCGGCGTAAAATTCAAAACAGTCGACGATCGCGCCGATCTCCCCCTTGGCGGTGGAGAGCGCCTTGCCGTTGTCGCGCACCTCGAGCATCGCTAACTCTTTGGCTCGCTCGCCGATGAGTTGCGCGATCTTGTAGATGACCTTGGCGCGGCGCGAAGCCGCCATCGTCGGCCACTTGCCCGCATCGAACGCTTTACGCGCGGCCGCGACCGCCGCATCCACGTCGGCATGCGTCGCTTCGGCGACGCCGGCTAGCGAGGCGCCGGTTGCGGGATTGGCATCGTCGTAGGATGCGCCGTCGGACGCATCGCGCCACGTTCCGCCGATCAGCAGCTGCGTCTTTGCCGGACTCGCGATGGGGGCGGTGGTGGTGCTCATGCGTTGTATCAATTACTCCGTGCGTTCGAAAATCGTTGCGATGCCCTGGCCCACGCCGATGCACATCGTCGCCATGCCGTAACGGCCCCCGCGCCGTCGCAACTCGTGCAGCAGCGTCGTGGCGATGCGCGCGCCGCTCGCGCCCAGCGGGTGGCCGAGTGCGATCGCTCCGCCGTTGACGTTCGTCTTGAGCGGATCGAACTCCAGGTTGCGGATGCACGCGAGGGACTGCGACGCAAACGCTTCGTTGAGTTCGATCAAATCGAGATCGGCGGCGCCGAGTCCGGCCCGGCCAAGCGCCTTGCGGGCAGCCGGAATCGGGCCGAGCCCCATAACGTCGGGAGCGACGCCGGCGGATGCGCATGCGACGATCCGCGCCAGCGGTTTGAGGCCTAACCGGCGAGCGACGCCGGCTTCGGCCAGCAGGAGCGCCGCCGCACCGTCGTTGATCCCCGAGGAGTTCCCGGCGGTAACCGTTCCGCCGATTTTGAACGAAGGTTTGAGCGCCGCCAGCGATGCAAGCGTCGTGCCGGGGCGCGGATGTTCGTCGGCGGCGACCTCGCGCGCCGGCCCGGCCTTCGACGCCTCGATAAGCACCGGCACGATTTCTTCGGCAAAGAAGCCGCACGCGACGGCGCGTTGCGTGCGCGCCTGCGATTCGGCGGCGAATGCGTCTTGCTCGTCGCGCGTAATGCCATACCGCTCGGCAACGTTTTCGGCCGTCTCGCCCAGCGAGATCGTCCATTCCCGCGGCATCTTCGGGTTAACCATGCGCCAGCCGAGAACCGTGTCGAACAGCTCTTGTTTGCGTCCAAACGGCGCGTCGCTCTTGGGCATGACGTAGGGCGCGCGCGTCATGGACTCGACCCCGCCGGCGATGACAACGTCGCCTTCGCCAAACGCGATCGCCTGAGCCGCCGAGTTGATCGCCTGCAGGCTGGAGCCGCACAGACGGTTGAGCGTTACGCCCGGAACCTCGACCGGCAAACCGGCGAGCAGAACGGCCATGCGGGCAACGTTGCGATTGTCTTCGCCGCTGCCATTGGCGGCGCCGAAGTACACGTCGTCGATGCGGTCGCGCGGCACCCCCGCGCGATCGACCACGGCCCGCACGGCGATCGCCGCAAGATCGTCGGGGCGCACGTTTGCCAGCGCGCCGTTGTATCGCCCGATCGGCGTGCGCACCGCCTCGACTACCCAGACATCGCGACCGTTGCGCATCAGAATCCGCGCATGCCGAGCGCCGGCACCTCCGAGGTCGTTTCGATCGGCTCGGCCGCCCCTTCTTCTTCGACGTCGAGCACCCAGAGCGAGCGGTGCGGTGCGAACTCGCTGCCTTCGGCATCCGCCAAACGCGCCAGGATGCGCGCGACGCGTTTGCCGCCGATTTCGCGTCCCCACGCGACCGGACCGATGGGATAGTTGGTTCCCAGGCGCATCGCCGTGTCCACGTCGTCCGGCGTGGCGACGTCCTCGTGAACCGCGGTTACGGCTTCGTTGACGATCGAGCCGACCGTGCGCCCAAGAAATAGCGCGGGCACGTTTTCGACTAGGACGGCGCCTTTGCCGAGCGATGCGAAGAGTTCTTGCGCGAGCGCGAGCGCGTCGTCGGAGACTTCCGCCGAATCCACGATTTCGACGGCACTCTGCCCGGCTAGGGACCCGAGGATGCCGTAGCCGACCAGCCGATCCGCGTGTTTCAAGCGTTGCGCGCACGCCGAGATATCGGTCGCGTACGCATCCACGAACAGCACCGTCTCGGTGCCGAGAAGCCCGTCGAGCGCCGCGATCACGTCGCCGCGGTCGGTTATGCCGTCGCCCACGTCGATGACGATCGAGGCGGCGAGCGAGAGTTCGTCCAAAAGTTCGTCGTTTTCGATTCTCTGAACCCTCGCGTAACGCTGCTCGAGCAGTTCGGCCAGCTCGTCGGCGAGACCGCCGAAGCCCACGATCGCGACCACTTCCTGATCGTCCGGCGCACCTTCGAGGGATGCGACGGCTAGGTCCAGGCGTTCGGGATTGCCCCCGGCGTAGTCGTAGAAGCCGGCGCCGCTCTTGCGCCCGAGCCGCCCTTGTGCGACCAAGTTGCGCTGCATCTCCAGCGGCGCGAAGCGCGGTGCGCCGGTACGCGCAAAGAGCGACTCGCTGGTTGCGAGGTTGACGTCGAGACCGATAAAATCCATCAGCTCGAACGGACCCATGCGAAATCCCACCGCCCGCGCCAGCGCGTCGAGTTCGTCGATCGACGCAACGCTGCGGTCGAGCGCGCGCATGGCTTGAAGATAGTACGGCCGCGCGACGCGGTTGACGATGAATCCGGGCGTGTCGGCGGCAAGCACCGCGGTCTTGCCGATGCGCTCGACGAACGTAAACGCGCGCTCGATCGTCGGGTCGGCGGTTTCGGGTGCGCGCACCACTTCGACAAGCTTCATCGCCGTCGGGGGATTGAAGAAATGCAGCCCAACGACCCGTTCGGGTTGCGGCACAAGGTCGGCCAGGTCGGCAACGCAGAGCGACGACGTGTTCGTCGCGAGGAGTGCGTCGGGGGCGATCGCGCCGGCCAACGCGATGAAGACGTCGCGCTTGAGTTCGAACTGCTCGGGGACGGCTTCGATGGCGATCGCCGCGCCGCTTCGCTGCGGGATCGCCTCTAAAAAGCGAATTCGGCCGACGCTCGATTCGTCGCCGGCGCGAGCGGCCTCGCGGCGGAGGCGTTCGAGCGCCCGCTCGCGCGCGGCGGCGTCCGGCTCGACGATTTCGACGGCATAGCCGCCGTTTGCCGCAACGAACGCGATGCCGGCGCCCATCGTTCCGCCGCCGGCGATCAGTACGCGATCTTCCATTGAGCGGACGTTTCTAGGGGGGAGGCCCAAACGCTTCGTTGGCGATATGCCACGGCATGGAGAAACCGCTCTGGCGCCGGCGCGCTTCGACCTTTGTCGTGGACTCGCCGCACATGCGGCTGCGCGTCGACGAACTCGAGTTGCCGAACGGTACGATCGTCGGCGACTACTACGTGCGCGAGTCTGAAGGTTTCGTCATAGCGTTCCCGGTGACGAAGGGCGGCCGCATCGTGCTGGTTCGCCAATACCGCTACGGCAGCGATGCGATCCACGTCGAGCTTCCGGCCGGCGGATTGCACGCGGGCGAGGATCCGCGCGAGTGCGCGTCGCGCGAGCTTCTCGAGGAGACGGGATATGAAGCCGCGCGATGGGAATTCGTTGGTTCGTACTACGCCGAACCGGTGCGCGCGACGTCGAAAGCCCATATTTTCTTGGCGACCGGCGCCGAGAAGACGCACGAGCCGCAACTCGATCCGACCGAAGTGCTGGAAGTGGAACTAGCCACGTTCGACCAGTTTCGCGCGATGCTCAAAGACGGCACGATCGACGCGGGACACGCGCTGGTCGCAGGCTACCGAGCACTCGATCACCTCGGACGGTTGGCTCCGATGGGTAAGATTTAGTTCTTCGTGGCGGCGAGCGAATCCGAGCGCAGCTGAAGAACCGCCTGCGTCTTCACCGTCTGATACTGGCCCATTCCCTCCTGGTTGCGCTCGATCGAATACTCGTTGACGGAGGTCGGAATCGTGCGATTGAAATCGTAGCCGATGGTCGTGTTGATGTTGGTCGTCGTGATGCTCGGCTGCTGCTCTTTGATCACACGGTTCTCGTCGATCGTCATGAGGCCATCGGCGTCCTTCGCGATCGTGTAGTCGGCCGCGACGGAGTACTGGGGCGTCGAGTTTTGAATCGTCCAGTGCTGCTTGGCGTCGATCGACCCCGGATCGACGAAGTTGGACGCGAGGAAGCGGATCAGGGCCATCTCCTCGGGATTCACCGTCGCGTTCGGGTCGCAGATGACCCCGGTCGACCCGTAAACGACGCAGGTCGCGGCGCCGGCCGAGCGAGTCTTTTGCGCCTGCTCGCTTACCTTAATAACCAGGCCCTTATCCGGCTGCTCGGCGACTACGTCCACGGTAATCGTCCCCTGATCGCCGACCCCGCCCGTAAAATCGGACGAACCCGAGCTGCCCGACGCCCCGCCGCCGGCGCCGATCCCGGACGACTTGACTTCGAGATCGGTCTGGGTGCCGTAGGTAAAACTGTAGACGAGGTGGCGCGGAGCGGTAGCCGCATCGGCCGCCACGGCCGCGACGAAACACGAAAAAAGCCACGCCGCAACGACGGCGACGCCAAACACTCGAGCGTTCATGCCAGCATCCTATGCCGCGTTTGCGTCGCGGACCTCCCGCCCGCTAACCTGCTAGGCCTCCGCGGCGTAGATGACGGTGGCAACGGCGGCTGAAACCTCGGCCATGGAAATCGGTAACTATAGGTGCAATGTCGAGTTTCACGAGGTTTACGATGCATCCGTTTCTCGCCACGTTCCTCAAGCTCACCGCGATCGTCACGATCGGCATCGTGGCCTTGGTGATCGCGGCTTTCCTTCTAAAGATCGTCCTCGCGGCCGCGGTGATCGCAGCCCTGGTCGTGGCCGGCTTCTTCGTCTATAGCGTCTTCCGCCGCCGCACCGGCTTGCCCGTCATTCGCTAGCGCCGCTCGTTAGCGCCGCGAGCGCATCGCTGACTTTCTCCGGCTCTTCGAGCATCGGAAGGTGGCCGCTGCTTTCGCAAACGATCAGGCGCCCGCGGGGTAACGCGCGCGCGACCGCACGCGCCTCTTCCATTGGAATAACGGCGTCGCAACCTCCGGCGACGACGATCGCCGGGACGCGGAGATCGGGAGCGATATCGTCGGCGGCCACCCGCATTGCCATCCCGCGCAACATCGAGGCCGCTCCATACGGATCGGTTCGGTTTGCAATCTCGCGTATGCGGGCCACCAGCTCGGGCCGCTCGCGCGCCGTCTGCGGCGCCGTCAGGCGCGGTACGTACGCGTCGGTCACGGCTTGCACGCTGCCGTCGCGCTCGGCGCGGTCGGCGAGTTCTCGGCGCGCCGCCGCCTGCTCCGGTGAGTCCGCGGCGAGCCGGCTGCACACCAGTGCGAGATGGGAAACGCGCTCGGTGAACATGCGCGCGAATGCGATTGCGACGTATCCGCCGAGCGAGTGACCGGCGATCGCCGCGCGTTCGATGCCGAGCGCGTCGAGGACCGATGCGACGTCCGCAGCGAGCACGTCCATCAAATAGGGGCCGTCCGGCACGCTCGATTTTCCCATGCCGCGCAAGTCCGGACGGATCACGCGATGCGCTCGCGAGAGCGCGACGGCTTGCGAATCCCAGATCTCGCGCGCGAGCGGAAAACCGTGAATCAAGACGATCGGAACGCCGCCGAAACCATCCACGCGCACGTCTACGCGCGTGCCGTCATCGCCAAAAACTTGCATCAACGCTCGTAATACTGTATAAGGGAGGCAACAACCCTGGTCGGTTCCCGACCGGAGAAAGGATGACTCCACACACAATGGCAGTCAAACGAACACGCAAGAAGGCCGCAGCGAAGAAGGCTGCGCCGGCTGCGAAGAAACGCACGGTCCGTAAAGCCGCGCGCAAGACCGTACGCAAGGCCCGCAAGACCACGCGTAAGGGCGCACGCAAGGCCCGCAAGACCACGCGCAAAAAAGCAACTCGTAAGAAAGCGACCCGTAAGAAGGGCGCACGTAAGGCTCGCAAGGCGACGCGCAAGGGCGTGCGCAAGGCCCGCAAGAAGACGCGCAAGGGCGTACGCAAGGCTCGCAAGACCACTCGCAAAGCCGCGACCACCCGCCGTAAGGGTGCACGTAAGGTCACTCGCCGTAAGAAAGCCGCAGCAGCTTAAGGCTCGAGCGGTTTTTTTCATGCACCGCGAGTCGCGTAAGCGGCTCGCTTTTTTCTTTGCTTGCGGTCTGCCGCGGCGCGGCCGCGTGCGGATGCGCTCCCCTGGAAGAACGCTGGAAAACCCGCATCCGGCGGGTTTTCCGCTTCGCGACTTTTTCGCAACTTTCAAAGGAAAACGACATCCTGTCTTTTGCGAAAAAGTTCGAGATCTTCCAGGGGAGCGCATCCGCACGCAGCCGCACTGAGCGAGGTTGTCGCGGGGATCCGGCTGGGTTTAGACGGTGCGGATTTTTGGTTTTAGGAACCCGATCGCTAGGAACGTTAGGATACAGAGGGTGCCGGCGAGGACGAACATTTCGTGGAGGCCGATGACGGCGGCGATCGCGCCGTCGACCAGGGACCCGGCGGGGACGACGCCGATGGCAATCATGGTGTAGACGGCGAGCGCGCGGCCGCGGACTTCGTCGGGTGAGAGCATTTGGATCAGCGTGTTGGTTGCGCCGAGCAGCGCCATCGTGCCGAGGCCGATGAGGAAGAGCACCGGCAGCGTGAGCGCCAGCGTTGGAACGAAGCCGAGTACGACAATCCCGCACGACATGAGGAGGCCGGCTTGGATCCAAAGCCGCGAGCGGCGCTCGCGTTGGGCGAAGTGCGCGGTGATGAGCGCGCCGCCGAAGCCGCCGATTCCGATGGCC
>JBDTDR010000034.1:0-4361 GCA_039922955.1 Candidatus Tumulicola sp.
GCCCGATATTTTGGCCAACGCCGGCGGCGTCACGGTTTCGTATTTTGAATGGGTGCAAGATCTGCAAGCCAACTTCTGGGAAGAGGACGAAATCAACGAACGGCTCAAGCGGATCATGACGCGCGCCTTTCGGGAGGCGCACGAACAGGCCAAGCGCCACGGCGTTTCGATGCGCAAAGGTGCGTACTGCGTTGCGGTCGACCGCGTCGCCGAAGCGACGAAGCTGCGCGGCCTCTACCCATAAGCGGCCGTCCTTCGACTACGCTCGCTGCGCTCGCTTCGCTCAGGATGACACGAGGCGCCTCGCTGAGGATGACACGCGGGGGTTGTTAGTCGGTGTCGGGGACGGTTGGGTCGACGCGGAGCGGGGGGGCTTTGATCCGAACGAAGGGTCTTTGCGGCCGACTAAATTTAAAGACGTCGTCCAACGAGTTGGCGCGAGCGTCGGTCGTATTGAGAGAACCGGTTTTGAATGCTGCTTCGGTAAATTTCAGGATGCTGCCGAACTCGTATTGCGTGTGTGAGACGTAGCCGCGTTTGGCATACGGTGAGACCACGATCAGCGGGACGCGAATTCCCAGCTCGTAGCTGTTGTAGACCGGAGGTTTGACGTGGTCGTACCATCCGCCCCAGTCATCCCATACGATGAAAATGGCACAGTCGTTCCAGTACTGGCTCGCGCCGACCGCGTTAACGATCGATGACACCCAAGCCGGACCGCCGGTGCTGTTCCTGCCCGAATGATCGCTGGCGGAGCCCGGCGGCACGACCCACGACACGTTGCTTAACGTGCCGTGGGAGATGTCGTTTAGAATTAACTGTGACGGGGTTACCACGTTTGCGTAGTCGTTGCCGTAGCGAATGTGCCGGATCGCATCGTAGGCATACCAAAGCCCGGATCCGTGGGACATTTCATAGTAGCGCCACGTAGCGCCCCGTGCGTCTAAGAGGTCGCCCAAGGTCGGGCGGTCGAAGCATGGGTAGGTCGGATTGCCTTCGAACCCCGACGCATCGATCGTCGCTACCAGCTCGCTAAGCGGCGCGTCGCAGCCGCCGCCGCCTTGACCCCCGCCGGGCCGGTATGGGTTATCGGCGGCTCGCAGAGGGCCGCCTGGCGCCGTTGTCGAGGTGCCCGAGATGAAGTATTGATGGGCCGGGAAACTAGGCCCCTGGTTCGTCCCGAACATCCGATCGGCGAACGCGTATTGGGTCGCCAAATCGAAGTACGGCACCACCTCGTATCTTGGAACGTATCCGTAGGCGCATTTACCCCGGTGACATTGACCCGACATCGGCTCGAGATTGAATCCATTCATCGCGCCGCCCGCGTAATCTAAAAGAAACGACGAATGCAGGTGGTTGGGATCGTAGTTGGCTTCCAGCAGTACTGGATGCAGTTGGATGGTCTGATTGTGTGAGTTGAGGCCGCTGCTCGCAATATCGGCCCCCGGCAGGCCTTGAAACAAATTATCGGGGGTGCGATTTTCCTGGATGATGATGATGACGTGTTTGATCAGAGAGCCTGGACCCGCGTCGTGGCGAACGCTCGGAAGCGCTCCGGCTACGGGAACGGAGGTTCCGATATCCGGCTGCGCGCCGCATGCAGCCAAGACGAGCGCGGCGAAACAAGCCGTAAGTGAAGCGAACTTCGATGGCATGACCGGTTCTTGGTAGCGCCGCTGCGAAAAACCTTTGAACCGCGCTAGCGCGGCGGCGGTGACGGCTGCGTGGCTTCGGCGTGGAGTGCCGAGGCGTCCAAGCACAGGAGCCGGCCGTTAAGCGTGAACTGCACGAGTCGAGCGTCGAGGGCGGTCGTCGCCGTTTGCGCGACCGCGACCGCAGCCTCGGGCGGCGGCGCGGTGCGATTGTACAGCAGGTCCGTCTGCCGGATCATGGCGCCGATCGAACGATCGTTCACGTTATCGTCGAACCATTGGCAGTTGGCGACGGGTCCGGGAAGCGCGGGAAATTCGTAGACGATGGTTTCGGCCGATGCCGAAAGCGTGGCGCTTCCCGCGGCGGCAACGACGAACGCGGCGGCGGCCAGCGATGCGAGAATCGTGGAATGCTTCATGCGACGATTATACCGCGGCGCGCACGGTTCGTATCATCACCAGCCGCCCGAAGCTCCGCCGCCGCCGAAGCCGCCCCCGCCGGCCGAGAAACCTCCTCCGCCGCCGTCGAATGACGAGCCGCCACCCATTCCGGCGCCCATTCCGGTCCACAACAACCAGCTTCCCATGTCTTTTCTTGCCGCCACCTTGCCTTCGCGCGTAACGAGATAGCCGTACCGGATGCTGCTCGCGATCCGCCCGACGAATACCAGAAGGACGAAGCCTAAGACTATCACCGCCAAAATGGCGCGGGACGCGTCCCGAAGGTCGGGCGGGCTGGGCGCCGGCTCCGCGACCTTAAACGCTGGCGTGATGGTGGTCAGCATCGCCGCGACGCCGCTCGAAACGGCGCCGTCAACGTCGCCGCGTTTCATTCGCGGCGTGATGTCGTCGGCGATGATTCGGTGCGCGGCGGCGTCGGGCAGCGACCCCTCTAAGCCGTAGCCGACTTCGATGCGAAGCTTGTGGTCCGCCATGAACACGAACAGCACCGCGCCATCGTCGTGACCGCGCCGTCCGATCTTCCAGCGATCGGCGGTTTGACCGGTCCACGTTTCCAGCGGGACGTCGCCGGTGGTCTGGCCGATCCACACGAGAATCTGATGGCCGGTCGCCGTTTCGTAGGTTTGAAGCTCGTTTTCAAGCGCCGTGCGGGCCGCGGCGGTTAGGGCGCCAGCCGGATCGGTAACGTGATGGTCGGGCGTCGGCGGCACCTTGAAGTCGTCGGCAAACGCCGGCAGCGCCCATACCAGCGCGAGGACGAGCAGCAGCGGCAAGCCGCGCTGCCCCGCGCCGGTCATTGCGGGCTTTCGGGCGCGGGAAAGTGCGCGTGCAGCGCTTCGCCGACGCGCCCGACCGCGTGGACGACGCCGTCGGCGACCGCGCCGCGCGCAAAGTACGGGCGGCTTTGTTCGACGACGTCGTTCCAAAACGCGTCGCCGACCCGCTCGTGCAAAGCGCGGTCGCCGACCACGGCAAACCGGCGCGCCTTGGGCGCGACCAGGACGAGTGCGACATTCGCGCCATCGTGCCGGTGCAAACCGCTGCGTGCGAACTCGTGCTTCGCGCGTTCGAACGCGTCAACGGTCCGGTCGCCGACCACACGTACCGCAATGCGGCCCGTCGTCCCGTCTTCGGCAGCGGCGATGGCGCGCGCGATGCGGACGTGATCCTCGGCGGTCACGGGCTGAAATTCACGGTCGGGGGTTTCTCCGCGCCGGGCTGCGATTGGAAGTAGGGTTTTTCGTTGAAACGGCTGCCGAACATTCCGGCGAAGAGCACAGTCGGAATGGTGTCGCGCTTGGTATTGAACGCCCGCGCCACATCGTTGTATTTTTTGCGTTCGAAGGCGATTCGGTTTTCGGTTCCTTCCAGCTGTGACTGGAGCGTCTGAAAGTTTTCGGTAGCTTTGAGCTGCGGATAATTTTCCGAGACGGCGAGCAGGCGCGAGAGCGCCGAACCGAGCTGATCTTGGGCGTGCGCGTATTGGGCGAACGACTGCGGGTTGTTGACCGCGTTTTGAACGACCTCCGGCGAGATCTGCCCGACGCTGGCGCGCGCCCTGGCGACCGCCTCGTAGGTGCTCGATTCGAAGTTTGCCGCGCCTTTGACGGTGGCGACGAGATTCGGAATAAGGTCGGCGCGCCGCTGGTAGACGTTTTGCACCTGCCCCCACTGCGCGTCCACCGCTTGACCCAGCGTGACGAGCGAATTATACGTTCCCGCCACCAGGAGGACGATGACCAGGACGATGCCTCCGATAACGATCGGGCCGGTGAGCGAGCGCTGCATGGCGACCTTTCTAGATCCGCCACTCCCACGCGTTCCAAAACGGCGTGACGGCGTGGGCGGGCCGGTAGTTCTGTAAGTCCGTGTTGACGACGTCGAGTTCGCGCTGGTACCAGAGAACGGTAAATGGAACCTGCTCGGCCGCAATCTCCTGCACGCGGGCATACGCCGCTCGGCGCGCGGCTGGATCGTAGTTCGTCAGGGCGGTCCGTTCGGCGGCGTCGAGCGACGGGTTGCAGAAGTGGTAGACGTTCCATCCGGCCGGCGGGGCCATCGAGCAAAGGAGCAGGATGGAATCGTCGGGATCGGTGCCGTTCGCCCAGTTTTCAAAGATGACGTCGAACTGGCCGGACTGTTCGATGCCGCCCATGGATTTGGTGGCGTACAGCTGGCCCGACGGATAGTTTTTAATGCTGAGGTCAACACCGGCCTGCCGCCACTGGGCTTGGACGAGCGCTT
>JBDTDR010000035.1:0-2749 GCA_039922955.1 Candidatus Tumulicola sp.
CCACCCGTCGCTCTTCGCCTGCCACATGAACTGACAGCAAATCCCGTCATGCGAGCTGACGCTGTACGTGAGGCGGCCGCCAATGGTGTCCAGGTCGTGCAAGTTGTCGAGCGCAGTGACAAACTTCTCGCGCGTGATGGGTCCTTTGATGCCGCGCAGACCGGCAACGGCGACCTCGCCGGAGAGCCAACCCCAGGCAGCGTAGATCTCGGCCGGATGGCCCGGAGCGTATTGTGCCATCGCCTTTGAGAACGTCGTCCAGCGGGGATCTGTGCTACCCGGAGCCGGCAAGAACGCGGTGCAATAGGTTCCCGCAATCGACGGGATCGTTTTGAAGATTCCGGAGTAACCGCAGGCCGACGAAGTCAAAACCCGCTGCGGGTGATAATCGAGACTCGCCATCTGATTGAGGATTTGCGCGCCGGGAGTTGCGATCGTCGCCAGGATAACCACTTTGATATTGGCCGATTTCAACTTGATGACGTCGCTGCTGAAATCCACTTGGGAGGGCACGTAGGTCAATTCCATATCGGGGGGACGGCCGAGCTGACTCACGATTCCGTCGCGGATCGGCTTGCCGAATGCGTCGTCCTGATAGATGATGGCAACGGAGTCGTGCGGGAAGTGCCGCTTCACGAAATCGCCCATCGTCTTGCCGTCGGTGCTGTACAGCGGCCAGGCGGGAAAGATAAATTTACGCGTCGGCTTGTAAAAAATCGGGCTGCCGGTCGACATCGCTAACAGTGGAACGCCGCTGTCGTCGAGGTCTTTGTACACGGCGCCGTTCGTGGGCGTGCCGACGCTGCCGACGAGTGCGAAGACGTGATCTTCGTAAACGAGTTTCTTGACGAGCGCCGTTGTTTGCGAAGGCTGGTAGCCGTCGTCGTAGCTGATCAGCTGGAGTTTTTTGCCGTCAACGCCGCCCTGCGCGTTGATGTAGTCGAAGTACGCCTGCAGACCAAACTTCGCTTCACCGGTTGGGGCGTTTGGGCCCGACTGCGCGGCCGTTTGTCCGAGTAGGATGGTTTCGCCGGTAACGCTGTCTCCCGGCGCCGGCGCGCTTTGCCCCCAGGTCCGCTGCGCTGTAAACGCGAGGGCGGCCACGGTGACGAAAGCGATGATTTGAAGCCGGCGACTGCCCATCCAAGAACCTCACTTAACAAAAAATGCCGAATTACAAGAACAAAGTCCACATTTTGAGACCAAATATTCACATAATGAGTATATTGGGAGCGACGGCGCAAAGTCAATAAGGAAGATTCTTCCTTAGGTGGTTATCTGTCGCTGTAGCCGTTTCTCGTCTGGGGGAGCTTCCGGTCGAGAATCCGGCTCGCAATCTGCGTGCGCAATACTTGGCCAGTCCCGCCGGAGATCGTGAACATGCGGGCGTCGCGCACCATGCGTTCGAGCGGGCGATTGCGGGAGTAGCCTGCCGAGCCGAAAAGCTGAAGGGCGCCGTTCGTTACCGAGATCGCAGTGTCGGCGGCGAGCACTTTGGCACGCGCCGCAGCAAGCATGTCGGGGAAACCATGCTCGCCTCCGCTCTGTGCTGCTGCGTGGACGAGAGCTTGTGCTGCCGAGAGAGCCACCGACATGTCGGCCAGCATCCACTGCAACCCCTGAAATTCGAAGATCGGGCGACCGAACTGCTTGCGCTCCTTCACGTAGGCGACGGCAAGATCGAACGCGCCTTCGGCGATGCCGAGCGCGACCGCCGCTGCGCCGACGCGCTGGGCGTTGTACGCTTCCATGAGGCGGGCGAAGCCGCGCTCGGCACCACCCGGTACTTCGAGCGCCATATCGGCCGGCACGCTGAGGTTTTCGAAGATGAGCTCGCCCTCGGGAATTCCGCGAATGCCCATTGCCGGCTCGCGCTTCCCGAGATGAAAACCGGGAACGTCGCCCGGCTCGCGACTGACCACGATGAAGCCGCCGATCCCGCGGCGAGTTCCGTCCTCGTCGAAGATCCGCGCGAAAATGAGATGAAGCTTTGAAACGCTCGCGCCGGTGATCCAATGTTTTTTCCCGTTGAGCAGGTAGCCGTCGCCGCGCCGATCGGCGCGCGTTGTCATCTCGGATGCGGCGCTGCCCGCGTCCGGCTCCGTGATGCAAATCGCCGGCTTATCACCGTTGAGCACAAGCTCCGCGGCGATCGACTTCTGCGAGTGCGTACCGTACCTCATGATGGCGCCGATAGCGCCCATATTCGACTCGACGGCAATGCGCCCGGTCGCGCCACAAACCTTCGATAATTCCTCGACGACCCGAACCGCGTCGAAGTAGGTCGCTCCAAGTCCGCCGTACTCGGCTGGAATCGTCATGCCCATGAGTCCTGCGGCGCGCATCGCGGCGACGTTGTCCCACGGATACTGCTCCGAGCGATCGACCTCGGCCGCGCGCGGACCAACTTCCGCTGCGACGGCTTTTGCTCTCGTCAGCAGATCGACTCGCGTTTGGGTCGCGTTGCTCATTCTTGGGCGTTGTGACGGCGGCCCATTCGTTCCCCCTTCGGGGGAAGTCTCGTCCCGTTGACGCGAACACCGCTGTATGTCGAACGATCCCGCTCAGCCGGCCTCGGCGATCCTCGACGTCGAGCGTCAGGGCGACGTTCTGCGACTGGCGCTCAACCGGCCGGCCCGCGCGAACGCGCTGGATCGAGACCTCGTCGATCGGCTGTTCGACGCGTTCGCCGATGATGCTCTCCTCCGGGATCTCCGCGCGCTCGTCATCACCGGGAACGGCGAGAATT
>JBDTDR010000036.1:0-15233 GCA_039922955.1 Candidatus Tumulicola sp.
CGCTCACGCGCTCGGTCGCGCCGCTCTCGTCGCTCCCGAAGAGCGTCGTGGTCGCGATGCGAAGCGTCAGGGCGGTCGTCGCAGCGTGCAGATCGAAGCGCTCTCCAGGGCGAACGTTCCCGACGAACTCGTGCGCGGTCGACTCCATGATCTCCGCGTAGCGGGCGATGCGCTCGCGATGAAACGCCGGCTGCACGATGCGGCGCATCTGGCGGTGCAGCGGCTCCTCGCTGGTGAGTAGCCCCTCTCCCAGAAGATAGCGCAGCATATGCGTGCCCATCGATTTCGAAAAAGCGTCCTGCTGCGTCACTAAGACGTCTTTGACCAACGCCGGATCGTTAAGGAAAACGTAGCTTCTCCACGGGACCGAAAACGCAAACAGGTCGCCGTACCGTCGGGTCATCTCGGTCAGGAACGGGACGAACTTGAGAAACGGCATGGGCAACAAATGCCGCAGCGTCGTCCAGCGACTCGGTCCGGGCGTCGGTTCGGTCATCCTCCGGCGAGTTTGACCTTGCGTCCGCGCGCGGCCAGCCAGGCGGCGATCTTCTCGCGATGATCGCCTTGAATGACGACGGTCCCGTCCTTGGCCGTGCCGCCGCTGCCGCAGTGGCGTTTGAGCAGCTTGGCGACGTCTTGCAGTTCGGGCGCTTCGAGCCCGGCAACGATGCTAACGGTACTGGCCCGACGCCGCGCGCGCAGGATGCGCACGACGCCGTCGTTTGGAAAAGGCTGTGGTCGCTGAGGCGAGCGCCGGTCACCGGGCATGCGCGTGCGCTTCGGCAGGCGCGCGGCGGCCAACTGCCCAACGGCCTGCGCGATGAATCGGCGTATTTGCGTCTTCTGCGGCAGCAGCTCGGGCAAGAACGATTCGTACCTGCGCATGGCGCGAGAGGCGTCGCGAGCGATCGTGCGCGCCGGATACGGCATCGTGTACGGCGGCGGCCGGATTGGGCTGATGGGCGCCCTGGCCGACGCCGCGCTGGAAGCCGGGGGTGAAGTCGTCGGCGTTATCCCGCGGGCGCTGGCAGCGGCCGAGATCGCGCACGACGGTCTCACCCAGCTGCACGTCGTCGGCAGCATGCACGAACGCAAGGCCCTCATGGCCGAATCGAGCCGAGGTTTCATCGCGCTGCCCGGCGGCTTCGGAACCATGGATGAGTTCTGTGAAATCTTGAGTTGGCGTCAACTCGGCATCCACGCCAAGCCGATCGGTCTGCTCGACCACCACGGCTACTTCGCCCGGCTCATCGAGCTGTTCGACGCGATGGTTGCGGAGGGGTTCGTCACGCCCGCCAATCGCCGTCTCTTCGTCGCCGCGCCCCGAATCGACGATCTCCTGACGGCCATGTTCCCGTCGGAGGATGCCGGAACCTCCTAATCAGGTTACAAAGCTTCCAGCTGGCTCGAGCGTTGACACTCGCTGCGTAACCTCCTACTCTAGTTACAGAATGCTTGGCGTGATAAGTCTGGGCCTTGTGGGCGCGCCGCGAGAGCGCACCGATTTGGCCGGGGTATTGGTCCACCTCGGGATCCTTTCTTTTGAGCCCGGAGTTCGACCCGAGGATTTATCCGACGCCCTGGTCCTGAGAGGAGCCCTCGATCGCTGCTTCGGCGCTGCTAGCCGCCGCGATGCGCTGCCCGCGCGCGATGTGGACACGATCAACAGTTACGCCTCCGACGAGCCGCCCGCGCTCATCCTGCGGCCGGACGGAAGCGTCGCCCGGAGCGCGACCGATCCTATCCGTGCCGGACTTTCGGCGATCGCCCGCGACGCGATTGAAACGATCGCCCGGCAAGGCAGCGACCTGCGCGTCTGCCGAGGCGACGGCTGCGGCCGGATCTTTCTCGATCGCTCGCGTGGAAAAGATCGCCGCTGGTGCTCGATGGCTCGCTGCGGCAACCGGATGAAAGTTACGGCCTTCCGCCGCCGGCGGCGCCGAACTCCGCCGGCAGCGTTACGTTCAGACTCTTGACGCCCGCGATCGGCGAACGCGACGCGAGAGCCGCCACTTCTTGCGACCGACGAACGAACCTGGCGACGAGTGCAACGTCACCTTCAGCCTACGAGCCGCGCGTTTCGACGACGCGCTTCACGACGATCGTGGCGTTGAGCGCGGCTATTCCGCAAGCGCGGTGGTGACGATTCGCTCCTGTTCGACGGCGTGTTGGCCCGCATAGCCTTCGCTCGGGCTGGCGCGATAGCCGCGGCCGATGTACTCGATGTCGAAGCCGTCCCGCTTACTCTCGAGCAGGCGCCGCCGCACGAAGGCGCGCGCGCCCATGTTTTTCGGCTCTTCTTGCACCCAGACGATTTTCTTGAGCTTCGGATACCCGGCGATGACGCGATTGATCTCGCCGGCCGGCAGTGGAGCCAGCAACTCGATTCGGGCGATCGCGGTCCTTCGCAGCGAGCCGAAGGACGCGTGCCCGACCAAATCGTGGTAGATCTTTCCGCTGCATAGGATCAAGCGTTCGATCGTATCGCGGTCCAAGACGCGTGGATCGTCGATCACCGGTGCGAACGATCCGCCGGCCATGTCGTCGAGCGTGCCCGACGCGCTCTCGACCCGCAGAAGCGACTTCGGCGTCATCACCACCAGCGGCACGGCGATCGGCGAGCGCGCCTGCATGCGCAACAAATGGTAGTAGTTGCCGGCATTCGACGGATAGGCGACGCGCAGGTTGCCTTCGGCAACCAGCTGGAGAAAGCGCTCGAGACGCGCGCTGGAATGTTCCGGGCCGCCGCCTTCGTATCCGTGCGGCAGCAGCAGCGTCAGCCGCGACGTCTGGCCCCATTTGGCCTGCCCGGCCGCGATGAACTGATCGACGATAATTTCTGCGCCGTTGAAGAAGTCGCCGTACTGCGCCTCCCAGAGCACGAGCGCCCCGGGCTCCTGCGTCGAGTAGCCGTACTCGAAGCCCATGCACGCGTATTCGGAGAGCGGACTGTTGTGAATTTCGAACGATGCCTGCGAACCCGACAGGTGCTGCAGTGGGATCCAGGTATCGTTCCGGTCGGGATCGTGAAACACCGCATGGCGGTGGCTGAAGGTTCCGCGCTCCGTGTCCTGGCCGCTCAAACGGATCGGCGTTCCGGTGGTGAGCAGCGACGCAAACGAAAGCGCTTCGGCGGTACCCCAATCGACGATGCCTTTTTCGGCGATCGTCGTTCGGCGGCGTTCGAACTGCGTCACGAGCTTTCGGTGGAGGACGAACCCGTCGGGCACGCTCGCGAGCGCCTCGCTCCACGCCACCAGTTGCCGGCGTTCGACCGGCGCCAAGGCGGTGCCGTCAAAGGTGTTGCTGCCCGCCATCTTGCGGCCGGCAACGTGGGTTGCGAGGACGCCTTTAACGGCCTTGCGCGCCTCGCTCAGCCGCGCCATCGCCTCCTCGCCCATCGCGCGCGACTGTTCGGCGGTGAGGATGCCTTGATTGACGAGTTTGTTGGCGAAAAGGTCGCGCACGTTGGGATGGTTCTTGATCCGTTCGGCCATGCGCGGCTGCGTGTAGGCGGGTTCGTCTTGCTCGTTGTGGCCGAATCGGCGGTAACCGATCAGGTCGATCAGCACGTCGCGGCTAAAGGCGCGCCGGAAATCGACCGCGAGATGCACCGCGGCGATGCACGCGTCGACATCGTCGGCGTTGACGTGCACGATCGGAACGTCGAATCCCTTGGCGAGGTCCGACGCGTATCGCGTCGAACGCGCGTCGGCCGTATCGGTCGTGAAGCCGATTTGATTGTTTGCGATGAGGTGCACGGTGCCGCCGGTTTGATAGCCGGGCAGCGACTGCAGGTTAAAGACTTCCGAAACGATGCCTTGCCCCGTAAAGGCGGCATCGCCGTGAATCAAGATTGGAACCGCGCGCTTGGGATCGACCGGCGGCACGCCGTGAGCGTGACCGGTCTGTAAAGCGCGCGCGCTGCCTTCGACGACCGGGTCGACCGCTTCGAGATGACTCGCATTGTGGGCCAGCGTGACCGCGATGGCTTTTCCGTTCGACGTCACGAACGTGCCGGTAGCACCGTGATGATACTTCACGTCGCCCATGACGTCGTCGTCGCCGAGTTCGCCGCGATACTGCGCGGCTTCGAACTCGGTCATGACTTCTTCATAAGGCATGTTGACGACGTGCGCGATGACGTTGAGGCGGCCGCGATGCGCCATGCCGAGCACCGCGTTGGCGATGCCGTCGTCGGCGAACATGTCGAGCATCTCTTCGAGCATCGGAACCATCACGTCCAAGCCTTCGCCCGAAAATGACTTTTGGCCGAGGAACGTCTTGCGCACGTAGCGATCGAACGCTTCGACGCGGGTCAGGCGTTGAAGAAACTCGATTTGGCGCTCGGGCGAGAATTTGACCTTATTCTTGCCCGATTCGATGTAATCGCGCAGCCACACGCGTTGGTTGGCGTTCGAAATATGCTCGATCTCGTACGCGATCGTCGAACTGTAGGTTTCTTTGAGGTGGGGGAGCACCTCGCCCAGCGTATTGCCGGGAACTTTGACGCGCAGCACTCCGGCTGGGATCGCGCTCTGCAGCGCCGGCGTTAGGCCGTAGGTCTGCGGCTCGAGCGAAGAATCGCCGACCGGCTCGGTGCCGAGCGGATCGAGGTTGGCGGCGAGATGGCCGTGACGGCGATAAGCGGAGACGATCGCCATGCCGGCCGCGACGGCGCGCAGCATCTCGTCCGAGGGAGGCGCGGGTGCCGTCGCGCGCGGGGTGCCGGTCGTCACGGCCGTCGTAACGTGCGGCACCGCGGACGCGTGCAATCCGAGCGATTCGAAGATCGTTTCGTAAAAGCCGCTGCGGCCCTGGAGCAGGTCATCGACGTGACGCAGATACTCGCCCGACTGCGCCCCCTGGATGACGCGGTGATCGTAGGTGCTCGTCAGCTGCATGACTCTCGAAACGCCCAGTAGCTGGAGCGACTGCTCGTTGGCGTTGGCAAAGCCTGGCGGGTACCCGATTGCGCCGGCCGCGAGGATCGCGCCTTGCCCGGCCATCAGCCGTGGCACCGAGGCGATCGTGCCGATGCCGCCCGGGTTTGTCAGCGTGAACGACGCGCCTTGTAAATCGTCGGCGCCGAGCTTGTTGTCGCGCGATTTTGCAACCAACTCTTCGTACTTGCTTCGAAACGCGGCGAAATCGAGGTCGCCGGCACCTTTGATCACCGGCACGACCAAAAAACGCGTGCCGTCTTTGCGCTCGCTATCGACCGCGAGGCCTAGGTGGATGCCGGGCTCGAGCCGCGCCGGCGCGCCCTTTTCGTCGCGGCGGAAGGAGTACGTGATGAACGGCAGGTCGCGCGCCGCGCGCACCAGCGCGAACGCAACGAGGTGCGTGAACGAAACCTTTTCGCTGCGGCTGGCCGCCTTGATCGCACCGTTGAGTTCTTTGCGCCGCGCGTCGAGCACGTCGACTGCCAGCGCGCGAAAACTCGTCGCGGTAGGGATGGTGAGGCTTTGTTCCATGTACCCGATGAGGGCTGCGGCCGGGCCCTTGAGCGGGGTGAGCTTGGCGCTCGCCGGGACGGCCGGCAACGGCGGCCCCGCCGCCGGCAGCGCGCTGCCGGCGGCACGGCGCAGCGTGGCGGTCTCGGCTTGCGCGATCACGTCGCCGCGCAGAATCAGGCCGTTCGGCCCCGACCCCCGAACCCGCGACAGGTCCACCTCAAGGCGGCGAGCCATCCGGCGAGCGGGTTGGTCGGCTAGCGCTTCACCGGTTTGTGACGCAACCACGCCAGCCGGCGTGGATGGTGCGGTGGGGACGCCGACCGCGAGCGTGCGCGGGCGGACGCCATCGGCGCCACGTTTCGCGGGAGCGGCGTTGACATCGATGTCGACCAGCCGCGCGCCGACCGAAACGGTTTCGCCGGGCAGGACGAAAATCTGCACGATCGCGCCGGAGGCGGGCGCGGGCACTTCAACGTCAACCTTGTCGGTGGTGACGTCCAGCAGCGGCTCGCCCTCGGCAACGTAGTCGCCTATTTTCCGGCGGATTTCGACGATCGAGCCTTCGGTTACGGACTCGCCCATCTCGGGCAGCGACACCGTAACCAGCTGCGGCGGTCCGGCGGGCCGCGGTGCGGCCGGCACGGCGCCGTTTCGCGCGGCGATCGCGGGAGCGCTGGTGGCGGCGGCGCCGCCGGCTTCCGAGGTGTCGATCTCGGCGAGCACCGAGCCGACAGAAACCGTGTCGCCCGCACCGGCGAGGATTTGCGTGATCACGCCGGAGGCCGTGGCCGGAACTTCAACGTCGACTTTGTCGGTGGTTACGTCCACCAAGGCGTCGCCTTCGGCCACGAAATCGCCGACGCGCTTACGCCACTCGACGATGGATCCCTCGGTGACCGACTCGCCCATCTCGGGGAGCGTCACCTTGACCATCGCGTCCGTCACTGCTTGTTGCGCTCCCTCGGCGGCTGCGCCGCCGCGCCCTCCCTTCTGCGGGACGGCGCAAGGTATCATTTTATCGTTCGCTGGCCGGAGGGCCTATGACCTAACCTTCGGGAGCCCCGTCCGCCGCGCGCTACCCGATGCCGGCAAAATGCGCGATTGCCAGGCTGCTCGTCGCGATGGCGATCCACAAAACCGCCCCCAGTGCGAGCGGGCGCAAGCCGGCGGCTCGCATCCGCTCGACGTCCGAGGAGAGCCCGACGCCGGCGAGCGCGACGACGATCGTAAAGAGCGCGACGTGCTGCAGCGGCGCGCGCCACGGGCCCGGAATCCAGCCCAGCGATTCGGCCGTCGCGGCCGCCAGAAACGCGAGAACGAACCATGGAAATATGCCGGCCCAGTTGACGCGCTGCGTTTTGTCGCGGGGCGACGCCATGCGTCTCCAGAGGTAGAAAAGCACGACCGGGACGATCAGCAGCGTTCGCGTGAGCTTCACGACGATGCTCGCGTTGCCGGCGTCGTGACCGTAAGCAAACGCCGCCGCGACGACCGACGAAGTATCGTTAATCGCGGTCCCGGCCCATAAGCCGAACGCCGACTGCGACAGCGCCATCGCATGACCGAGCGGAGGAAACACCAGCACGGCGACCACGTTGAAGAAAAACACGGTGCCGAGCGCGTACGCTACGTCCGAACGATCGACGTCGATGACGCCCGACAACGCGGCAATGGCCGAGCCGCCGCAGATGGCCGTGCCGATCGCGAGCAGACGGCGCAAATCGCGGTCGAGCCCGAGCATCCGGCCGAAAACATACGCGACGGCCAGCACGATGGCGAAGGTGCCGAGCATCACCGGCAGCGCCGCCGCCCCACCGCGCGCGATTTGGCCGATGCTCAAATTAGCGCCGAGCAGGACGATCGAGCATTGCAGGAGCGCCTTGCCGGCAAACGCCGTTCCGGGTTCGAAGGCGGCCCCCGGCCGCCGCCACGCGGCGATGGCGACGCCCATCAGGATCGCGAAAACCGGCGCCCCCACGATCGGCGCCCATTTCCCG
This sequence comes from Candidatus Tumulicola sp., assembly GCA_039922955.1. Lineage (GTDB taxonomy): Bacteria > Vulcanimicrobiota > Vulcanimicrobiia > Vulcanimicrobiales > Vulcanimicrobiaceae > Tumulicola. The sequence continues at coordinate 7,457 of JBDTDR010000036.1, forward strand.
AGCAACGTGGCAACGCCCGCGAGTACGACGCAGGCTAGAAGCCCGGGAAGCAGTTTCACCTCATGATATTAGAAGAACCCGGCGGGTTGCGGCAATGGTGCGACGAGAATCTTGCGGCTAAATCGCGGCCGCGCGTGACCCAAAACGTACGCCGACACGTCGTACGCGTCCTCGAGCGTTAGCGATCCGGGAGCGTTCTGCGGCATATTATACCGAACGAAACCGGTCATCCGATCGACGTGCGCCATCCCCGCGCCGGCGTTGAACGACCCCGAACCCCACAGCGGCGGATACGCACCCGCGATGCCGTTGCCGTCGGCCCGATGGCAGGCCGTGCATTTTTGCGCGTACAGCGCGCGTCCGTGCTCGACGTCCGGGGACCGGCTAGGCAGCGGTTCCATAAACCGGTCCGACTTGCGCTGCGCGGCACCTACGGGCGTCCCGCGCGACAGCCACGCGATGTAGGCGACCATCGCGATCATGGCTTTGCTCGAGTACCCCGGCGGCCGGCCGTTCATGCTGTAAAGAAAACATTCGGCCAGGCGGTCCTGCAGCGCGATCATGCGGTGCGCGCGCTTGTTCCACTGCGGAAACCGCGCGTACGTTCCAACGAAGCTGCCGCCCCGAGCTTTGGTTCCGGCGGCAATGTGGCACGCTTGGCACGACAAATTCGCCCGCACGTAGCCCTTCATGAGATGTTGCGTATCGACGATGATGTCGTGACCGTAGGCGATCGTCCGGCCGGCGGGCCCCGCCGGCAACGCTTGCGGATCGTAGCCCATCGCCGGCGGAGCCGGCGCGCCGCCCGAACACGCCGCGGCCGCCACCGCTGCGGCGATCGCCAGCATGCGCTGGAGTGCCGTTAGTTGCATCGCCGTCACCTCAGAGCGTCAGCGTGATGTACGTGTAACGATAGGTCGCCTGCAGCACCGCGACGGTAGCCACCATCGACGGCACGACGCGGGCGCCCGGAATCAGGTGCGTGAGGATGTCGTCGGCAACGTCGGATGCGGTCATCCCGGCGGGAGCAAGACCCTTCTTGACGATGCCGCGCGCCTGTTCTTCCACCGCGGTGTGGCAGGTCAGGTAGATCAGTCCGCGCTGCTGCAGCATTTCGATCGAGGTGTCTTGGTACATGCCCGCGTCATCGTCCGGATCGGCGTCCGGATCGATCGCCGCGCGTCGCGCGAGATAGACGTTCGACGTCACCGGCGCGCCGGCGCCGTCTTTCAAATCGAAATACTCGCCGATGCGATAGTTCTTCCAAACGTGGTCGGCGTAGCCGTACGACGCCGACGGCCCGTGGGCGGCGAAGACCATCGCCACCGAACCGGCGGGGTAGCCGAAGCCGAACTGCAAACCGTTCATCGAGTTCTTGACGTTGTTCCAAGTCGTGGGTTTGAAGGCCACCGCTTCCCAAAGTTGTCGGATCTGCGCGTCGCGGCCCACCGCCTTGGCGAAAGCGTCGGCGTCGAAATCGGCCCGGCGTTCCACGCGGTGGGTACCCCCCGGAACGCCGGCGGCCGCGACGGCCCCGCGCGAGGCCGCGACCAGGGTCGCCGAAGCCGTCAAAAATGCGGTCCGATTCATCGGTTCGTTCTCCGTTTTAGTGACTTTGGTTAATTTTAGAGGGTTCGGTTAGTTCACCCGCCCGCCGCCCTCACCTCTAGGAGGTTCCGGCCATGGGTCAAACGGACTCCTTTGTGAACGGGAGCGAGATCGATCCCACCCGGGCGACTTCTGTGGACCTCAACCGGCGCGCCTTCGTCGGCATCGCCGCGGCCGCTGCGACCGGCGTCGGAACTGCCGCGTCGGCGTTAGGGCAGCCCGCCACGCCGCCGCTGGGCCGACCGCACCCCCCACTGGTGGCCGAAGACGATCCCGGCATCGTGGTCGAGCGCGTCGAGGCGGCCGGTCCGGACGCCGTGACCGCGTACGCGGCTTGGCCCGTCCACGCCCGCGCGAACGCGCCCTCGGTCGTGGTGATCATGCACCTTTGGGGCGTCGACGCTTCAATCCGCGACGTCGTCCGGCGTTTCGCTAAGGCCGGATTCGCGGCCATCGCGCCCGACCTGTACGCGCGATTCGGCGCGCCCAGCGGCGACAACGGCAGCGACGTCGCGACCTTCCGCCCGTACGCAAAGCGGCTCGACCGTGCGCGGTACGACGGCGACGCGCGAGCGGCCGCAATGTGGCTGGCAACAAAGTTTCCGTCCACGAAGACCGGCATCGTCGGTTTCTGCATGGGCGGCCGCATCGCCATGCTCGCAGCGATCGACAACGACGGCGTTTTCTGCGCCGTTTGCCCCTTTTACGGACCGCTTAACGACGTGAAACCGGAGGAGCTGCGCATCCCGATCTGCGGCAGCTACGGCGCCCGCGACAGCGGCATCCCGGCCGAGTCGGTTCGCGCGTTTACCGAAGAACTGCTCGTGCCAAACGACATTCGCATCTACGACGATGCCGGCCACGCGTTTTTCGACGACCAGCGTTCCGCCTTCGTTCCGGCGGCTGCGGCGGACGCGTGGAAACGAACGGTTGCCTTCCTTGGAAAGTACGCGGGGCAGCCGAACCCGTGAACGCGCTCACGATTCTCATCGCGTTTTTCTTCGGGGGCGTCATCGGTGCGGTCATCGCCTGGTTAGTGGCGCGGGTCGAAAACAGCGGGCTGCGCGCGACGCTGGCCGAGTCTCAGCGAGCGCAAGAAAAAACGATCGAGGCGTTGCTCGAGCGCGCGAAAAACGAACTGCGCGAGAGCACGGCCAACCGCGCGAGCGAGCGGGTTGGCGAACTCGTCGCTCCGGTCGCGCAGAAGCTTCACGAGTTCGACCGGCTGATTCAAGAACTCGAAGCCAAACGGCAGCACGACGCGGGCAGCCTGCGCGCGCAAATCGATCAGCTCTTGGGACGGGCGGAGAAACTTGAAAACGCGACGACGAGCCTCACGACGCAAACCTCGACGCTGGTTACCGCGCTTCGCAATCCCGCGTCGCGCGGCAAGTGGGGCGAGATGCAACTGCGCAACGTCGTCGAGAAGGCGGGAATGCTGCCGTACTGCGACTTTTTCGAGCAGCAGACCGTCGCGCTCGAGGAAGCGCGCGTCCGCCCCGACATGACCGTCAATCTTCCGGGCGAGCGCTGCGTCTTCGTCGACGCGAAGGCGCCGATCGATTCGATGCAGGCCGCGCTCGAAGCCGCCGACGACGAGACGCGCCGAGCCTTGGTCAAGCAACACGCCCGAGCGCTGCGCGATCACGTCGACGCGCTAGCGCGCCGAGGGTATCAAACGGCGAAAGGGTCGGCGGACTACGTCGTCATGTTCGTGCCCGGCGAAGCGTTCTTGAGCGCCGCCTGCAGCGACGACCCGATGCTCATCGAATACGCGCTCGACAAGGGCGTCCTGGTGACCGGGCCGCTTTCGCTGATTAGCCTGCTTCGCACGTTCGCGATGGGCTGGCAAGCGCTGCGCCAGGAAGAGAACGCCAAGCGCATCGCCACGATCGGCAAAGTCCTCTACGAGCGCGCCCTGAAATTCTCCGAGCATCTCCTCGAGGTTCGCAAACATCTCGAACGCTCCGTGAACGCCTTTAACGGCGCCGTCGGTTCTTACGAAACCAAACTCTTGCCGCAAGGGCGCCGGCTCAAAGACGAGGCGTCGCTCGGCGGCGACGAACTGTCGGAGATCCCCCCGATCGACGTCGTCCCGCGCGACGTCACGTCGCTCGACACCGGCCCCCGCGAAAAACGCATTCCCCGCGCCCAACAACTCTTTGCCGGCAACGACGAAGTGGGGTAAGGCCGTAGAGCAGGTAGCGAGAGCTAGCCGCTAAGGAACCCAGACGCTGCCGTCGGCGTATTCGACGCGGGTGACGCGATACGAGACGGACGCGGCGTGCAGCAAGGGCGCCGAGGCGATGCTTTGTTCGAGCAGCGTGCAGTTGTCGCCATAGCCGCGGTGACCGATGCCGCCTTGCCAGTCGCTCAACGTGGACCAACCGTTGATGTCGATTCCGGGAGAGAACTCACCGCGGCGATCGAGCTGCAGCGCGCCCAGCTCGCGGCCTTGTTTATCCGCGATCGGAAGGTCGAAGAGTACGCGGCGCGCGACCAGCGACGACGTGTTCTTGAAAGAAACGCAAACGATCGCGGCCTTTCCATCCCGCTTTGCCGCTGCGAACCCGCCATAGACCGCGATGTGCCCGGCGGAAGCATTGCCCAATGTCGCGCTCGCGAAATCTAAGGGCCGGTACGGATTGGGCGTGGGCGAACTGGGCGTCATGCCGTTGGGTCGCCGCGAGCCGATGTCGCCGTCGCCGGCGCCGCGGTCGTAGAGCGCGGAGCGCCCGTCGCCCTGCAGCCACCGCAGCACGGCATTTCGGTCAGCCGAACCCAAGTCGGCAATTTCCGCCTCGGCGCGCTGATCCGGCGTCGCCGACACGAAGGGGCGCGCGCTCCCGTTCCGAGCCCAGTACGTTACCCGTTCGAACTGCACGTCCGAGAGCGAGCGCAGCGTCCCCAAAACGCTCGAAAGCGATGGCGACGGCGCGGCGGCCGCGGGCCGTACGGCCGCGGCCGCGACGGCGGCAACGAAGAGAAACGCGACCGCGAAATATCGTGTCTTCATGGCTTGGAGTGGTCGGTTTCCCAGGTTTTCAGCGCGGTCAGCGTGTTCGAGACGTGCAACGACGGATCCAAGCTCGTATACGTGTAGACGATCGTTCCGTCCGGCGCGATGACGTACGACGTCCGGTTGGCGTACTGCGGGTGCTGCGCGAGCACCGAATCGTACGCTTTCTCGACCGTTTGCTGCGTGTCGGCTGCGACGGCAAACTTGCTGCGGCACTCGCTGACCGAGAACTTCTGCAGCTTGTCGAGCGGATCGTGCGAGACGCCGATCACCGTCGCGTTGAGCGCGCGATATTGATCGATCGCATCGGCAAAATCGTGCGCTTCGATCGTGCAGCCCGTCGTGAACGCGGCCGGGTAAAAATACAGCACGACCGGCCCTTTCTTCAGCGCGTCGGCCAGGCTGAAGGTGAAGGCGTTGCCTCCTTGCGTCGCTTGCAGTGTAAAGTCGGGCGCCTTGGTCCCGACCGAAAGCGCCGCCCAAGCGGACGCGGTAGCGGTCAGCGCCGCGACGGTAAAGGCCGTTAGGAATCGGCGTACGATCATGGACACATCCTCCGCTTCACACGATACCACGTTTCGGCGAAACATTCAGGCCCCCGGTCACCCCCAGTTCTTCCTCTACCCGCAGAAGTGAACCCCCGCCCAGACCGCGTGCCCGCGAAGAGGCGGTTGAAGACCGCTTGCGCGCCCGTCACGGCTCGCAAGTTTCTGCTGCAAAGGCGCTAATCTGGTATACCGCCAGCCTTCTCGATGACCTCGTGCGCAGACGGCAAGTTACGGGGACCTAAGAAATACGACTCGGGGTATTGTGCGTGAATCGCCTGAAACTTCACTGCCGGCTGTCCAAAATTGAAAACATCGCCGATTGAATTGGCACGTACGTCTGTCGATCCAAGCGATCCCGTTCCAAAGTTCTGCTCGATAAACTTGAGCACGCTACCAATCTCGTACTGAGTCTTCGTAACGTGATGAGGTTTTGCAAACGGCGAGATGACGATCATCGGAACGCGCATTCCCAAGCTGGTATAGTCGAGCTGCGGCGGCGGGACGTTGTCGTAGTACCCGCCCCAGTCGTCCCACAGAACGATAATTGCACTGCTCTTCCAATAGGAACTCCGGCCGACGGCATTGACGACCGAGGTTACCCACGACGGTCCTTTATTGTATCCACTCGCCGGATGATCCGAATCGGGTAGCACCGGAATGACCCACGAAACCGCCGGTAGGGTGCCATTCTTTAGGTCCTTAAAAATGTTGGTGTTGGGAATGCTGACGTTATTCTTCCAGTCCCGCCCATAACGGACGCCTTTGATGGCATCGAAGCCGTTCCAAACTCGTCCAGAAAATTCCAAGTACGGTGAATTTATATCACCGGACGCGACGTAGAATTTCCAAGAGACGCCCGCCGCATCGAGCACATCGGCCATGGTCTTATACTGCGTAAAGCACGGGAACGGGCCACCGCGCTCTTTCACCGTACCATTGGTAAAGATTACGCCGGTAACGGTTCCTGGGGGAGCGTCACATCCCCATGGCATAGCCGACGGAGTATCGGTTAGCGACTCATGCGAGTTGAGCCGAACTGTGCCGGCGATAATCTCCTGATGAGCTATGAAACTGTCGCTAGTGGCCGTTGAAAACATACGATCTGCCAACGTGTACTTGTTCGCCATATCCCAATAAGGCTGTACCTCGCGACGCACGACATATGCGTAGGGATAAGTGCCAGCCGGACCGTTTTGGCCAGTGGTTCCAAAGTTGATTGTGTCGAAGCCGTCCATTTTTCCGCTGTCGTATTCGCTCTCGAAAGCGCGGTGCCCATGCTCGATGTCAGTCCCGCCAAGGCACCCGCACGTTTCCAGGGTGATCGGCTTGAGCCTGACGAGCTTGCCGCCGGCACAGTACGTCTTTGATGAGCCGGGCGGCGTAAACGGCGCGCACGCGCCGGTGGTGCTGGTCTCGGCGCCGGGAAAACCCATAAAGAGGCTATTGAAGCTGCGATTCTCCTGAACCATTACGATGACGTGCTGAATCGCCGGTTGTGGATTAGACGACCGCGCCGGTAGCGGCGCGGGTGAATGGATCGCCGAGCTGCATCCGGATGACGCTATGATTGCGGCCACGGCAACTGCCCGAAATTGATTCATGCCTGCTTTTTCAGCGCCAAAGCAGATTTATGCTCTTTTTAGCTGACGACCAAGTTCAGGAGCTTGTCGGGAACGAAGATTCGTTTGCGCAGGTGACGCCCTTGCACTTGCGCTCGTACGTTCGCTTCTGCCATGGCGAGCGCGAACGCCTGCTCCTCGGTGACCCCGGGCCTTACCGGAAGGCGGCCGCGAATCTTGCCGTTGACCTGAACCACGAGCACGATCTCGTCGACGGAGAGGGCGCGCTCGTCGGGCTCGACGTAACGCTCGAGGTGCACCGAGGTTGCGTGCCCGTAGCGTTCCCACAGCTCTTCGGCGAGGTGTGGCGCGAACGGCGCGATCACGATCGGCAGCACGTGCGCGGCATAGCGCGCCGCCGGCGATTCGGGCTCCGTTTGCAGCGTCAGCGTCATGGCGTTCACCAGTTCGTCGAGCTTGGCGATGGTGGCGTTGTAGTGAAAGCGGCGCGTCAGCGTTTCGTCGACGGCCGACTTAGCGGCTACGTGCACGGCACGCACGATCGCCCGTTCGTCCGCGGTTTCCACCTGCGGCAGTTCGCGCACGGAGACGTTACGCGCGCTTTCGAAGAACGGTTCGCACGCGCGCCAAACGCGGTTAACGAACCGAACGCGCCCGGTGATGCCTTCCTCGCTCCAGTTGCTCGTGTCTTCGGGCGCCGTGACGTAGAGCAAGAAAAGCCGCATCGCATCGACGCCGCTGGTTTGCGCCGTGTCGTCGATGCCCACGACGTTTCCTCGCGACTTCGACATCTTCTCGCCGTTGCTCAGCACCATCCCTTGATGAAAGAGCCGCTCGAAGGGCTCGTCGCGGCCGCTCACCCAGCCGCGATCGTGAAAAAACTTGTAGAAGAAGCGCGCGTACAGCAGGTGGAGTACGGCGTGTTCAGCGCCGCCGACATACTGGTCGACGTTCATCCAGCGGGCAGCGTCGGCGAGTTCCCACGGCGCGCGATCGTCGTGCGGGTTGAGGTAGCGCAGATA
>JBDTDR010000037.1:0-6868 GCA_039922955.1 Candidatus Tumulicola sp.
CCGGCAGTGCGGCTTGGGGTTTTTCTTTTTTTGACAAAATAACTATGGCACAATTATCGGTGACACTTGCTGAGGTCGCTGACATTCACCCCGGCGGAGGTGCAGCTTATCTTAGGTATCGGGCGCAATGCAACGTACGAACTCCTAGCCTCCGGCAGACTTCCCTCGATCCGCGTTACCCCTCGCCGGATCATCGTGACGAGACGGGCACTCGAAGAGTTCCTTGGCCTCGCGGCGAACACGTCGAGGGCCGGGACCCCGTAGGAGACACGCCCATGGGGTACCTCAGGAAAATAGGAGATAGGAAGTTCCGCATCGTGTATAACGTCGTGTCGACCGACGGCAAACGCAGGCAAAAGACCGAGACCCTTCTTGGGGTCACGAGGGTGCAGGCTGAAGCGCTTCTCGCGAAGCGCAAGGCTGCCGTCTTGGCGGGCGAGTGTACGCCGAACGCCGACATCGCAATGAACGAGCTGTTCGATCGCTTCATGCAATCAAAAGAGAACCGTTTAGCCGCGACGACGCTGCAGCGCTACGAGGGTCTGCTGCGACTATACTTGCGGCCGGCATTCGGCGCGAAGAAGGTCGCCGACGTTAAAGCCGTCGACATCCTTGCGGCGTATGCTCAATGGTCAAAGCGATCGATTAGTCCGCGCACGGTCCACCACGCGGCGGAACTTCTACGAAACGTCCTTCGCCGAGCCGTGAAATGGGAAATAATCCTCCGCAGTCCGGGAGCATCACTTGATACCGGTGACCTGCCAAAGGTGCTCAAACCCGAATCCACGGTTCTCACGGAGTTCGAAGTTCATCAGCTGCTAGGTGAGGCACGAAATCCGATCCAACGGTGTACCGCGCGCCATTATCTCACGGCATCCAGCACATTCTATCCAGCCGTGGCGTTTGCACTGTACACCGGGGCTCGCCTGGGTGAAATCATGGCCATGCGCTGGCAAGACGTCGACTCTCGGCAGCGCATCGTCACGATCAGCCGCTCGCTGAGCGACACAAAGCGGGCGGGAAAGATCTACAAACGACCCAAGAACGACAAGGTGCGGACGGTTTGCGTCTCGGAGCATTTGCTCGCGATTCTGCGGAGCCACAAAGTCGTCCAAGCCGCCGAAAGGATCGCATTAGGTACCGCCTATCAGAACGAGGATCTAATATTCGCCAAGCCGGACGGGACGGCCATCCCCCCGTGGCTGTTCAGTTCGGCGTTTCGGAACTTTATGAAGCGTTCGGGAGTCCGGCGCATCCGATTTCACGACCTTCGCGACACTCACGCTTCCCTGCTCGCCAAGGCGGGCGTTCCGATCGAGGTGATCTCTAAACGCCTAGGTCACAGCGACATCAGCATAACCTACGACCGGTACATCACGGTCTACCGCGACCGCGATGCCGAGGCAGCGGAGGCCTTCGCCAGGATCGTAGCTTAGCAACGTCTGCCGCAATCCCGTTAGACGCCCGTTAGATTTGGAGCCCTAACGGCCCGGGAACATGCGAAAAACCCTGATAGAATAAGGATATTTTTGGTAGCGCCAACGGGAATCGAACCCGTCTTTCCGCCTTGAAAGGGCGATGTCCTAACCGATAGACGATGGCGCCGCGCCCCTCGACTGCGGCGCTTTGCGCGTCCGCTCGGGGTGACACACCGGAGTTTTCGCTGAGGGCGGAGCGTCGCTCAGGTGACACAACGTAGGCTAGCGGGTAGCGAGCGCGCTGTCAACGCTCGCGGAAGAGCCGGCCGGCGGCCGGGCTGTGGCAAGCGGGCAACCAGGTGGCAGCCGCTTCGAAGCGAACGTGTGCGACGCCGGGAAAGCCACATTCCAATTTGAGAAAGGTCCGATCCGATGAAACTCTCTTCAGGAGTCTTCCTCGCCGCGTTTCTGTCGGCGGGTCTCGTAGCCGTTGCGGCGGCCAGCCCGGCGGTTGTCGCGCTGAGCCCCTCGACGATGCACTGGGTTGCCGGGACGGGCGTCAACAAAGGCACCTCGATGGCGATCCTAACCGGCGATCCGAACAAGGCCGACGCATCCTTCATCCGCGTCAAAATGCCCGACGGTTACGTCAACCAACCGCACTTCCATTCCCACCCCGAATACATCACCGTCATCCAAGGAACCCTGCTCTTCGGCACCGGAGACGTCGTGAATAAGAGCCAGGCGCACGCATTCCCGACGGGTTCATTCATCGCGGTTCCGGCCGGCCTCCATCACTGGTCGGTAACCGAGGGCGAAACGATCGAGCAGATCGGCGGTCAAGGACCGCTCGTGAACATTCCGATCAAGCACAAGGCGATGTAAGCGACGGCTTTGTAGGCTTCCAACGGTCCGTTTCCTGAAGGCCGACTACCCGGCGCTTACGATGTCGGGGCCACTACATCACGCTTTGAAGAGGTGCAAGAACACGATGACGCAGACCGAAACTGAGAACATCGCGCTTGTCAAGCGCGGCTTCGAGGCATTCAGCGCCCACGACATGACGACGCTCGCCGAGCTCTTCGATTCGACCGTGCGATGGCTCGGACCAAGCACCGGGATTCTCACCGGCGACTACAAAGGCCGCGACGCGGTGTTCGCTTCGTTTGCTCAGCTCGGGCAAGAGACGGATGGAACGTTCCGTGCCACGCCGCTCAGCTTCGCGGCGACCGGTGACGATGTATTCGTCAACAACTCTGCGACCGGCAAACGGAAAGGGCACGACCTGGAGCAAGAAGAGGTCCTGATCTTTACGTTGAAAGACGGCCGCGTCACCAAAGTCCGCATATTCATGCGCGACCAGGCCGCAGCCGAACTATTCTGGTCATAACCGCATCGCCGCGGGTCCGCCTTCGCAAGCGAGTGGCGATTAGTTAGTCCGGGTGGCGCGGTTTGTGGTGGGCCTGGTAGGATTCGAACCTACGCGCAACCAGTTATGAGCCGGCCGCTCTACCGCTGAGCTACAGGCCCTAGGACCGCTTCGAATTCACACGAGTGCGGAAAGCTTGCGCTCCCGGATAACGCGCGGCGGCACCGAGTTCGCCTTCGATCGCCATTAACCGATTGTACTTCGCGGTCCGGTCGCTGCGCGAGAGCGAACCGGTTTTGATTTGTCCCGCTCCGGTCGCGACGGCGATGTCGGCGATCGTCGTGTCTTCGGTTTCGCCGGAACGGTGCGAGATAACGGTCGTGTAACCGGCGGCGTGCGCGGTTTCGATCGCGTCGAGCGTTTCGGTGAGCGTGCCGATCTGATTGACTTTAACGAGAATCGAATTAGCTACGCCTTCGGCGATGCCACGCTCGAGGAACTTCACGTTGGTGACGAAAATGTCGTCGCCGACGAGCTGCACGCGGTCGCCGAGCGCCTCGGTGAGGGCGTGCCAGCCGGTCCAATCGTCTTGCGCGAGACCGTCTTCGATCGACACGATCGGATAGCGATCGCACAGGTCGCGATAGAGCGCGATCATCTCGGCGGCGCTTAGGCCGCGCTCCTTCGAAAGCGCGTAATACTTGCCGTCCTGATAAAACTCGCTGGAAGCCGGATCGAGCGCGATGGCGACGTCGGTGCCGGATTTGTATCCCGCCAAGTCGATCGCCGCGACGATCAGATCGAGGGCTTGCTGCGGGGTCTCGAGCGGCGGCGCGTATCCGCCTTCGTCGCCGACCAGCGTCGGCAGATGCCGGTCGTGCAGCAGCCGTCCGAGCGCGTGAAAGACTTCGGCGCCGCAGCGCACCGCGTCGCCCTCGCAGGCCGCGCCGACCGGAACGATCATGCACTCTTGAAACTGCAGCGCGCCTTGCGCGTGCTTGCCGCCGTTGATCACGTTCATCATCGGGACCGGCAGCGTGGCCGCCGACGGACCACCGAGATACCGAAACAGCGGCAGCGACAGGCTCGCCGCGGCGGCGCGGGCAACGGCCAGCGACGTTCCGAGGATCGCGTTCGCGCCGAGGTTGCGCTTGTTCGGCGTACCGTCGAGATCGACGAGCGTGGCGTCGACGGTGCGCTGCGCGGTGGCGTCGAGACCCTCGAGCGCCGGGCCGAGCACGTCGTTGACCGCCCGCACCGCCTTGAGCACGCCTTTGCCGTTATAGCGTTTCGGGTCGCCGTCGCGCAGCTCGACGGCTTCGTTGGCGCCGGTCGAAGCGCCCGACGGCACCATCGCTTCCTCCACCACGCCGAAGCTGGTCGCGGCGCAGACGGCGACGGTCGGATTGCCGCGAGAGTCGAGCACCTCGCGCGCGCGGACTCCCTCGATCAGCGGGCGGCCGCTGCCGCGCAGCGATTCGAGCGATACGGTCAACCGTTGATCCACCGTTCGAGATCGTGCCGGCGCGATACGAACTCGTTGGCGTCGAAGAAAATCTTTAGCTCGCGTTCCGCGCTGGCTTTGCTGTCGCTGCCGTGCACCAGATTACGGCCGATCGTTTGGGCCAAATCCGCGCGGATGGATCCCGGAGCGGCCGACAACGGATTGGTCGCGCCGATGATTTGGCGGCACCCGTCGATCGCGCTTTCGCCTTCGACCGCCAGCGCAACCAGTGGGCCGCACGTGATGAATCCCACCAGATCGTCGAAGAACGGTTTGCCGTGATGTTCGGCGTAGTGCTCGCGCGCGCGGTCGCCGTCGAGCTGCATCAGCTTCATCGCGGTGATGATGTAGCCGCGGCGCTCGAGACGCGCGGTGATGTCGCCGACCAAACCGCGCGAAACGGCGTCGGGCTTGCAAAGAATTAACGTGCGTTCGATAGCCATAGGACCGCCGAATACGGCTCTTCGGAGGGGTAAGCCTGCGACCCGCAGCCAAGGCTCCCAGCCGCCATGGATCGCCAAACCGCTGCGCCCGGCCACGACCCATACGCCGCCATTGCCGCCCAGCTCGCCGACACGGCATTTTCGGCGCTGGCCTACGTCAAGGAAACCGGAAGCACGAACGCCGATGCGGCGGCGCTTCTCGGCAGCGAGCGGCACCGGGGCCTTAGCATCGTCGCCGACCGCCAGACCCGCGGCGGCGGGCGAAAGGGGCGTTCCTGGCTCGCGCTGCCGGGCACGTCGCTGCTCGTCACGACCATTCTCCCGTACGCGGTCGTTGCGGCCCGGCTCTGGGCGGTGCCGTTCTGGGCGGCGCTGGCAGTACGCCGGGCGCTGCTTGCGCGCGGCATCGCAACGACGCTCCACTGGCCCAACGATTTGCTGATCGATGCCGGCAAGGTCGCCGGCATTCTTTGCGTGTCGCGCGTCGCCGGCGACGTCGCGTGGGTCGCGTGCGGCGTCGGAATCAACGTTCATCGGCGGCCCGGCGCGGAAGCCGGGATCGATCCGCCGCCGTCATTCTGCGACGACGTTGCGCCGATCGACCGCGGTGCGCTGCTGCTCGACATCTTGCGCGAGTACCACGCGGCCCTCGACGAGCTGACCACCCCCGCTCGCGTAGCCCGGGCGTGGGAACGCGCGGCCCGGCTCCCCGGCATCCGCTACCGCATCCTCAAAGACGGCGCTGCGGCACCTTTTCACGCCACCGCGCTTGCGCTTGCCGACGACGGCGGGCTGGTCGTGCAACGCGACGACGGGCGACACGAGACGATCGCGCTAGCCGACGCCCGTGCGTTACGCTAAAAGCAGTTACGAGCGTTCGTTAAAAGCAGCGTTACGAGCGTTCGTTGCGCGCCCGGCCGATCCGGCGGTCGCAGACCTCGCAAAAGTGCGGCATCTTGTTGTCGGTTTCGAAGATCGAGTTGGAATAGTACATCGCGCAGCGGGCGTTATAACAGTGCTTTAAACCAAAAGCGTGGCCCAGCTCGTGGACCGATTCCTTGAGCGTCCGCTGGAAGAGCACGTTGAAGTCGGGCTCCTCGCCGTAGAACTCCGAACGGAGCCGATGCAAGGAGACGGCGGCAACGGCCTGAGCGTCGTCGCCGTCGCCGAAGATAAAACGGTGCGACGTTTTGTACAGATCGAAATCGGTGATGGCGAGGCGAACGCCGTCGTCCTCCGGATACGCGCGCAGCACCTTGGACGTCAGCGTCGAAAGAAAGAGTTGCTGGCGAGTCGAGTTGAGCGCGCTGCGGGGCACGACCAGCGAACGCTCCACTCGCACGCGTGCCAAGAAGCGTTCCTCGAGGCAGAGCGCGAGCCGGTCTAAGAACGCGGCGTCGACGGTGTTGATCGGCACGATACGGATACTGGGGTTCATCTGCTGGACTACGATTCGCCCTCCGCGGTGGGAAAACTTGCGCCCTCGGCATTCTTGAATGACAAGGCGCGACTCGTTAAGAAGATTATCTCACATGATCGTCGGGATTGGGATCGATCTTGCCGAGGTCGAACGGTATCGCTTCGACGAACGGAAGCTTGCATGGTTTGCCCGCAGGGTGTATTCGGAGGACGAAATGACCTACGCGATGCGCAAACGCAACTGGCCCGAGCGTCTTGCCGGCTTTTTTGCGGCCAAGGAAGCCACCCGCAAGGCGTTCGGTCACGCCATCCCGTGGCGCTGGGTCGGCGTCGGTCACGAACGCAGCGGTAAACCGACGATCGAACTCTTCGGCGACGCGAAACGTTTGATCGCGGCCCGGGACGTGCGTGCGATTCATCTCACCATCACGCACACGCCCGCGATGGCCGCAGCCGTCGTTATCCTCGAACGATGATCTACGTTCTTACGCCGCAAGCGATGCGCGCCGCGGATGCGGCGGCCGTCGCGGCCGTGGGCGACGACGTGCTGATGCGCGAAGCCGGCCTCCAAATCGCTCGAAGTCTTCGCGCGATGGCCGCACCCGGAAGCCGCATCGTCGCTTTCGCCGGACCCGGAAACAACGGCGGCGACGCGTTCGCCGCGCTTGCCGAGATCGGGCCCGAGTTCGAGCGCATCGTGCATGCCGCACCGATT
>JBDTDR010000038.1:0-2783 GCA_039922955.1 Candidatus Tumulicola sp.
GCACGAACTCGTAGAGCTGCGGCTGACTTTGCGTGAAAACGAACGCCTCGTCGGACTCGAGCAGCGCGACGGCGTTGGCGAACGTACGCATCGCCTTGCGGCGCGTCGCGTCGTACGTCCAAAGCCACGCCACGTCGAGATGACTGTGCCCCCAAAGCGGCAGCCGATCCGGCGAAAGATCGCCGGGCGGGGCGGACGGCGGCGGCTTCGGTGCGGTGTCCAAATCTGCTTCGCGGCGCGGTTCGGCGGCGGCGCGCCGGTTCATCAGCCACCAACGCGCTCCCGGTCCGGGCGGCAATCCGTTGGTCGGCAACGAGCGGCGTTCGACTTCGAGGGTGAACTCGCGCTCCTGCGGCGCCCCGCCTAGGTTGAGTTCGCGGTGCTCGCGGTCGAAAGCTCCGGCCACGCGCCGATCGACGCGCACCAGCGCGCCGGCCGGCGTTTCGTAGCGCACCGCGAGTTCCTCCGCCGACGCCGGCAATCGCGCCGTCAGCACGATCACCGCCGCATCGCGTTCGCGCTCGCGCAGCGCCAGCCGAAGCACCGCCGCCTTACCCCGGCTATCCGCCGACGAGTTCTTGCAGCGCGCGGTCGAAGATTTTCGGCGCCTTCCCTCCGAAGAGGATGCCTTCGCTGCCGCCGATCTGCTTGCGCAGATCGATCAGCTCGTCGCGCAGCGCGGCCGCTTTTTCGAACTCGAGGTTGGCGGCAAACTCGCGCATCTTTCGTTCCAGTTCGGCCGCCGTTTTGAGCGCGACCTCGCGCGGAAGCTTGTCGAGCTTGAACTTCGCCGCATTCTCCTGCGTTGCGCCGATCAGGCTAAGAATGTCGTGAACCTCTTTGCGAATCGACTTCGGTTCGATTCCGTGCTCGAGGTTGTAAGCGACCTGCCGCTCGCGGCGCCGGCGGGTTTCGCCGATCGCCCGCGCCATCGATTCGGTCACGACGTCGGCATACATGAGCACCTTCCCCTCGACGTGCCGAGCCGCGCGGCCGATCGTTTGAATCAACGACGTGCCGCTGCGCAAATAACCCTCCTTGTCGGCATCCAGAATGCCGACCATCGAAACCTCCGGAAGGTCGAGGCCTTCGCGAAGCAAATTGATTCCAACCAGCACGTCGAAAACGCCCAGGCGCAGGTCGCGCAGAATGGCGACCCGCTCGAGAGTATCGACTTCGCTGTGCAGATAGCGCGCCCGCAAACCCATCTCGAGCAGGTAGTCGGTGAGGTCTTCGGCCATCTTCTTGGTGAGGGTGGTCACCAGCACGCGCTCCCGGCGCTCCACGCGCAGGCGGATCTCTTCCATCAAGTCGTCGACCTGATTGCGGGTCGGCCGAACCTCGACTTCCGGATCCACCAGACCGGTCGGCCGGATGATCATCTCGACGACTTGCGAGCTGCGGCCCATTTCGTACGCGCTGGGCGTTGCGGAGAGGTAGATCACCTGACGAACGTGCTCGTCGAACTCCTCGTACGTCAGCGGGCGGTTATCGAGCGCGCTGGGCAAACGGAAACCGTGCTCGACCAAAACCTGCTTGCGCGAACGATCGCCGGCATACATGCCGCGCACCTGCGGCAGCGTGACGTGGGACTCGTCGACGAACAGCAGCCAATCTTCCTTCGGGAAAAAGTCGATCAGACACCACGGCATCGACCCGGCTTCGCGCCCGGTAAGGTGGCGCGAGTAGTTTTCGATCCCGTTACAGTAGCCGACCTCGCGCAGCATGTCGAGGTCGTAGCGCGTGCGCGTTTCCAGCCGTTGGGCTTCGAGAAGCTTGCCGTGGTCCTTGAAATACCGCAGACGCTCGTCCAGCTCGGCTTGGATCGAGTCGACCGCACGGAGCAGCTTCTCTTCCGGCGTGATGAAATGCTTGGCAGGAAAGATCAGCAGCTCGTCTTTGCTTTCGACGTATTCTCCGGTCAACAGGTTGACCACGTTGATCGCCTCGATCTCGTCGCCGAAAAACTCGATGCGGTGCACTAACTCTTCGTCGACGCTCACGAACTCCAGCACGTCGCCGCGCACGCGAAACGTGCCGCGGACGAGGTTGAGGTCGTTCCGGCGATACTGCATGTCGATAAGCTTGCGGAGCAGCACGTCGCGGTCCATCGTGTCGCCGACGTGCACGCGCACCGACATCTCCACGTAATCCGAAGGCGATCCGAGGCCGAAAATGCACGACACGGAGGCGACGATGAGCGTGTCCGGACGCGTCAGCAGCGACTGCGTCGCGGAGTGGCGCAGGCGTTCGATCTCCTCGTTGATCGAACTGTCTTTCTCGATGTAGGTATCGGTCGACGCGACGTACGCTTCGGGCTGATAGTAGTCGAAGTACGAAACGAAGTACTCGACCGCGCTCTTAGGGAAAAAATCCCGGAACTCCGCACAAAGCTGGGCGGCCAGCGTTTTGTTGTGGCAGAGCACCAGGGTCGGCTTCTGCACGAGTTCGATCGTCCGGGCCATCGCCATCGTCTTGCCGCTGCCCGTGACCCCGAGCAGCGTCTGGGCGCGGTCGCCGCGCATCACGCCGTCGGCCAGCTCCCGGGTCGCCTTGGGCTGATCCCCGGCCAGGGCGAACGGTGAAACGAGTTCGAACTTTTGGGCCATGCCCTCGTGAAACAACCCTTGGGGCCCAAGCGATTCAGCAAAAGGTTCCCCCTCGCGGCGTTCCGCGAACCCAAAGCGAGGAGGCTTGGAGCGCTCGCGTGAACGTGTGACCTCCGCTGCTACTCGCCCCGGGGAGAACAGCCTTGAGTCACAATCCGCTCATTTTCAGCGGAA
>JBDTDR010000039.1:0-8913 GCA_039922955.1 Candidatus Tumulicola sp.
TCGCCCGGTCCTTCGCCGATCACCATCAGGCGAGCGAGGGAATCGCCTTCGCCGTAGACGTTGTTGCGCCGTTCGTACCCGATCGCGCACTTGCGACAGGCGTTTGCCGCGGCGGCGGACTGTGCCAGCAGACGCTCGCGCCGCGCACGATCTTCAAGCGGGCTCAAACGGTCTTCTCCGCGCCGGTCTTGTCGACCAGCACCGCCTGCCCAAACGCCACGACCTTGCACGAGCCGTCGGCGCCTTCCGAGACGTAAAACTGCAATCCGACGACGGCATTGGCGCCGAGTGCATCGGCGCGCTGCCGCAGCGCGTCGAGCGCGTCGCTGCGCAGCTGCTCCGCATCACTGAGGAACTCGCCGGCAGCTAAACCGATCAGCATTCCTAAGCTGCGGAAGGTCGAACGCAAGCGACTGCGCTGGCGCGATGCCGTCCCGGAGACGAACCCGAAGGCGTTGACCGTGCGGTACCCGTCGAGCTGGTCGAAGGTAACGACGTCGTCGCGCGCGATCACGGCGGGAGGCAGGCCACGCCGTATCGGCGGTCGGAGAGTGGGAACATGCCGGAGCGTTCACCGTCGGTGCTTATCATCCGCCTCGATGCGATCGGCGACGCGCTGGCGCTCGCGCCGCTGCTGGCAGCCCTGCGCGCCGGCGCGATCCCCACCGACGTCGTGTTGCGCCCTGAAAACGCCGACATCTTCTCCTCGCGCGCCGTGCGCCGGGTCATTGCGGGCACGTTCGATCTGCGGTCCGGCAAGCCGTCGAATCTCGCTGCGGTCGAACGCCTGGGTGAAGAACTCGCTTTGCGCGACTACACCCACGCACTCGTCGCAACCGAAGATCCGAGCGGGTACCGATTGGCTCGCGCCTCCCGAGCGCCGGTGCGGATCGGCTTTACGAACGCCTGGGGCAAACCGCTGAAAAGCCTGTGGTCGCGGGGCTTTCTCACCGACGCCGTGTATCGCAGCGCCGGGCTCGACCCGCGCGCGCCGCACGAGTGCGAGGTCTTATTCCGGCTCGGTGCCGCAATCGTTGGCGCGTCGACTCCGACGCGCGACATCGCCGAGCTTCGTCCGCTGGTGCTGGACGACGAGCCCCCCGTTGACGATCGGGTCGCCGTTCAAATCACCGACAAGTGGGACCGGCTCGGGATTGCGTTCGATCAGGTGATTCAGACCGTCCGACAGCTGGCCGGGTTTGGCGCGCTGCGCTTGATGGCGAGCGATCGCGAAAACGACTATGCCGACCGCACCGCGCGGGCGACCGGGCTGGAGGTGGAACGTTTTGCCGCAACGGCACCTTGGAAGGCCGCCATCGCCGCGGCTCCGGCGCTGGTTGCGCCCGACTCCGGCGCGCTGCACGTGGCCGGGATGGTGGGCACCCCGGTCGTCGCCGTGTACCCGCCGACGCGCGACTTTTCGCTGCAGGTCGCGCGCTGGGCACCGTGGGCGGCACCGCATCGGATCGTTCGCGCGGATGCCGGCTGGCCCGCCCGCACCGGCGACGCGCTCGCGCAACTCCTTTGAGCCGCGCGCTCTCGAGCGTCCGCTAGCGGCAAGCCGCGGTGCGGCGGTAGAGTTCGATCCCACCGGCGCGATCGACTGCGACGTAGCGGCCGGCGCGTACGAGATCGGTCAACGCGCCGCCGTACTCTTGCAAGCGCGGCGAATCCGGATAGGCTCGATCGATCAGGACAATGCACGCCTGCGTATCGATCCTCGGATCCTCGGGCAGAAGGCGCGCGAACGGATCGTCCAACGCTAAATGGGTGTACGCTTCTTCCTGCGTGGCGATGCTGTCGTCGCTCGGAAGCGCGCGCAGCACACCGTCGAGCGCCGCATCCCGCGCTTGCGGCGGCCGCAGATTCAATCCCGGGTGCAGGGGATTCGCGACCACTAGCTCCACGACGCACAACGCGAGCGCCCAATACAGTGCCGGACGCGCGCGGCCGCGGTGCGCCAAACCCGCGATTCCCGCCGCAAATGCGACCAACACGTAACCGATCCACGCGCCCGAATAGTGCGTTCCGAGCGTGAACGTCGTACTCATTCGCGACGCAAGCACTTCTAGCAGCGGCGGCACCGCGAGCAGCATGACGCGCGTTCGAAACGGCACGAACGCCAGGGGCGCGAGCAATAGCACCAGGAATCCCAACCGCTCCAAGAGACCTAGTCCGGCAAGGCCGCGCCAATCCGCCGTCGTCCACGCATAGAAGCGCGTCGGCTGCCACGCCGGGTTTCCGTTTGCATGCGGTTCGATCGCGAGGAAGAACGTCGCGGCTACGACGACGGAAACGACCGCCACGCCGGCGGCAAAACGCGCCCGCCGGCGATCGCCGCGATAGGCGACCGCACCGGCGATGCCGGCAAAGGCGAGAAACAGCGCTTGATCTTCTTTTACCGCGAGCGTGAGCGCGGCAAAGAACCCTGCCCAGCCCAATCGGCCCGCGTCGAAAGCATACAAGGCCCACGCCACCGCGGCCGGCGCGAAACCGTTCTCGTGAAAGTCGCCAAACGTCAGGCCGGCCAACGGCGGATATAGCCACACGACCACGGCCGCCAGCCGCGCCGTCGACCGGTCGCCGCGCGCGCGAACGATCGCATAAATCGGCGGCGCGCACAACGCCCCGGCGATCGCCTGCAGCGCGATCAGCACGACCTCAGCATGCACGAACGCGACGGCTATACCCGCGACGTAGAGGATCGGCGAAAAGTGGTACGCCCAGTGACTGCCCTCGAGCGGATTGCAAAAACAACCGAACGCGCTGGCGACGGTTTGTTCGAAGATCCCGAAATCGACCAAGTTCCGATGCGCCGCATACTTGACCGAACCCAGCCAGGTGAAAAGCACGGCATAGGCGAGACACCCCGCCCACAGGACCCGGTCTTTCACGCGCGGGCTTTCACTTTAGGACGACGCGAGGGCGCGTCGCTGCTGTAAGTACGGCCAAACGAATGCGTCGATATCGCCGTCGAGCACGCCTTGCGCGTTCCCAATCGCGACCTCGGTGCGATGGTCCTTGACGAGCTGGTATGGTTGCAGAACGTACGAACGAATCTGCGACCCCCATTCGTTGGCTTGACGTTCGCCGCGGAGATCTTCGAGGCGGCGTTCGTGCTCCTCCGCCGCTCGCCGCACGAGCTTGGCGCGCAGAATATTCATCGCGACCTCGCGGTTTTGCGCCTGCGAACGTTCTTGCTGCGACGCCACCACGATCCCGCTGGGAATGTGGATGAGCCGGACGGCGGACTCCGTTTTGTTGACGTATTGCCCGCCCGCGCCGCCCGACTTGAACGTTTCCACTCGGAGGTCGTCGGGTTTGATCTCGACGTCGAATTTATCGCCCACTTCGATCTCGGGAATTACGTCGACCGCGGCAAACGACGTATGCCGCCGGTGCGCCGCGTCAAACGGCGACAGCCGCACGAGGCGGTGAACGCCGCGTTCGCTTTCAAGCATACCGTACGCGTTGCGCCCGCGCATAAAGAAGGTTATCGATTTGAGGCCGGCTTCTTCGGCGGGGGATTCGTCGACGACTTGGGTGGAGAATCCCTTAGACTCGGCCCAGCGCAGGTACATGCGGGCGAGCATCTGCGTCCAGTCGGCGGCATCGACGCCACCCGCACCGGCAAAGATGCTGACGATCGCGCTGTGACCGTCGAACTCTCCGCTGAAGTTTGCCGCCATTTCGAGCTGCTCGATCGCGCTCTGGGCCGCGGCGATGCTGCGTTCGGCCTCGGGCTGCGCGGCCGGATCGTCGGAAAAGAGCTCGAGCATCTCGCGCGCCTCCCGCAGGGATCGCGCGACGCTCTCGATGGCATCGGTCTCGGCGCGCAACTCGGACGACTCCTTCATCACACGTTGCGCCAAGTCCGGATCGCTCCAAAACCCTTCGGCGCGCGAGCGCTCTTCGAGCTCGATTACGCGACGGCTCTTGCCTGCGTAGTCAAAGACGCTCCTTGAGCGCTTTGAGACGCTCGTCGAGACGGGCGATGGTGGTCAGTTGCGTATCGCTCATGGCGGCAAGGCGTTTCTGACTATTCGGCGCGGCTCCCTTGTCGCGACGCGCATCCGTCGTGAACGGCGTTCAACCACTACGACGGAGGTTGATTCATGTCCATCCAGCCGCTCGAAGGGTCGCTCGGCACGACCCAGCTCACGCCCTTCTCCGGCCTCGGCGAAAGCGCGGGCCCGCTCTCCCAAGAATTCGCGTCCGGTACGATTTCCGGCGATGCCATCTCCCGGATGGTGCCCCCGTGGCTGACCGGCTCGATGTCAAACCCCGGTCAAACTGCGATGTTCGGCCCGCTCCCGGGGCTGCTGCAGCAACTGATGCAGATGCTGCAATATATGATGGGCGGCGGCATGAGCGCCGGCGCGGGCTCGCCGTACGCAAGCGGGGGCGGCGGCTGGCCTTACGGAGGCGCGAACAACCCTCCGCCCTATGGCGGCCAGAGCAACTGTCCGCCTTACGGCAACGAACAGTTTTTTCGGAATGCAACCGGCTCCAGCGAAGGCGATCCGCACCTGTCCTTTGACGGGTAGAACTTGATTCTGGTAGCATAGACGCCGCCTTGCTAATGGGTCTACTCGTGACCGTTTTGGCCGGAAATCCAATTACCCCTGGCTCCCGATTCCGGCCCTATCCCAACTGAAGGTTTGGGTCGGCGTGCGATTGCCGCCCGGCTGCGCGATCGTGACGCCGGTCACCGACGTCGGTAAGCCGTTCGCATTGTAGGCGTAGGAAACGTGATAGCCGGGCTCGGGGATGTTATTCTTTGCGTCGGTACATGTGGCGCTGTAGCAGGCGGTATACGCATCGGTAAGCTGTCCAAAGGTCTCGTTGGTAGCCGACTGCCAGAGGTAGTGCGTGGTCCCGGCGCCGCCCGGGCACTCCGTACCGCTGGGCCATGGCCCTGAGTCGGGTCAGGTCCAGGGAGCGCTACAATGTGCCAGGCTGCTCGGGGGATATCGTGACGCGAGGAGGCCTTGATTGAGCATTAGGATTTTCGATGGCCTTGGTCAGGGCAGCGAGCCACTGATACCAAATATTCGACACCGGTCGATTTGTTAAATCGAACGCCGACATATTGTGCAACAATGCAATAACCTGGGGTTCCTCCGACCAACTAAGTTGAAACGAAAGATAGTCTCGCGCCTTCGTAAATGCGTCGGCGGCGGTCATTTCTTGGGTTTCACCCCACATTTTCCTCCATTCAAACAGGACACCGGGGTCGGAAGATTTCCCTGTTGGCTCAATTTCCATGTAACTCCATAACAGCGTGATGTCAATTGACCTGGTCGTATTCGAAAGATATTCCAGAAAGCATTGGAGTCCCGAATAGGCGCAGTCGGATGTCACACAGGTATGCCTTGTGATTTCTGACTTCAATGGTTTAGCCCCCCGTTTTGAATTACTCCGTTTAACACTTCGACCCACCAGGTTCCACCGCCCTGATTCGGCATATTGTATCTTAACTTGGGCCCCGCATCAGTCTTTATCGTTTTGGATGGATCGATATGGGCTAGGCCCCATCATGCAGCCAGTGATTCCTGTGACGGTTGGGTAATTTCGTAAAGCGCAAGGAACTCCTCGGGTGTCATGCCGCCGAGCGAGCTGTGGGGGTGAACGCCGTTGTAGGAATGTCGCCAGGCTTCTGCTCCGTCGCAGACCTCGAAGATCGTTCGGTATCGATTTGCCTGAAGCAGTTCGTCGCGAACGCGGGAGTTGAACTGCTGGCTCGTTGGTTTCCAGCTGAAAGTCCTCGTCCTCATCCAGTCGATCCACCCTAAAAGGCCGTACTTCCGTCGAATAACATAGATATTCAGCTTAGCATCTACTGCGATCGCTGTCGGATCGTACCAGACTGAGCCAACGGTTGTAACGGTCCCATCTTTTGTGATCTTGTAGATAACGCGAGGTGGCTGGAGGCGCAATCAAGGCACCTCGACAATGGCGCCAGGACTCTATCCAACTCGCATCCGCTCTACCGCGTCGGCCTCAACTCGACTTTCTCCTCGAATCTTGCATTCTTGTCGAGCGAACAACAGTGACTTGAT
Organism: Candidatus Tumulicola sp.; assembly: GCA_039922955.1. Taxonomy (GTDB): domain Bacteria; phylum Vulcanimicrobiota; class Vulcanimicrobiia; order Vulcanimicrobiales; family Vulcanimicrobiaceae; genus Tumulicola. The sequence goes on from JBDTDR010000039.1 coordinate 6,063, forward strand.
GTGCCCTGAGAGCCAGCAAATATTTTTGCCAGCCTCGTAACATTTCGAGCCTTCGCCGATCTCTTTATGGAAGAGATCGATCCACGAGAAGGAGGCCTATGGGACGTTGGGCGCCCGCGGAAGTCATTGCTTCCGCAGTTACAGGAAATGCGATCGCCGTTGAGGGGCTGCTCGTCGCCATCTGGCCGGCATGCTTTCGGCTTGCGACCATGGTGACTGGGGATCGCGGACTTGCGGAGGACGCGGCCCAGGAAACCTGCGTTATCGTGCATCGCAGAATTCGTGGCTTGCGTCGCGTCGATGCGTTCGATGCGTGGCTCTATCGCATCGTCATGCATGAATCCGCGCAAGTTCGCCGCCGCGCGGGCCAGGTGGCTGAAGCGACCGAGCAGTTTACAGTAAGCGACGGGACGATGAACCTCGACGTCTGGCGAGCGCTCGGTGAACTCTCCGCAGACCTGCGAGAGGTCACGGTGCTCTTTTATTTCCACGGCCTCAAGGGCGAGGAAATTGCCGCTGCGCTGCGGGTTTCGCATGGGACGGTGCGCACTCGATTATCGCGAGCGCGCCAACATTTGCGCGCACTTCTCGGCGACTACGATTTTGAACCGTTAGATGCTCGTTTGGAGGTACAGCACTATGCCGTCTGATTTTGTGGATGCGGGAAAGCGTTTTGAAGCGGCGATCCCCGTGCCCGAGCTGCAGATCTCTTCGATCCCCAACCGAGCGCGAGATGAAAGCGTGCGACATCGTTCTCGTGTGCTGATTGCGTGCGCGGTCGCCGCGATCGCCGTCCTGGGCTCGGGTACGGTGCTTGCCGCAATGTACGGTGGCGTTCGAATCTGGTTGTCCGGCGATAAGGCCGCGGCCGTTTTTCGTTCGTTCACGACCATCACAAACCCGACTGCCGAGGACCTGCGCCGAGTTACCGCCGATGCAACGTTTCCGGTCGTGCTGCCCGTAGGCATACCGAAGGGAATGCACGTGAGTTTGCTCCTTGTCTCGCCGGCGGATCACCCGAATTTCATCTTGGTTCAGTATCGAAACTCGACGGGGTCTAGCTGGGAATTTCCGATAGTCGATTCATCGGTTGTAAACGATGGTGCGGTTCCGTCTTTTCCGAATGGAGAGAAGCCGTCTTTTGGGCTAGCGACGCTGTGGAACGTTGGGCGAGAGACTGTTATCCTGCGCGGCATGTGGGGGCGACAGTCGGAGATCAAAGCCGCGATGTTGCGCAGCACGCCCGCGGAGAGTCTAGCGCAAACGCTGCCGATGCTTTACCGGATCACCATACTCGGAGGCCTCGATAACATTAGGGATGCGGCCGATGCGATCGCTCCATCGGAGGGACGAAGCGTCCTGGTCGATCGCGGAAATCTGGGCCAAGTGGCGAGTCTGGCTCGAGAGCACAAGCCACTGCTTGCTTTTTCGCGAACGCGAACGGTCGACAACCTTCCGATCGTCTCGGGAAAACCCGATTTTGCTCACCAATCGAGTCACTCGACTAAGGAACTCACGGTATCGGCGGATGGCGTGCGCGCACTCGCGGCGGTTCTTGCGTCAAAGGCTTGTGGGAGCGGCGGCAAGATGGGCAGTGGCTTTACCTGCGAGATACTCATCAACGAGCGGAGGGGCCGGGCATATTGGATCTGGATGCTTCCGCTGAATACGTCGACCCCGCCAACAAAGTACATCGTGGACTCAGCGACGTTTCGTGTGGAGCGGGAAAAATAGGAACGGCTCTGACAGCGCTGTACATCCGGCCGGCCGCGGCGCGCGTGCCAAAACTTGTACGATCGCTAAGGGCGTGAAGTACGGCACGGAGGCCACGCGTAAGTTCGGGTTCACGCAGGGCAAGTTCCGCCATTGGGTCGACGCGTACCGCTGTGGAGCTGCACCGTATAACCCGTACGTGTAACGTCGCGAGCTGCAATAGCGGCTTCGACTGCAATCAATACTTCAAGAAGCTGCTCGCTGTCGACGGCGATATCGTCTGTCGTCGATGCATTTAATATTTCCGCATCATGCATTAACAAAACCTCGGCCAAAAACGCCGCGAAAAAGATATAAAAAAAAGAGGCTTTATGGCCTCCCAGTTGTAATCTAGTGGGCGACTTTCGCACGCATTTAAACGCGGGCGGAAGTCGGACGTGGGATTACGTACAGAATTATCGCGCGTCCAAGAACGGGAGTCAAGTGACAACCATGCTGCGCGCGTAAGGAGACGCAAATACGCTCCATAGGCCTGATCAGCTTTGCAACGTCATCGGGAATCGAACCCGCGAATCGGGGTCCCGGCCGGTCCCGCCGACTACCGAAAAGTCCCTTCCTGTCAGGGTTTTTCCAATTTTGAGTCCCTGGCAGTTCCCACGAATCCCCTCGAATCCTGACTAGTCCGTTAGATGGCCGTTAGACGATTAACTCGTAGGCGCCCGGTGAGGTTCGATGCGCAGTCGCCGCATCGGCGCCGCTCTTGGAGGCTGGAGCGGTCGTCGGCCCCGGAGTCGTGAGGTATCGATGGCCTCCGATTCAGGGCCGACCCACAACGAACAGCGTGTTTGGAATACCAACAGTTTTTTCGTATAGCGCTTGACTGTCGGGCCCCGGATACTGCCACGCGCCTACGATGCTCACGAAGCTGCATGATGGGGCCTAGCCCACCTGTGCCAATGTCGAGCGACTCCTCTGCGGCCTGTTTAGTCGACGACGGTATATATGTTAGGAGACGTTGCGACCTCGACGCGACCGACTCATTATTTATCGAGCGAATGACATCGCCTACGCCGAACCCGTATCGACGTGCAGCTTGCGGGTCTACGCGCACAATCGTCAGCTGGCCTTCTATTGTCTG
>JBDTDR010000040.1:0-3159 GCA_039922955.1 Candidatus Tumulicola sp.
ATTCGCGCGGAAGCGCGCCGAACTTGTACATGTCGTAGTCGCTTCCGCCGGCCGGTGTCGGGTCGACCGAGGCCGACGCGTCGTCGGCGAACACGGAGTTTCCGCCGGCGGCCGCGGTGAACGCGGCGAATGCCGCTTGAACCGCAGGGTCGGCCGGGTTGAGCCGTTCCTGCCAGTTTCCGTTGCTCTGCGCCCCGTCCGAGATGACGTGGAGCCGGGTCCCGTCCGAGGCGTGCAGCCACGACGATTCGTTCGGCAGGACGTTACCCATCGGCCCCGTGCACCGGTATGTCGCCGGCCAGGTGCAGCCGGGAACCAGATTCGGATCCGTATAGGACATCGCGTATTTCCCGCCGGCCGCCAAGAACGCGGCGCCATACTGCGGACTTCCACCTTGTTGTGTCATGGTGAAGTGCTGGGCGAACCAGGTCGCGCTGACCCGCGTGTTCAGATTGAAGCCTTGATAGTACGCGTAGTTTGGAATATGCAGCGCCGCGCTAGCGCCGGGTGTCGGGGTGGGGCTCGGCGTCGCAGCCTTGACGACCACCGATGTCGAGGCGGAGATCGGCACCGTGGCACCGGCGGAATTCGTTCCGGTCGTGCTGACGGTGATCGTTGCGTTCGCGCCGCTTTGGGCGCCGTCGTATGTCAACGTCGGTGTGGCGTTCGGCACGGTCATCGACGTTGTCGATAGGGACGTCGCTGCGGCCGAATCGGCCAGTGAGAGCGTGATCGGCACGTTGTACGGGGTTGCTCCGACGATCGTGTAGCCGTCGGCGTCGTAGCCGACGACGGTCAGCGGGATCGAGCCCGCGGTCCCCGCCCGCAGACTCGACGCATCCGCCGTAATGGCGAGCTTGGCGATCGAGCCGCCGAACGAGATATTCACGGAGTTCGTTTGACCGGAAGTGATCGTCGCGGTGGTCGCGCCGCTCGAGAGAATGTTTCCGGTGGCATTGAGCCCGTCGTAGAGGGCGATCGCGAAGCGGTCGACACCGGCCGGCGCCTGGATGGTGGCCTGGCACGAGGTAGCGCAATTGACGATGCTCGAAACTGGAGCGCCGCCACTGGGGGTGACGGTGATGCTGAGCGATTTCGTCGCGGGAGAGACGTACAACGGCCGCCGGGCGGCAGCCGTTGGAGAACTCTTGATGAGGATGACGACCGTTGAGAGCGGACCCGCGGGTATCGGCGGCGCCGCTTTCATGCCACCGGGCAATGAGGAACCGCCGCCTCCGCATCCGGCCGCGAAGGTGACGAGCGCGGTCGAAGTGATTGCCAAGAACCGGCGCGACAACATCGTGAACCCTCAAAAATTGACGGTTTGCAAGGCGCGCTTGAGCCGTGTAACATCTGAGACAGCGCGTCCAACTTTAGTGACATTAGGACGAGGCGTCAGGCGCCCGGCACATTTAGCCGATAATGCTGCGCGTCGCTTCGAGCCGGGCTGGATAACAGCTCGGTCGATTCCTCATTATTGGGTTGTCCCGGGCGCGAACGGCGACAATTGTAACGATTCCGTACTCCCGGTCTTCAACGTATCGGCGCTTTTGGTTAGCGATTCGAGTGATCGCCCGCACTGCCGAAGCATCGGTCGCTTCCTAATAGAGAGGCGCGCCGAACGCCGTATGCGGCACGCTGCGCATATTTTTCTCGCAACGAAACCTCGATTTCCGAGGTGTGCAGCGCAGCACTTCCGCCGGGGACAGTCGGTCGGCGATACTGCCGGGGGAGCCTCGGGTGAGGCTCCGCACCTTTCAGCCTGTTTAGTAAGGAATCGATGCCGGGATTGAAACGACTATTGCCAGTCGCTTGCATTGCGATGTTGTCAGCATGCTCCGGCGGCGGACTCAGCGCCGTGCCGCCGACGACTCAAGCCGATTTGCCCGCTCCATCGCCGACGGCACCTGCCGTCGCAACGCAGAGCACGGCCCCACTCTTGCCGAGTTCCACGACGGCTGGGCCGCGGGTTGTGCAGACGGCGCTCGGTACGGCTCTCTCCGGGGCTTCGGTGAGGCTCTCGTTCCCGGCGACGCCGACGGCCGGACACGTGCTGATCGCGGGCATCTCGTACCACGACGGCTCGGAAGCATCGGTGAGCGCGCCGTCCGGCTGGGCCCACATCACGACTGCCGCCAGTGGCACGACCGGGGTCAGCGTCTCGACTTTCTATCACACGGTCGCTTCGGGTGAAGCCAACGGCTATAGCTTTGGTATCAGCGGACCCCACGCGCAGGCGACCGCCGCGAAGGCCTTCGATACGACCGCGCTCTCTTCGGGGCCGGTGCACGGCTCGTGGGTCACCACGGGATCCGCAGGAACGTCCGCGTCGTCGCCGTCGGTCGCTGCGCCCGGCGCTGACTATTTACCAATCGCGTTTCTCGTGCAAGACATCCCCGGCAAAGCGCCGGCCGGCTATGAATCGACTGCAGGCTGGTCCGATCCGTATCAAGCGATTTTCACCAGCGCTTACGACCTTGCCGCTGAAGCACACGCCGGCCCGCTCACAACATCCGGCACCATCGCCTACACCCAAACGTGGGTTTCGACCGTGGTCGGTGCGAAAGCCGCCGTGCTAGTGCTGTTGAATCCAGGATCGTCGTCGCCCGCACCGACTCCGACGCCGGCACCGACCGCCACACCCAAATCCGGACCGCCCCCCAGCCCGCCGCCCAGCGGCGCGGGGTCGTTGCATATCCCGGACTATGCGTACTACCAAGGCTTGAATAAGAACACGCGCATCAGCGCGTCATGGCTCGCTCAGCACTACACGATGACCCAGTATGGCGCAGAAGCGAGCTACGGCGCTGCGTTCATCGCGGCCGGCGGTAAATACGGGATGCCGTACACTGACCCGAACTTCGTTCCGGACTGCACTTGGCCGGCGACATACCGGTGCACGGGACCGATGGGTAACGTCCTGCCGAACGAATCGTCGTGGCTGCACGCCTCGAACGGCACGCGACTCCACGTCGTCTCTAACGGTTCGCAGAGCAATGGAAACTGGCAGGAACGGCTCAACCCGGCCGACCCTGCGGTTCAAGCGGCATTTGCCGCGTTCACCGCGGCCGCCGGCGGAAACTCCGTGTTCGCCGACGACGCGTCGGCCTCGGTCGACCCGACACCGGCCGGCGGAAGCGACTACGACATGTACAAGTT
>JBDTDR010000041.1:0-9480 GCA_039922955.1 Candidatus Tumulicola sp.
AAGGACGACACCGCGCACAACGGCTTCACCGACGATGCCGGCGGCGTGACCGTCGGGGTGGCGCATCCGGTCCCGACCGGACCGTTCGCGGGTGACCCCTGCGCCGTGCAAGTCACCGTCTTCTCCCCGCACCCGACCTTCTTTTCCAAGCTTTTCGGCATGACCGGAAACGAAACGACTATGGCCGTTGCGACGATCTCGGCCAACGGTAACGGCTGCATGTATTTCCTCAGCCCGACCGAGAACACCACGTTCGACGGCCCGCAGCTTAACGGTCCGGGCTGTAGCCTGTACACGAACAACCCGCAATTCACGACCCACGGCGGCACCGTTAACGTGGCGGGATACGGCTATTCGCAGACGATAAGCGACAACGGAACAAAGTATCCCCTAGCCACGCCGGTCAAGATCCCGCCGGTTTCCGATCCCTGCCACGCGATCCCGGGGTGCGCGGCGCTCGCAAAATTTAACCCGCCAAATGCTCCGCCCGGGACTCCGCCGTGCACGCACCCGACGAATTCCGCCGGAATTATGAATCCCGGCTGTTATACGAACGACTTCATCGTGACGAGCGGCAACACGACGATGAATCCGGGCCTCTACGTTATCACCGGTACGTCGCCGTCAATGCATGGAAACCTTACCGGGACCGGCGTGACGATGTACGTTGGCCTTAACGGAACTGCACCCTCACCTAACGGATCTACCTGGACGATGACCCCGCCCACCAGTGGACCGTACAAGGGCGTCTCGTTCTATCAGGTACCGGGCAACTCGAACGCGCAAACCTTCGACGGCACCGCGGTGTACCTCGACGGGCTCGTGTACATGCCGAGCGTGACGGGCATCACCTATAACGGCCAGCAGCGAACGTACATGGTCCTCATTCTGGGCGCCGGCACGTACCACGGGAACAAGACGACGCTCACGTTCGTCGGTCCGACGCCCGGCCAATCGCTGATCCAGAACGCCGTCCTGGGCGAATGATTCGGCAATCGGTCATGCGGAAGCGGTTGCGGGCATTAACCCGCTCGGAAGCGGGCACGAGCATGGTGGAGTTTGCCGTGCTCGCGCCCGTGTTCATCTTCTTGCTGATCGGGCTGATTGAAATCGGGCGGTTCACGTTTTTTGCGCTCCTGGCGGCCAACGCCGCTCGAGCCGGAGCGCAGTACGGCGCGCAGACGACGTTCACCGCGGTGGATACGCCGGGCATCACGACCGCGGTGTTGACCGATGGGCAGGCTGTCCCGGGGCAGAACCTCGCGAACTGGACGACCGCGCCCGGCTCGATCACGGCAAACTGCTACTACACCACCTCGACGGGCGGCCCGCCCAGCGGGTGGCAGCTCTGCTCCACGATAAGCGCGCCGCCGCCCACCGGCACGACCTACACCTACTACGTTCAGGTCAACGTGACGGGAACGTTCACATCGCTCCTGAAGTACCCCGGCATTCCGCAGCAGGTCCCGGTCAGCGGCAGCGCGACGATGCGCGTCGCGTCGCAATGAACCGCCTGCATCGACAGCGCGGGAGCAGCCTTCCCGAGACGGCCATCGTGATGGCGGTGGTGCTGGCCCTGCTGTTTGGAATCATCGATTTCGGGCGCGCCATCTACACGTACGGATTCGTCGCAAACATCGCGCGCGAAGGGGCGCGCTGGGCGATCGTGCGCGGATCCCTGTGCACGAAACTCGATCATTGTCCGGCTAACGCGTCCGACGTTCAAGCCTACGTGCGGGGTCTAAGCGAGGGCGCAACCGACCCAACCAAAACCTTGGTAAACACCGATGCGACCCACATGTGGCCCGGGAATAGCGGGCCCGACGGTGTTATAATCAACTGCACCCCTGGCACCGGGACCGCGGGGGCCAATAACAATAACGCCGCGGGTTGCCCCGTCGTCGTGACCGTAACCTATCAATTCAAATTCATTCTGCCCTACTTGCCGGTGGGGCCGGGTATTCCCATGTCGAGCACGTCGCAGATGATTATCGCGCAGTGACCGCACCGCTCGCGCTTCGTTCCGAGAGGGCGCTGGGAGTGGCAACGCCGGCGCCGCTGCCGTTTCAGGCCGGTTCCGGTACCGCCGTCGCAACGCTGACCGGCAACGTTGCGGCGATCTTCGTGCTCGAAAGCTTCGACCGGCGCCATCGCTTTGCGATCTACTCGCTGCGGATCGCCAACAACTCGAGTTCGCCGCTGATCGGCCGCATCTGGATCGTGTCGCACGACGGGGCGGCTTCGCCGGCGTATCCGGTTTCGGTTGAGATCGCGCCGTACACGCAGCGCTCCACCGACGTCCCGGTGTGGCTGGACGACCGCACGTCGTTCGCCCGCGCGATCGCCGAAATCGTGGGTGAGGGCGTGGAGTGCATCGTCGAAGCCGCCGCCCCGGCCGTGGCCGATCGAGAGCGCCGCCTCTATCCGGCAATTGCGGCCGCCGGTCTGGCCGTAGCCTTTCTGGTGGCCGCCGGCACGGCGTTGGGCATGTCGCTGCCGCGCATCGCCGCATTTGCGGTGCCGCCGATGGCGATGAACGGCACGACGGTTCAGGCCGAATACAGCGCGTCCGGCGCCGGCACGCTCGCCTACGCCGTCACCGCGCCCGACGGTCACCGCGTCGCGGGCGGCCCGCTCGCAGCGCACTCGGGGGCGATTCCGGTGGCCATCCCCACGTCGAGCGACAACGGCGCGTACACGCTGGCGCTCACCATGCGAGGCCCGCTCGGAACCGCCAAAGAGGTGCGCGTTCTCAACGGCGTCGTGCCCAAGGGCCGCGGCGGCGCGCAGATCAGCGACATCGCGGTCACTCCGGTGGTGGCCAAGGCCGGCCAAACGGTTACCGTCACGTACGCCGCATCCGGCACCGACGGGTTCGTGCGGCTGCTCGGGACCGACGGCACCATCTGGGCCCAAAAGCCTTTCTCCCGCGACGGCAAGGCCGAGTTCGTCGTCCCCGCCGTGATCGACAGCCGTGAGATGCGCGTGCTCCTGCACGTCATCAAAGGGCGTTCGGCGGCCGAGTCGAGCGCCGGGCTGGTGGTTGCCGGCGCGGCTTCCGAGAAGTTTTCCGCGACGGGCGCCGCACCGCCGGCCGCTGCCGGCGACGGTGACGCCAACGGGACGTTCGCCGTGGCCGCGCGCACGATCAAGAGCGGCGGCACGATTAAGGTGGCGATCCTCTCGCCGCGTAACGGCATGCGGGTCGCGTTGACCGATACCCGCTCGACCGAAGTCACCGGCGTGGACGTCGGGGCCGATGAAGAAACGGTTACGCTCCGCGCGCCGACGGTCGGGTTAGCGACGCGCTACACGGTCGTCGCCACCTTTACCGACGGTTTCGGTGAAGAGAGCATCGTCCAACCCGTCACGGTCACGCCGTAATCGCTATGGACGACATTCTTGGACGGGTCATCAACGTCACCGGCTCGCAGATCGAGGTCGCGCTCGAAGCCGATCAGGTTAGCGAGGCACCGATCCGCATCGGCGATCTGGTCAAGGTCGGCAACGGCGCCGCGCGCGCGGTCGTCGGCACGATCGCGGCCGTGCAGACCAACGGCGCATCTTCTTCCAACGGCCGCATTTTCGTCGTCGACCTGTTAGGCGAAATCGTTCCCGGTAGCGGGAACCGGCTGGAGTTCAGCCGGGGCGTATCGCTTCATCCGGGTCCGGGCGAGCCGGTTTTCACCGCCGGCGATGCCGATCTGAACGCCATTTACGACGAGCCGTCGCGTTTCAACGTGAAAATCGGCGCGCTTCATCACGATGCGGCGCGGCCGGCGCTTCTGTTGACCGACGAGCTGCTCACCAAGCATTTTGCCGTGCTCGGCACGACCGGCTCGGGAAAATCCTGCTCGATCAGCCTGATCCTGTCGGCGATCCTGGACAAGCATCGCAACGCCCACATCGTGCTCTTCGACCCCCACAACGAGTATGCGGCCGCGTTCGGCGACCGCGCGGAACTCATCACCGTTGACAATTTAAATCTGCCGCTGTGGATGCTCAACCTCGAAGAGGCGGTCAACGTGCTGGTGCGCGGGGGATCGGCGCGCGAACAAGAGTCGCAGGCGATCATCCTCAAGGACGCCATCACCTGGGCGCGCCGCCACTACGCCGACCCCTACAACGTTACGGCCTCGATCACCGTGGATACGCCGGTGCCGTTTCACGTGCACGAACTGCTGCGGTTCATTAACGAGGAGATGGGGCGGCTCGCCAAACCCGACACGTCCATCCCGTATCTCCGCTTGCGAACGCGGATCGAGTCGCTGCGCGACGATCGCCGGTTTTCATTTTTGTTTTCGTCGGAGGAAGACACGCTGGCTGAAATCGTCGGCCGCCTGTTGCGCATGCCGGTTGACGGAAAGCCGCTTACGATCGTGGATCTGTCGGGCGTTCCGTCGGATGTGGCCGACGTGGTCGTTTCGGTCTTATGCCGGGTAATCTTCGACTTCAGCATCTGGTCGGAACGCGATCGGATGCCGCCGGTTCTTCTGGTCTGCGAAGAGGCCCATCGCTACATCCCGGCTGACGAGCGGGTCGGCTTCGCCGAAACCGCCCGGATCATCACGCGGATCGCCCGGGAAGGCCGCAAGTACGGCATCTCGCTGGCGCTGATCTCGCAGCGGCCGTCGGAGTTGTCGCCGCCGGCGCTTTCGCAATGCGGGACGGTGTTCTCGTTGCGGCTGGGAAGCGAACTCGACCAGGATTTCATCGCGCGCACGCTGCCCGACGTCGCCCGCGGAATGCTGACGGCCCTGCCCAGCTTGCCGACCCAGCAAGCCATCGTGTCGGGCGAGGGCGTTCGAGTCCCGATGCGCATTCGCTTCGACGACCTGCCCGCGGATCGGCGCCCGCACAGCGAGGGCGCGGAGTTTTCCAAAGCCTGGCAGACCGATTCGGCCGATCGCGAGTTTCTCGACGACGGAATCCGTCGCTGGCGCGCGCAGATCAAGAGCGACGTTCGTGCACCGTTCTGATTTTCTCACCGCGCTAACCGGCGCGGCGCTGGCCGGCCTGTCGCCGGCCGCCGTTCGCGCGGCGGTGCCGTCGAACCCGAAGCGCGTGCTTTGGCTGCGCCGCGAGGGGTACGGCGAAGAGATTCTCGCGCCGTTCACGCTCGACGGCCGGACCGTGTACGAAGCCGGCTACCGCCAGATTTGCTGGCTGATGCGCGATCACGCCGTCGCGTTTGCACAAGGCTACGTTCGGTTCGACATCGTCGAGATCGAAGCGTTATGGGAAGTGCAGCAGGCACTGGCGCTGCACGCCATCACCGGGCCCCTGATCGTCACTAGCGGCTATCGTTCGCCCGAGACCAACGCCAACACCGAAGGCGCCGCCCGCAACAGCCAGCACCTCTACGCGAAAGCCGCGGACATGTACGTGGACGGCGCCTCCACGCGCCAGCTCTTCGACGTCTGCTGGTCGCGCGCGGTGTCCGGCGGGATCGGCTACTACGACAGTCACGTGCACCTCGATTCCGCAACCCGCCGCTGGTGGGTCGGCGACCTCGCGGTGCCGGTTTTCTCCGCGGCTTAAGCAAGAGGGGCGCGAACGCCGGCTCATGTTCTCTCCCCAGCGCGCGTTTTCAGTCGTACTCACGGTCGCGGTTTGCAGCCTGACGGCGTGTTCGATTGCCGGCGGTTCGGGGCGCTCGCTGCCGGCACCGCAGCGCGCGCGCGCCGCGAACAAACCCGCGGCATCCAGCGGCCCGATTCAACACATCGTGATCATGATCCAGGAGAATCGCAGCTTCGACGATTTCTTTGCGACGTTCCCGGGCGCCGACGGCGCGACCACCGGGAAACGGCACAACGGAAAAATCATTCCGCTTAAAGAACAAACGCTCGCCGGCTTGGACATCAACCACACCTGGCATGACTACGTTCGGGACTACGACAGCGGCAACATGGACGGCTTCGACCTGTCCTACATCGGGCAACAGCCGGCCGGAACGTACCCGTACCAGTACGTCAACCCGGCTCAAATCGCGCCGTACTGGACCATCGCCCGGCAATACGCGCTCGCCGACCACATGTTCCAGACGCAAGGCAGCGGCAGTTTCACGGCCCATCAAGATCTCATCGCCGGCGGTACGGCGATCGATCCCTACGATAGTTTGGTGGACACGCCCTCGAGTTCGCTGTTCTGGGGCTGCGACGCACCGCCGAGCACGACCACCTCGCTGATCACGACGGGCGGCCAGTACCTGCTCGACCAAGGGCCGTTTCCGTGCTTGACGTATCCCACCGGTACGCTGCGCGACTTGCTCGACGCGCAGAAGGTCTCGTGGAAATACTACACGCCGCCGCACAAGCAATCGACCGCCGGCGCGCTTTGGAATGCTTTCGCCGCGATCGCGGCCGTGCGGCACGGCCTCGAGTGGGCGACCAACATTTCAATCCCTGAAACCAACGTCCTGAGCGACATCGCCACCAAGCGGCTTCCCGCGGTCGCCTGGGTGATCCCGGATCAACCGGACTCAGACCACCCGCACCGGCCGCACGGCATCTACCATGGGCCTGAATGGGTGGCGTCGGTCGTCAATGCAATCGGGACGAGCAGTTACTGGAAAACGACGGCGATTGTTATCGTGTGGGACGACTGGGGCGGTTTCTACGACCACGAGCCGCCGCCGTTTTTGGATACCGCGGGCGGCCTGGGATTTCGGGTGCCGATGCTGGTCGTTTCCCCGTACGTTCCCGCCGGGACGATTTCGCACACGCAGTACGAGTTCGGCAGCATCCTGAAGTTCGTCGAGGGGACGTTCAATCTGGGGTCGCTCGGAACCACCGACGCGCGCGCGACGTCAATCAGCGACATCTTCAACTTCAACCAACAGCCGCGCGCGTTCTCGCCGATCCCGGCGGTGCTGAACCGCCGGTATTTCCTGCACCGGCCGCCGTCCTACGAGCCGGTTGACTCCCAATAGCCTGCGGCTCGGCGGCCGAACCGGGTATGGGCCTAAAGCCTCAGGTTTGAAGCGACCGGAAGGGTGCCCCCTGGCGGGCGCCAAATAGGCCCAGTGCTTCTCACCCAGATTTCATCAAGGAGTTAACGCCCATGGATAAGCTCTCGCGGCTGGCCGGCATTTTGGTATGCGCGGCGATGGTCGCATCGGCGGGATGTTCGACGTCGAATTCCGGCGTCACGCCCTCCACCGGATCGCCAATGGCGGCCCAGTCCCATCAGACCGGCCTGGGAGCCGGATGGATCACGCAGGACGGCGTCACCTACCACGTGCCCCATTATATGGTCACGCGGAATATGGCGAGCCAGGGCGTTAAGCCCGACATTCTTCTCAACTACGGCGGCGGGGCGGTTCTCACCAAGCCGAAGATGTACATCGTCTTCTGGGGCTTCAAAGCCGCCGGCGACCCCAACAAAGTCAAGGCGCTGATCATAGCCTATGCCAAGCACATTGGCGGCAGCGCGTATAACAACATCTACACCCAGTACACCGGTCCGATGGGCCACATCACAAACCCGCTGGGCCAGTACGCCGGCTCGTGGACCGACAACGTCAATGCGATTCCGTTGCACCCGAGCGACGCGCAAGTGGCCGCCGAAGCGGTTGCCGCGACCGTCCACTTCCACTACAACGCGAACGTTTCGTACGTCATCGCGACGGCGCACGGTCACAGTTCGAGTGGATTCGGCACCCAGTACTGCGCGTATCACGGCGCCACCACCACCGGCGGCAAAGTCGTGTCGTACACGAACTTGCCGTACATGCCGGATGCCGGTTCGAACTGCGGCGCGAACTTCGTCTCGCCACCGTCGGATGAGACCGGCGCCGACGAAGGCGTAACCATCGTCGAAGGCCACGAGTACGGCGAATCGGTTACCGATCCGAACCCCCCCAGCGGTTGGTACAACAATCAGCAGGGCGAGATCGGCGACATCTGCGCGTGGCAGAGCATCCAAAACGACCCGTACGGAAGCAATAGCTACACGGCGCAGCCGGAGTTCAGCAACGCTTCGCAGTCCTGCGTCCACCAATACCCGTAAGGCGCGGCACTCGCGAATAGCAACCCGGCCGCAGGGGCGCGCGAACGCGCTCCTGCGGCCTTTTTTACTCGCCGGGAGTGCTCGAAGGAGTGACCCCCATGAAAACTCTCGCCGTTCTGATTATGGTCACGCTGGTCACCGCGTGCAGTTCGCCGTTTGGGCAAACGGCCGCCGCTCCAGCCCTGCCGTACCACGCCGTGCGCTATGCCGCGGGTGCGAGCCCGATCCAGCACGTCATCGTGATCGTGCAGGAGAACCGCAGCTTCGACAATTTGTTTTACGGTTTCCCGGGTGCCAACACCGCCACCCAAGGAGCCGGAAAGCACGGCAAAGTGTACACGCTGCAACCGGAGCCGCTCAAATGGACGTGGGATCTTCGGCACGATCACCCGCAGTTTTTGGAAGACTACGATAACGGCCAGGTTGACGGCTTCGATCATCAGATTCGCAAGTTCAAGACCGGGCCCAAATGTTCGGACCCGATCAATCACCTGATCTGCTGGGACATCTATGCGGGGCCGGTTATCCAATCGATGGCCTATGCCTACGTCCAGCCCGCCGACGTCAAGCCGTACTGGGCGATGGCTTCCCAGTACGCCCTGGGCGACAACACGTTTGCATCCAATAACGGTCCGAGCTTCCCGTCGCATCAATACCTGATTGCCGGGCGGTCGGGCCACGCCTCCGAGGTTCCTACCGGCCAGCCGTGGGGATGCGACGCCGCGCCGTCCATCACCGTCGAGGTGCTGCAGTACGGCCAAGCCCAGCCGCCTTCATTCCCGCCGGCGACCGGTCACGAAACGCCGGGGCCGCGCCCGTGCTTCACCTATGGCACCATTGCCAAACTGCTCGACGCAGCCAAGGTATCGTGGCGTTATTACGTCGCTCCACTGCCGAACTCGGGCTCCAACCTGTCGGCGTTTGATGCGATCCAGCCCGTCCGCCGGGGCCCGGATTGGAACAACGTGGTAACGCCGGACACCGCCATATTGAATGACATCACCACCGGAAAACTTCAGCAAGTGTCGTGGGTCATGCCGACCGGTTCGAAGTCGGACCATTCGGGAACCGACTCGGGTAACGGCGGCCCGGCCTGGGTGGCATCGATCGTGAACGCCGTCGGCACCAGCTCGTATTGGAAATCTACCGCCATCATCGTCATGTGGGACGAGTGGGGCGGCTGGTACGACCACGTGGTGCCGCCACAGCTCCACGACCCGGCGACGCGCGCGTACGAAGGGCTCGGCTTCCGCGTGCCCGTGATTATCGTCTCGCCGTATGCCAAGGCCAACTACGTGTCGCACGCCCAGCACGAGATTGCCAGCAGCCTGCGCTTCATCGAAGAAACCTTCAACTTGCCGTCGCTCGGCGGCGCCGACGCGCGCACCGACGGTTTCGACGACATGTTCGACTTCACGCAGAACCCGATTCCCTTCGTTCCCATCCCCGCAAATCTCGACGCCCACT
>JBDTDR010000042.1:0-9619 GCA_039922955.1 Candidatus Tumulicola sp.
CGTGGAACGGCAAATACCGCCGGCCGGAAGATCTCACGACGCCGAATTTTCAGGTACCGATGAAAACCGATCTGTTATGGGTCTACGAAGGGATGAATCAATACCTGGGGGACATTCTCTCGTTCCGATCGGGCATTCGCGAGCCCAAGCAATATCCGGAATATCTCGCCACGGTGTACGCCGATATGGATACGGAGTCCGGCCGCTCGACGACGCCGATCATCGACCTTACGACCGGCGCGCCCTACTTTTACCTCGCGCGCGGAATCTATGGATCGATTCGCCGCAGCGCCGGAGACTTCTACACCGAAGGCGAGCTGGTGTGGCTCGACGCCGACACGATCATCCGAGCACGCTCGCACAACACCCGTTCCCTCGACACGTTCCTGCATCGCTTTACCGAGCCGGCAACGACGGGTCCGATAACCGTAACGTACACGCGCGAACAAATCGAGCAGCTGCTCGACGGCGTCGAGCCGTACGACTGGCACGCGTTCTTCGACAAGTACGTCTACCATCCGTCGCTTCACCCCCCGACCGACGAACTCGAACGCGCCGGCTGGAAGCTCGCCTACACGTCCAAGCCCAACGAATTCATCGAAGCCGGCCAGGCTTCCGACCACGAGATCTCCGGCTGGTATTCCTATGGCGCGAACATCTCCGCCAAGGGAACCGTGCGCGACGTGCGCACCGACTCGCCGGCGTGGAAAGCCGGGCTCGTGCCGGGCATGTCGATTCTGGCGGTCAACGGACAAGAGTTCGGGCCCGACGTCCTCGAGTACGCGCTCAAAAAGGCGCAGCACTCGAACGCGCCGATCGGGCTGATCGTGTCGCAGACCGGCTGGTTTCAAACGCTCGCGCTGGACTATCACGACGGAATCCGGTATCCACACCTGGAGCGCATCGAAGGCACGCCCGACATGCTGGCCTCGATCGCCGCGCCTCACGCGAAGTAATCCCGTCGGCCATAGCATGCAAAACGTGGGACGCTCGTCAGTGTTTGATGACGGTGCTATGCAGCCCTGGAGGCTGACCGCTCATCAGAAGGCTGATTATTTGAACGATGGCCGCGCCGACGACGAATGCGATCGGCAGCAGCGGAAGTCCCGCTACGGCGAGCAGCGCGCGAGTAGAGGCGCAGCGTCGGTCGGAAGCGTTACTTTGCCTGGGATACGCTGGCGGTCCGCAGATTGCCCTGGCCACTCGGAAGCGCCAGAAACGCGGGACTGCCGCCGGTTTTCGCATCGTTCGCAGCGCCGACAACCCATCCGCGGTCGTTGATGTATCCGCCGTAGGTAAGGTAGTACGGCGAGTGCGGATCTCGAAGGAGATTGAGATCGGTCATCGAGCCGTTTTGCCAAATGAACGCGCGGCAATTCCCCTTCGCATCGCACGATTGCCCGACGACCTGGCCCTTGTTGTTGATACCCAACGCGACGCTTAGAACGTCGCCCGGCAACGTACCGAGATCGGCCATCGAGCCGCGTTGCCACAGAAAGGCATGAAAGGTGTTATCTCCAGGCAGGTCCGCGAACCCAACCACCTGACCGCGGTCGTTGATCGCCAAAGCCGCGTTACCCGTTTTACCTCCTAAGCGGCCCAGATCGATCGCCGAACCGGTTTGCCATAGGACGGCGTGGGCCGTGCCGTACAAGTTGTTAAAGGGTGGCCCGCATGGACCCGACGCGCCTACGACCTGTCCGCTATTGTTGACCGCCGCTGCTTGCGAGACCGTATCACCGTCAATCGGCGGCAGCGTTGCCGTGGTGCCATTCCGCTGCCAAATAACCGCGTAGAAGTCGAGTTTCTGTCTGCCGGCGCAGCTTGGATCTTGCACCGAATTTTCCGCGGCGCCGACCACGTCACCGCGGTTGTTCACCCCGGTAGCCGCGGCGTTGTTGCCCCCGAGCGTTGGAAGCGGCGTCATCACATTGTTCCGCCACCGGAATCCGATACAGATATGACGCGTATGAAAGTGGCAAAAGTCTTCGTGGAGCAGATCTGATTGCAAGACCTCCGAGAGGCCGGCGATTTCGCCCCGGTTCCCCCGTCACCGGCCAGTAAACGGCGCTATTGGGGCCGCCGAGCGTGCCAAGATCGATTTTCTGCCCGTTCGACCAAAGCGCGGCGTGCACGGTTTTGTTTCCCTTGAGGTTCGCGTATCCCGTGATCCAACCGCGATCGTTGACGCCGTTGGCTTGGGCCGCGTTCCCGCCCAGGGAACCGAGGCCGATGACGTCGTAGTGCGTTAAGCCGCTCGGGGCGGGTGCGCTCGATCCTGTTTGCGCGCTACTCCGTTCGACCGCGCCGGGCGGGTTTAGCGGCGATTGTAGATTGCTGCAACCTCCGACCACCTTCGGCGGCCATACCCCTCGCTGCCACATCGTAACACCGTGCGATTCACCCACCAAGCGGGCATTGGGGTCTAAAAGACCCCAAAGAACGGGTCACGTTTCGCTACAATTACTTCTTTCTTGGGATGGCCGGGACTCGAACCTCACCGCTCCCTTCCGCGAGGAGCGCAACCTTGGCGCCGTCCTCGACCTTGCGGCGCGAACTGCCGCGGAGCCTTGAAACTCAATGGCGTTTGGGTTATATTACCGAAGTGAGCACCGTGCGTGTCGGGAGCGTTATTTTCCAGTTGTTCCCCTACGATCACGAGCCACGGCATGTCCACGCATTGTACGCGGGGATCGAAGTCGTCATCGATCTGCTCGACG
This sequence comes from Candidatus Tumulicola sp., assembly GCA_039922955.1. GTDB lineage: Bacteria > Vulcanimicrobiota > Vulcanimicrobiia > Vulcanimicrobiales > Vulcanimicrobiaceae > Tumulicola. Next base: position 2,721 of record JBDTDR010000042.1, read on the forward strand.
ATCGGACGGTAGCGCTGTCGGATCGGGTTGGTGCGATCGCGCCCGCAAACGCAAAGCGGAGCGACGTGAAGAAAGTGCTGCAGGTCGCGCGAGACCATTTTGACGACCTCGTCGCGGCCTGGGAGAAGATGCATCCATGACCAAAAGGGCGCGCGTCCTCACGGCGGACGCGGAGATCGACGCAGCGATTGCATTAGCGAACCTGCGGGAGCGTTACCGTCCGAAAGCCGTTGCCGCGGAGTATCGGACAAAGGAGGGCGTTGTTGCAATCAAGCTCGCATCTGGCGTCGAGCTAGTGATTCCGCGCAAGCTGCTGCAAGGCTTAGAAAATGCGACGCCTGAACAGGCCGCGGGGGTGGAAATTTTGGGACCCGGTACAAGCCTTCATTGGAAGGCGCTCAATGTCGACCATTATGTGCCGAGCCTGATCGAGGGCATCTTCGGAAACCGCCGCTGGATGAGCGAGCTCGGCAAGCGCGGCGGAGCGGTGCGCAGCGAAGCGAAGACGCAGGCGGCACGCAAAAATGGCCAAAAAGGTGGCCGGCCGCGAAAACGCACCGCTGCATAACGCATACTCCGTCGCGATGCTTCGCTCAGGATGGCAACTTTGGGATGGCCGGGACTCGAACCCGGACGACCTTTCGGACTGCAGATTTTAAGTCTGCTGTGTCTACCGATTCCACCACCATCCCGTCCTACTGACGATAGTGTTCGACGGTTCCTTCGGAACGCAGATGCGCGGCGTTGGGATCTTGTCCGGCGCTCTTGCGCGCTCGGCGCTGGCGCAGCAGATCCCAAAACTGGTCGAGCTGCACCTCGAGCGATTCAAGACGCGCGTGATCGTCGGGCGTCAACGTGCCTTTGTCGCCGTGTTCGAGCAAACGGTGCTCCTCGGCCACGAGCTGTTCGATGTGCTCGCGAATCTGCGTGTCGTCCATTACTGAAGCCCCCTTTGCGTTTGGGGGCCTGCGCGCCGCGGTGGCCGTACTCCTGCCGGCGATCCGGCAGCGTCGCGCTGCTGCAGCAAGTACCCCATCAGCAGGTCCGACGTCGTGGCGACGGCTGCGTCGAGGTTAACGAGATCGAGCGCCGCATCCAGCACGATGATGCCGCCCGGCAGGATGTCGGCGCGCTGCACCATCATGCCCACCATGGTTTTGCGTTCTTCGAGGCCCGTCGCGCAAAGCCGCATCAGCACCTCTTGCAGATTCGCGCGGGTGAGCGGGTACGCATCGATCGTTCCTTTTCGCGCGCGAACGATCGCGGCCGTCGTCGTGGCCGTACCGCCGGCGAACGCGACACGTTCGACCGCATCGCATTCGCGTAACGGTGCCAGTGCTTCGCGCGCAACCGCGCGAGCCCGTTCGATCGCGGCCGGCTCGACGACGCCGTCGCGCCCAGCCAGAGCTGGAACCTCCTCGGTGAGGCGGACCGCGCCGATCTCACAGGAGAGCGCGCGTTCCGGCGTCGTGCTCGTTCCCAAGGCATATTCCGTGCTACCGCCGCCGGCGTCGACGACGCCGACGCGTTCGCCGCGCAACGCGCCCAGAGCCGCGATCCCCCCGCGATACGACGCCCGAGCCTCCTCGTCGCCCGAAAGCACGCGCATCGAAACGCCCAGGAGGTCGCGCGCGCGCCCCAAGAACTCGTCCCCGTTCTCGGCCCGCCGCAGCGCGCTGGTCGCGATGCCGAACAACCGCACGTAATGCCCGCGGACGCTACGCTGCAGCGCGCCAATCGCGTCGAGCGTGCGGCGCATCGGTTCTTCGCCGAGCCGCCCGCTCTCGCCTAAACCTTCTCCGATACGCGTGCCGATCGTGCGCGCCAGACCGACGCGCGGTACCTCCGGCGCGACGTCGGCTAAGAGCACGCGCGTCGAGTTGGTCCCCACCGAGATCACGGCGTAGCGCTTCGACACTAGGTTTGGTGCTTGGATTCAAAGAGTGCGGCGCGCCGCTTTTTGTGCAAAAAATGGCGGTCGGCGGCGGGCACGCCGTCGGGCGCCTCCCATTCTCGCGTGCTTTTCAAATAGGAAGCGATCTGTTCGTCGAGTTCCTCGTCGCGAATCTGCGGGGCCAGGACGACTACCGGTCGCCGGCCGTCTCGCCGAAGCTCGAAAGCGAGGTCCTTGTGGTGCGCGAGCGAGCGCTGATACTGGGCTCGGTGCGAATCGACGTCGGATGCCGCTGCGGTGGCAATATCCCCGTTTTCTAACCGGACGGTTGCGCCATACGCGTTAAGATTGATGACGATTCCGTCGATCGATTCGCTCACGGCGCGGAGGATGGCGCCGGCTTAATGAAGATGATCGCCTCGTTGGGGCGCACCATCCGCAAGCGATCGTGGATTTCGGGAACGACCCCCTGAGGATCCCGGAGACGCGCGATTTCACGCCGCTGTTCGGCACGCCGCTTGTGCAGCGTCGCGATATCGCTGCGCACCGACGAAAGGTCGCGCGCCATCGTGACGTTTTCGCCGATCACGCGAGCGAACTGAATGCCGACCAGTGTAAACACCAGTAGCGCGAGCGCCGACGCCGTAATGCGACCGATGAAGCGAAGAATCGGCCGAGCATGCGTGCGACGCTTCACGTGCTCTGTCCGATTGGGTCCAGGCGCTCCGTTTGCCATGCGCCTAAGCGCCGGTACTTTCGATAGCGATCCTCCAAAAGTTCCTCCGGCGACAGCGCCTCCAATCTCGTCACCGCAGCGTCCACCACCGTCAACACGCGCGCTACGACCCCGCCCGCATCGCGGTGCGCACCCCCCAGAGGTTCGGGCACGATTTCGTCGACGATTCCGAATCTCTGCAGGTCTTGGGCGGTTAACTTCAACCGCGCGGCGGCCTCCTCCGCTTTTGTCGCATCCGACCAGAGAATTGCGGCGCAGCCTTCGGGCGAGGCGACCGAGTACGTGCTGTGCTCGAGCATGATGACGTGATCCGCGATCGCGAGCGCCAGCGCGCCTCCCGAGCCTCCTTCGCCGATCACGGTCGCAACGATCGGGACGCGCGCCAGCGTGAACTCGCGCAGACACATGGCGATCGCCTCGGACTGCGCGTGCTCTTCCGACGTGATTCCGGGATCGGCTCCCTTGGTATCGACCAGGGTGACGATCGGCAAACCCAAATGCGCGGCCACGTGGGCGAGCCGGCGCACCTTGCGGTAGCCTTCCGGAGCCGGCATTCCGAAGTTGCGATACAGGTTTTCCTTGGTGTCGCGGCCCCGCTGCTGCGCGATCGCCATCACCGGACGACCGCGCAGGAGCGCGAAACCGGCGACGATCGACGGGTCGTCGCGGAACTGGCGATCCCCGTGGAGTTCGTCGAAGCGATCGAGCTGCGAAAGGTAGTCGAGCGAGGTCGGACGGTTGGGATGGCGCGCCATGTGCACCTTCTCCCAAGGGGTCAGCGAACCGAAGACCTCGTGCAGGATCTCTTGGTATTTCGCTTCGAGCGCGGCGATCTCCGAGGACATGTCCACGGGCTGGGTGGCGTTGACGGTGCGCAGTTCGGCGATCCGCCGCTCGAGTTCGAGCAAGCCCTTTTCGCGCTCGACGATCAGGTTGTTGCTCATCGGCGGCGTACGGCCGTGTATTCGAGCAGCCGAACCAACGTTTCTTTGAGCGCGCGCCGCTCGACGACCATGTCGATCGCGCCCTTTTCCAGCAGAAACTCGGCCGTTTGGAACTGGTCGGGAAGCTTCTGCCGGATCGTTTGCTCGATCACGCGCCGGCCGGCAAAGCCGATCATCGCCTTGGACTCGGCGACGATGACGTCGGCCTGAAAGGCAAATGAGGCGGCCACCCCGCCGGTCGTTGGATCGGTAAGAACGGCCAGCAGAAAGTTCCCGTCCTCGGTGAAGCGCGTGACCGCCGCGCTGGTCTTCGCCATTTGCGCGAGCGCGAGCATCCCTTCTTCCATGCGCGCGCCGCCCGACGCCGTAAAGATGATGCACGGCACCTTGCGGCGGCGCGATTCTTCCAGCAGCTGCGCGATCCGCTCGCCGACGACCGTTCCCATCGTTCCGCCGCGAAAGTGGAAATCCATCACCCCCAGGCCGGCGTCGAAGCCGCCGATCTGCCCGAAACCGCAGACGACGGCTTCGGTCAGGCCGCTCTTCTCCCGGTCGCCGCTTAACTTGGCCGGGTACGTTTTCTTATCGGACCAGCCGAGCGGATCTCCGGGCACGACGTCGGCCCCGACCTCGGTGAAATCGCCGTCGACGATCGTGCTGATGCGGTCGTAGGCCCCCATGCGGAAAGGGTGGGCGCACTTGGTACAAACGTAAAAGTTCGCCGCCAGGTCGCGACGGTACAGCACCTCGCCGCACTTGGGGCATTTGCTCCAGAGCGCCGCATCGCGCGCCTCGGAATCTTTGCTGCGGCGGCTGCGCAGCCACTCCGGCATCGGCATCGTCGCCGGCTACGCCTTGAGGCTCGGAAGGAGCCGCGCCGAATAGAGTTTCCGCAGCTGCTTGAGGTAGTTGAAGATCTCTTTTTGATTGAGCTTCGATTCGCCGACGACGCGATCGGTGAAGACGTACGGAACCTCGACGACCTTGCCGTATTTTCCCTTTACGATCACCTCGAGACCGATCTTGAATCCAATCGGATCGAGTTCGATACCGTCGAGGGCTTCTCGCCGGACCAAAAAGTAGCCGCTCGTTACGTCCTTGACGGGCGTGAGCGGGCGCGCCAGCCAGCAGGCTACGCGCGAGGTAATGATGCGGCGCGGCGGCCAGTTCGTAATGCCGCCGCCGGCAACGTAGCGGCTGCCGACGGCCAGACCATAGCGCCCGGAAGCAACGGCCTCCACCATCTTCGGGAAAACGTTCACGTCGTGGCTGAAATCAGCATCCATGGCACCCAGCGCCACCGATTCCGCGCGCGCGATTTTCCAGCCGTCAATGACGCCCGACGACAAACCTAGCTTGCCCGGACGGTGTAGGCACCGAACCGGCAGTTCCCCCGCGAGCCGCTCCACGATCGCTCCGGTTCCGTCCGGCGAGTTATCGTCGACGACGATGATCTCACCGTCGAGTCCGTTCGCCTTGAAAATGCCGTCCAGCGCCCGAAGCAGCTTCTCGATCCCGCCGGCCTCGTTGTAGGTCGGAATAACGATGGAAAACGGTAGAGCCATAGTCAATCGGCGTATGTACGACGCGGCCGGGTTGAGTTCCGGCCGGGCGCGTCCTAGGCGTCCGGATGCGCGAACGCATCGACGATCGCCAGCAGGGCCATGGCGGCGGTTTCCGTCCGCAGGATTCGGGCTCCCAGCCAGAGGAGCGCGGCGCCGCGCGCACGGGCGGCCTCGGCCTCCGCGTGCGTAAATCCGCCCTCCGGGCCGATCACGATCAACACCCGGCGCGCGCCCAGGAGCAGGTCCGGCAGACGACTGCGAAGCGGTTCGTGGGGTGCGAGTTCCCACGGAAACAGCACGGCGTCGTAGCCGGCAAAGCGCGTCAGCAACGCATCGAACGAGTCGAACGGGGCGTGAACTTGCGGAATTTCCCGGCGACCGCACTGCTGCGCGGCGGCCTGCGCCAAACGCCGCCAGCGCTCGACCTTTGCGGCGCCGACGTCGCGAACGATCGTCCGCTCGGACCGAAACGGGAAAATCGCGGCCGCGCCGAGTTCGGTCGCCTTCTCGACGACGAAATCCATCTTGCCGCCTTTGGGGAGAGCCTGCGCGACGTCGACGCGCAACGCTGCGGCGTGCGCTTGCGCGCCGGCCGGCATGCCGGCCAGGGTCGCGCGCACGAGCGGCCCGTCGATCGCGATCGCCGCCGTAAAGAGCGTTCCCGCCGAATCCACGACTTCGATCGCATCGCCGTCGGTCAAGCGCAGAACGCGTACGATCTTCCGAGCGTCGCTTCCGCCGATCTCGACGCAGGCACCTATTTCGCGAACGCCTTCGACGAAGAACCGCCGCGCCGACACTATTCGGGGCGGAACGCGTCCTTCACGCGCTCGAAGAACGAACGCTCCTCAACTGCGTCGCCGCCGGCGCGCGCGTACTCTTCGAGCAGTTCGCGTTGGCCTTTGCTCAGCTTAGTCGGAACCACGACGTGCACGGTCACGTGATGATCCCCACGCGCCGGGCCGCGCACGCTGGGCATTCCGCGACCGCGCAGGCGCAGCATCGTACCGGCCTGCGTTCCAGGCGCCAGATGTACTTCCACGTCGCCTTCGAGTGAATGCACGGTAATCGGACCGCCCAGCGCCGCTTGCGGAAAGCTCACCGGTGCGTCGGCGTACGTGTCGAGCCCGTCGCGCTTGAAGAACGGATGCGGTGCGACGCTCAGGTACACGTACAGGTCGCCCGGCGGCCCACCGGAGGTGCCCGCCTCGCCGCTTCCGCCGATCCGAATGCGCGACCCGTCGTCGACGCCGGCCGGAACCTTGACGGTCAGGTACCGATCGCGCTCGCGGCGACCCCGCCCGGCGCACCCGTCGCACGGATGTTCGGTCACGTGTCCTTCGCCTTGGCAGCGCGTGCACACCGTCTGCGTCACCATCTGTCCGAGCGGCGTGTGGCGAACGCCGCGCATGACGCCGCTTCCGCGACAGCCCTCGCATGGCGTCACGAGCGTTCCCGGCCGGGCGCCCGCGCCGTCGCACACGTCGCACGCGGCCAGGTGATTGAAGTGAATCTCTTTCGTCGTGCCGGCGAACGCGTCTTCGAGCGTGATTTCAAGATCGTAACGCAAGTCGGAGCCGCGTTGCGGACCGGCGCGGTGCGGCTGCCCCCCACCGCGGGCGTTGCCGAAGAACACATCGAAAATGTCGCCGAACGATCCCGGCCCGAATCCGAAGTCTCCCGGACCGGGAGCGGCCCCGGCGCCGTTGGTGACCGCGCCGAAGCGATCGTACTGCGCTCGCTTGGCCGGATCGGAGAGC
>JBDTDR010000043.1:0-9597 GCA_039922955.1 Candidatus Tumulicola sp.
ATCCTCGAATTGGCCGAAACGCACACGCGCTTTATCACGCTCGAAGAGCACTCGCTGGCCGGCGGCTTCGGCTCGGCTATTGCGGAGTTCGTGTCGGACCGCGGTTTGACGCTCGGCGTCGAGCGCGTCGGCGTTGCCAACGTCCTCGTCCAGCACGACTCGCAGGACAAGCAGCGGGCGATGTTCGGCTTGCACGCCGGCGCCGTCGCCGCCCGCGTGGCCGCAATGATGGACCTCTCCGTCGCGCGCTAGCAGGTTGCTCCGAGCGTCACGGTAACGCGTGCGCCGCCGGCGTCACCGTTGGCAAGACGCAAACTGCCGCCGTTGGCTTCGATCATCGTTCGCGCGATCGCGAGGCCGAGGCCGGTTCCGCCGCGCGGCCGCGCGGAGTCGCCGCGCCAAAAGCGTTCGGTGGCGTGCTCCAACCCGGCGGGCGTAAACCCGGGGCCGTCGTCGGCGACCTCGATGCGCACGGCGTCGCCGGTTGGCGCGACCTGCAATCGCACGTGGCCGCTTTCGGGCGCGTGCGCGATGGCATTGTGAACGATCGCCATCAGCGCGCGTTCGAGCGTTGCGCCGTTGGCATGCGCGAGCGCGGCGTGTCGTGCCTCGACTTCCACGACGATCCCGCGCATGGCGGCCGCCGGTTCGACGCGCTTTCCAACGCGGCGTACGAGATCGGCGGCGTCGAGCGCTTGGCGAGCGAGCGCGTCCACCTCGGTGCGCGCCGCCGCCAGCAGTTCGTCGACGACTTCCTCGAGCCGGGCGGCCTCCCGCGCCACCGACGCGAGTGCCGCTCGGTATTCGTCGTTGCCGCGTTCGCGGCGCAGCGCCAGTTCGGTTTCCGCACGAAGCACCGCGAGCGGCGCGCGAAACTCGTGCGACGCGTCGCCGACGAACCGTCGTTCGCGCTCGAATGCCGCCTGCAGCCGATCGAGCATTCGGTCAAACGACGCGCATAAGCGCCCGAGCTCGTCGTGTCCGTCGGCGTGCAGGCGCCGCGAGAGGTCGTGTCCCTCGATTTGTTCGGCCAGCGACGCAATGCGTTCGAGCGGGATGAGCGCCGTGCGTACGGCACGTCGCGATAAAAGGATGCCGAATCCGATCAACAGTAGTCCGACTAACACCGAGATGATCGCAGCATCCCGGTCGAACTCACGGATCCAGACGTTCGATTGCCACACGGAAACCGATCCGATCGACCTACCGTTGCGGTATACCGGTATATCGACGACGTGCAGGTCGCGAAGCTGCTGCGGCCCCGGAAGCGTGTCGCCGGCAACCTGCGTTCCTCCGGCGTCGAAGACCGCAAACGCGGTGCCGGCGCGCATCAGCGCGCGCAGGTCGGTCGCATCAACCTCGGCGCGGCCGCGGCGAAAATCGACCGCGGCTGCTACGGCTTGCGCGGTCGTGATCAACCGAGCCTCAAAGGAGGAACGCAGCGCCCTGTCCACGGCGACGATCGACAAGGTCGCAAACAGCGCGACGGCAATGGCAATGCTGCCGACGATCGTTGCGGCGAGCCGCGTGCGAATGGTCACGCGGCGGGCGTCGCAGAAAAGCGAAATCCAAGCCCGCGAATCGTCTGTAGTCGCTGAACTTCGCCGCCGGCGGAAAGCTTGTTGCGCAAGCGTCGCGCGTATACATCGAGGACGTTCGATCTTCGATCGCTCTCGCGATCCCAGAGCCGGTCCTCCAGGGTGCGGCGCGTCACGATTCGCCCGACGTTGCGCATGAGCACTTCGAGAAAGATGCCTTCTTTGGATGTGAGCAGTAGGTCGCGGTCGCCTCGGCGCGCCTGGCGAGTCGCGCAGTCGAACACGATGTCGTCCACACGCAGTTCGTCCCCGCTCCAGGACGGCGGGCGGCGCGAAAGCGAGCGCAGACGCGCTTCAAGTTCGTCGAACGCGAACGGCTTGCGCAAGTAATCGTCGGCACCCGCATCGAGTCCCGCGACGACGTCGTCGATCCCGTCGCGCGCCGTTAACACAAGGACCGGCGTGACCTCGCCGCCGCCGCGCAGGCGGCGCAGCAGCGTCAGCCCGTCCTCGAGGGGAAGGTTCAAATCGAGCACGACCGCGTCGTACGGCGTGGACGTGAGGTAGGCATCGCACTGGCGTCCGTCAGGAAGCCCATCCACGACGTGCCCCCCCTCGCTCAAGCCGCGCTGCAGCAGCGCGCGAAGGGGCTCGTCGTCTTCAATGACCAAGATACGCACGCTTGCCGGATTCTACGCGCTAGAGCGTAACCGCTCCCCGCAAAGTCTCACGCTAGTCTGCGGGCGGGGCGACGACCCGGGGAGTAAAGCCGGGCGGCGGCGTTGACGGCGCGTTCGGCAGCGCGACCGGCGTTATCCCCAGGGAACGGCAGTTTATCGCCGGCGGGAACGTGTTAACCACCGCATCGGAAATTTCGGCCTCCGACGCGGGAATCGGCGGCGCGCGGCCGTCCAGCCGTTGCGGGTCGAAGGCTCCGAGCAGGTCGGCGATTGCGGGATTCCCGTCGCGCGGCCCCTCGGGCATATACGGCCGCTCGTCCGGCAGCGACGCCAGCGCCGGCAGGCCGAACACCGCTTCGGTAAACTTCAAAATGGACGACGTGTCGCCGGCATCGTGCACGATCGCGCCGCTGCGCGCGTAGGGTGAGATGACGATGAACGGCAGACGCGCGCCGTCGCCGCACGGATGCGCGTCGGGACACGCTTCAAACTGCGGCGGCGAAACGTGATCGTAGAATCCACCGGGATCGTCCCACGTAATGAGGATGGCCGAATCGTTCCAGTACCGGCTGCGCGCAATCGCGTTGACGAACGTGGCGACGAACGATTCGCCGATTTGCGCGTCGCTATCGCCGGGCCCGGGGTGGTCGTCGTCGCCGCGATACCGCGCCTGCACGGACGGATCGGGGTTGGCAGGCTTCCACCCGAATTCGTTTTTCGAGGCGCCTTTGACGTAAAACAGACCGGACGCCGGCAGCGTGCCGTTCTTCAATCCGGCGAGCAGCGGCTGCAGCCCGCGAACGTTGTTCCAGAAAACGTCGTTATTGCGCAGATAGCCGAAGTATTGCGGCGCGTTGTGATGCATTTCGTAGCCGGGCAGCGCCACGGTCGGCGAAACGTAACCTTCTTGGTACCAGCCCCAGGGAATTGGCGCGCGCCCCGCCGTGACCACCGCCCCCAGGTCGCGCTCGACGCCCTGCGTATCTTGCGTGACCTGCGTGTTGGCGGTCCCGTTGAGCAGAAGCATCAGGGTCGCGTACTTCTGCGAAATTTGTTTGATGCGATCGAGTTCGGTGTACGGTCCGAAGGCCGGATCGAGGTCGTCGAGCGCCGGCACGCCGCGGCCTTTGTCTCGCCGGCCGGTTACCGACGCCGGGTCGCGAGCCGCCTGCGTCTGCCCGGCCTGGCCGGCAATCACGGCGATGTTGCTCGGCGTCGACGGACCGGTCAGGGCCGAGAATATGTGGTCGAAAAGAACGAACGCTTTGGCATACTTCCAGAGGAACGGGATCGTGTCGCAGTCGTAGTGCGCCATCGTCGCCATTCCGACGCCCCGCGCCGCGGCCGCATTCCCGAACTTTTTCAGCGAAAGGCCTTCCTGCGTTGAAACGAACGCATCCATCCTCCCGCCGTCCATTTTCGCTAAGGATACGAGGCGGGAATGCGATGGGGACTCGACGTCGGGGTCGGTGATTCGGAACGGCGCGATCCACGTCTTTCCGATCGGATCGTATTGTCGAAATCCGTGGATCTGCGCGTCTCGGCCGGCCAGATTGTCCGCGCCCGGATACGTTCCGAAGTAGTTGTCGAATGAGTGGTTTTCCTGGTAGATGACAAAGACGTGCCGTACGCGGCCGAACACCCCCGACGCGGGCGGTGCGGGAGCCGGCGGCGCGCTCGGGGCGGTCAGCGCTAGGGTGGCGAGCGCCGCCGTTAGGGCGCGAGCTGTCGTTACGAACACGGCCTGCATTGTCGTCCTCCTATCCGAAATGGACGTTGGCATCTACGGAGCGAAGCGCGCCAAGCGTAAGAAGCCGATATCGAAGCGCGTACCACCGTCCATCGCCAGGTCGGCGACGATTTCGCCGATCGTGGGGCAAAACTTGTAACCGTGGCCCGAAAAACCGCACGCGAGCGTGATGCTCGAATCGCCGGGGTAGTGATCGACGATGAAGTTTCCGTCGGGGGTCAGCGTGTACGCGCAAACCTTCCCGCGTCCGTACTTGGCAGCCGCACCCGGAATCCAGGCGTCGAGAGCGTTGCGCACGTTGGCAACGTCGCCTTCGCGAACGTCACGGTCTAGGCCCTCGGCCGCGGTGAGATCGCCGAAAGCGTGCAGAGCGGCCTTCAGCGATCCGGCGATCGCCGGAAAGCCGTACAGCGGTGCGGGTAGCTCGGCGCGATCGACGAAAAACGCTGGAAAGATCCCGCGATCGAACTGCCGTATCGAAGGTTCGAACCAGATTTGCACGTTGCGCTGCACCCGCAGCGGCAGGCCGAGGCCGGCGAGGAGCGCCGGCGTCCACATCCCCGGAGCTAAAACGATCCGGGTCGTTTCAAGCGTCGTGCCGTCCCCGAGAGCGATTGCGTGAACGCCGTCGCGCCGCTCGAAAGACTCGACGCGGGTCTCAAAGCGCAGTTCGGCGCCGCGGCTCGACGCCACCTCGAGATGCGCCTCGCGCGCGGCTTCCGGGAATACGATCCCCGCCTGACGTTCGAACAGTCCGATTTCATTTGGACGAGGCGTGGTTCCGGGAAAGCGCCGCGTAACGTCGCCGGCGTCGTACACGTCTAGCGGCAGATCGTGCCGGCGTGCCGATCTCAGCGTGCCCACGATACCCTCGCGTTCTGGTCCTCCGACCACGAGCATGCCGACGAGATCGATGAGCGTGCGCTGCGTCTCGATTTCAAGATCGTGCCAGAGCGCGTACGCCCGCTCGAGCAGCGGCACGTAGGCCGGATTTTCGAAGTACGCCTTGCGAATGATCCGCGAACCTCCGGTTGACGCGCCGAGTTCGTGCGTTCGCGCATAGCGTTCGATGCCGACCGCCCGCACGCCGCGCCGGGCAAGATGGGCCAGCGATGCCGCTCCCATTCCGCCCAGCCCGATTACCGCCACGTCATAGGGCCGTTGCATCCACTTATGCTTCGCGCTTCGTCCGTCGTTATCCTAAAGTCGGCAGGAACTCTCCCACCGCGGAGCCGACCCTAGTCACACGGTGAAGAGTCGCGCCATCGCCCCCATTGTCGTAGCCTTTGGTTCGGCCGCAATTGCGACGATCGCGATCCTGCTGTTCGGACCGGCTTGGCTTGCGAGCATGGTTCGCATCGTTGCGGTCTACGATGCAGCGGCACTCGCGATGCTCGTGTATTACTGGAGGGTCGCGCTGCGAACGGATGCTTCGGATACGGAGCGCCGGGCCGCCGCGCAGGATCCCGGCCGCGACGCCGTCTTCGCGATTATTCTAATCGCCGTGGCTTTCGGATTCGTAGCGGCGTTCGATATCCTCGGCCGCGGCCCGCACGACCGAATGCCGCAGCACGCAGTGTTTATCTATATACTCGGGTTTGGTGCCGTCGTGTTGGGATGGTTCATGATTCATACCACCTTCCTGTTTCGTTACGCCCATCTTTACTACGGCGATCGGAATCGAGACAATCAAAGCGATCGCGGGCTGACCTTTCCCGGGACCGCCGAGCCCAACGACCTTGATTTTGCGTACTTTTCGTTCGTGCTCGGCATGACGTTCCAAGTCTCCGACGTGCAGATAACCGATCCGCGCATACGCCGCCCCGCGCTCGCGCACGGACTGATCTCTTTCGGCTACAACACCGCGATTCTAGCCCTCGTCGTCAACGTCGTTTCGAACCTCCTCCACTAACCTGCTAGGACCGGGCCGTCGACGGGCCCACCCGGGCCGGAGCGCCTGCGCTTCGGGATTCCGCGTGAAAAACTGTCTTTTCCACCCGGGTGGCGTATCTATTCGGGTTGTGTTTTCACGAGTAGAAGCGGATGCCGCCGACGGTGCGGTCGACAGTTGGCTGGAGCGGCTCGACGCGGCCGGCGCGGGGCCCTCGTCGCGAGCCGCCACGCAGGTGCGGTACGTTTTAACGCACCGCGAGATCTACTACGTTCCGCGCGTTGAAATCGACGCGTTCGCCGCCACGGTTCTGCGCGACGGTACGCTTTCGAATCTCCGCCCCATCGACGTCCTCAACATGACCAAGCTCGCCGGATCGTTCGTCACGCCGATCGATCGCACGGTCGGCCGTCTGGCCGGCGTCAGCGGCGTGGCCCGGCCGGTGCTGGCGGCGCCGACGCCGCCGATTCTCGGCACGCTCCTCGATATCGCGATCGAAACCGGACGTCTTCATTGGAAATCCGGATCAAATCCGCCGCTGAAGCGAAACGCAATCGCCCGCGGGCGGCTGACCTGGCGTACCGATCCCGACGGCCGGCAGCGCCCAACGCTCGTGGACCGGCCGCGGGCGGTTTTTCTTCCCGCGAAGCCGGTGTGGTACGTCGACCCCGCAACCATGGAGGCCGGTCCGGTCGAGCTGGGCATCGCTCCCGAACTGGCAGCGATCGCGGTGTCCTCGCCGGCGCTCACGCAGCGTCAAGCCGAGCGGTCGCAGATCGTGTGGCGCCGCGCCGTGGCGCCGGGCGGCGCCGACGCACCCGCGTCACGAACGCCGGCCGAGTTCGTCGACGACGATCCGATACCGGTTCTGCGGCTCGACGCCGCGCGGTTTGCGTTCGCGGAGCTTCGTTTTGCCTACGGCGGGCGGGAGGTCGGCGCGGCCGACCGAGACGACGCGTTTCAGGTCGCGGCCGGCCCGTCGCAAAAGATCTGGCCGCGCCGGCGCGACGCGGAAGATCGCGCGCGAAAGCGGCTCATCCAGGCGGGCTTCACGCCGGTCGAGCCCGACGAGGCGGGGAACGATCCGCGTCTGCTCCGCGACGCCTACCGGTTGGGCCTCGAGGACGATGCCGGTTGGGCGCGGTTCGTACACGTCGGCCTTCCACGACTGCGCGCCGATGGCTGGCGCGTCGAATTCGGCGGGAGCTTTGGATTGGAAATCGTGGAGCCCGGCGACGACTGGGACGCGCGGTTCGTCGAAAACGAAAACCACTGGTTCGATCTCGATCTCGGAATTACGATCCAAGGCGAACGGGTGGCCCTGTTGCCGATTCTCGTCGAAGCCTTGCGCGAGCGCGGCCGCCTCGGTCGCGACGCTCGCGCCGAAGGCGAACCGCTCTTTGCACGTTTGCCCAGCGGTGCCTACGCGGTGCTCCCGGCGGAGCGTGTAAACCGCCTTCTCGCAACCCTCGTGGAACTCTTCGACACCAACGGCCTCACCGCCGACGGCCGCCTTGCGCTCACCGCCGCGCACGTCGGAGTACTCGACGAGATCGTGCGCGACGGTGGCATCCGCTGGGATGGCGGGATCGCGCTGCGCACGCTCGTCGAGCGTCTTAACGCGCTGCCGGCCGGCCGTACGGTTACGGTTCCGGCGGAATTTCAGGGCACGCTGCGCTCGTATCAGCACGACGGCGTCGCTTGGCTGCAAATGCTGCGCGAATACGGGTTCGGCGCCGTTCTGGCCGACGACATGGGCTTAGGCAAGACCGTGCAGTTGCTCGCACACGCCGCGATCGAACGCGCGCACGATCGCTTGACCGCGCCGATCCTGATCGTCGCCCCGACCAGCGTGGTGCCGAACTGGCGTGCCGAGATCGCGCGGTTCACGCCGCACTTGCGCGTGCTCTCGCTCACCGGCGCCGAGCGAGCCGAGCGGTTCGAGCACATCGGGGACCACGACGTCGTTCTCACGACGTACGCACTGCTTCAGCGCGACGCCGACCGTCTATTGCCGCGCGAGTGGTCGTTGGCGGTGCTCGACGAGGCGCAAGCCGTAAAAAATCCACGGTCTAAAGGTGCCCAGCACGTGCGGCGCCTTCGCGCGCGCCAACGCATCGCGCTCACCGGAACGCCGATCGAAAATCACCTCGACGAGCTGTGGTCGATCTTCGCATTTGCGGTTCCCGCGCTCCTGGGCGAGCGCGCGGCTTTCGCCCGCCGCTTTCGCACGCCCATCGAAAAGCGCAACGACCTGGCGCGCCGCAAGGCGCTGGCCTTGCGCGTGCGCCCGTTCTTGCTGCGCCGAACCAAGGAGGCCGTCGAGGCGGATTTGCCCCCGAAGTCCGAAATCGTTGCGCGCGTCGAACTCGACGGCGCGCAACGCGACCTCTACGAAACGATTCGGCTCGCGATGCACAAGCGGGTGCGCGACGAGGTGAATCGCCGCGGCGTCGAGCGTAGCCGCATCGTGGTGCTCGACGCGCTGCTTAAGCTCCGCCAGGTGTGCTGCGATCCGCGTCTCGTGAAGCTGCCGGCCGCGCGTGCTGCCAAAGGATCCGCGAAACTCGAGGCGTTGCTCGACATGCTGCCCGATCTCTTGGCCGACGGGCGCCGAATCTTGCTATTCTCGCAGTTCACCTCGATGCTCGACCTGATCAAGCCCGAGCTGCTGCGGCTAGGCGTGAAATACGTCGAGCTGCGTGGCGCGACCCGGGATCGAGTTACGCCCGTCGCCCGCTTCCAGTCCGGCGAAATTCCGCTGTTTCTGATTAGCCTCAAAGCCGGCGGGACCGGGCTCAACCTCACGGCGGCCGATACGGTCATCCACTACGATCCGTGGTGGAATCCCGCGGTTGTGCGCCAGGCCACCGACCGCGCCCATCGGATCGGCCAAGAGCATCCGGTCTTCGTGTATAAACTCGTGACGGTCGGCACGGTGGAAGAGCGGATACTCGAAATGCAGGCGCGCAAGGCCGCGTTGGCCGACGGGATCTTCGAGGATGCGGCGGGGGCGGCGCCGCTGGACGCCGATGCGATCGACCGGCTGTTTGCGCCGTTCGGCTAAGCCGGCGGGGCCGGCCGGCCGACGAATGTCTCAGGTCGCAGGAGGGTTCCTTGACGCTGTTGGCGACGGGGTGCTAGACTCGTACCCTATGCCCCGGGGCGAATAGGCCACAATTAAAAATCAGGCGGGTCACCTCTGCAGTAGCAGAGCGTGAGCTCGTCTTTTTGGTGTGCGCCAAGTTCCGTCGCAGTCACCCACAGAGAAAGAGAGTAATGGCGAAAACGACAGCTCCGAAGTCCCCTGCGAAGAGCTCCGCAGGCACCAAGGGCAAGTCGAAACGCGCGGCCGCTGCGGCCGTGACCAACGGCGCCTCCAAAGCCATGCCGGCCGCCTTCCCGATGCCGACGGGAGCGTTCACGGTCGAGCAGCCACCCGATCCGGGCCCGAAGCGCACGCGCTACGCGTTCGCGAAGATCCCGCACGTCCTGGAAATCCCGAACCTGATCGAACTGCAGAAGGCCAGCTTCGCGTGGTTCAAGACCGAGGGTCTGGCGGACGCCTTCGCTTCGATCTCGCCGATCAAGGATTTTACCGGCAACCTGATCCTCGAGTTCGGAGAGCACAGCCTGGGCGAGCCCAAGTATACAATTGAAGAGTGCCGCGAGCGCGACATGACCTATAGCGCTCCCCTGCGCGTCCGCGTGCGCTTAATTACCGCCGAATCCGGCGAA
>JBDTDR010000044.1:0-4590 GCA_039922955.1 Candidatus Tumulicola sp.
CGCCAACGGTCCGCTGCTCAATCAAGGCGCGATCGAAGCGATCGAACTGGAAGGTTCGCAAGAACAGAAGAAGACGTTCATTCCGAATCTGGTTTCCGGAAAATGGACCGGCACGATGTGCCTGACCGAACCGCAGGCGGGCTCCGACCTCGCCCAGGTTCGCACCCGAGCCGTGCCGGACGGCGACGCGTACCGCATCACCGGGCAGAAGATTTTTATTACCTTCGGCGAGCACGACATGGCCGAAAATATCATCCACTTGGTGCTCGCGCGGCTCCCCGACGCGCCCGAAGGCACCAAAGGCATCTCGCTCTTTATCGTGCCGAAGTTCGTCGTCAACGCCGACGGCTCGTTAGGCGCGGGCAACGAGGTCGTCTGCACCGGCATCGAGCACAAACTCGGCATTAACGGCAACCCGACGTGTACGATGAGCATCGGCGAAGGCGCTAAAGGCTCGGTCGGATATCTCGTCGGCGAAGCCAACCGCGGTCTCGAATACATGTTCATCATGATGAACGCCGCGCGTTTTTCGGTCGGCGTCCAGGGGATCGCGCTGGCGGACCGCGCCTATCAAAGCGCGCTCGAGTACGCCCGGGAGCGCGTGCAGGGGCGCGACCTCAAGCCCGGCGGCTCAAAGGCGCCCGAAGCGATCGTCAAGCATCCCGACGTGCGGCGCATGCTGATGTGGCAGAAAGCCACGATCGAAGCGATGCGCGGCTTGGCTTACGTGACGGCGGCTTCGCTCGACTACGCGCACCGCCATCCCGACGAAAAAGTTCGCAAAGAGCACCGCGCATTCGTCGAGCTGATGATCCCGGTCGTCAAAGGCTGGTGCACCGAGAATGCCATCGATCTCTGTTCGACCGCGCTGCAGGTCTTCGGCGGGATGGGCTACATCGAAGAGACGGGCATCGCCCAACAGTATCGGGACGTGCGGATCATCACGATCTACGAAGGTACGACCGGCATTCAGGCGCTCGACTTGATCGGGCGCAAACTCATCCGCGACATGGGCGCGACCGCGACGGCGGTGGGTTCGAAGATCGCCAAGGTCGCGAAGGAGTGTGCGTCGAGCGACAACCCGGACGTCAAGGCGATCGGCGCGGCGCTGGGGGCGAGCGTTGCGTCGCTCAACGAAGTTTCGCAGTGGATCGGCATGAACGCGATGGCGGATCTGCATACGGCGTTTGCATGCAGCGTCCCGTACCTCAAGTTTTGGGGCGTGGTCGCGGGTGGCTGGCAGATGGCGCGCGCCGCCAAGATCGCGGCCGAAAAGATCGCGGCGGGCGACCCCGAGACGGAGTTCTACCAAGCCAAGCTCGCCACCGCGAAGTTCTACACGACGCACGTGCTCTCGCAGGGCGCCTGGTACGCGCGGGCGATCGTGGACGGTTCCGCCGATGTCATGACGGTGACGGAACGCCAGTTCGATTTGGACCGTAAGATGGCGGTGACGGCCTAGTGGCGCAGGTACGCCTGGAATCCTTCGAGGCATCCCCGGGTGAGAAGATCGTGGTTGCGACGCTCGACAATCCGCCGGTCAACGCGCTCTCGTTCGCGTTTTCGGCGCAGCTGTTGTCGGCCGTTGACGCCGCCGAGAGCGACCCAGCGGTGCGCGCCGTGGTGTTCGCGGGGGCCAACGGCATCTTCAGCGGCGGCGCCGACGTGAACGATTTCAACACGGAGCCGGTGCCCGGCACCACCACCATTCGCGACGTCATCGCCGCGGTCGAGCGCGGCAGCAAAACGTACGTGGCGGCCATCGACGGCAACGCGCTGGGGGGTGGGCTCGAGCTTTCGCTGGCGTGCGACTATCGCGTGGCGACCCGGCGATCGAAAGTCGGGCTGCCCGAAATTAAACTCGGATTGCTGCCGGGCGCGGGCGGCACGCAGCGCCTGCCGCGGCTGATCGGCGCGCAAGCGGCCCTCGAGTTCGCGCTCAAGGGCAGCAGTCAACCCGCCGACAAAGCCAAAGAACTCGGGATCCTCGACGAGGTCGTGGAAAGCGACGTCGTCGCGGCGGCGGTTGCGCTGGCCAAACGGGTCGCACCGGAAAAGCGGCGAGTGTCAGCGCAAAAAGCCTTCATCGGCAAGGGAATCTCACCACAAGCCGGGCCGTTCGTCGTCTCGCAAGCGCACAAGATGGTGCCGGCTGAAGAGAGCGGCGGATACGCGGCGCACAAGCTCATCGACGCGGTCGAGGCGGCGGTAGAGATGCCGTTCGAGTTCGGCATCGCGCGCGAAGCGCGGCTTTTCGAAGAGCTCGTGCGCTCCGCGCCGTCGTTTGCGCTGCGGCACGTCTTTTTCGCCGAGCGCGAACTGGGCAAAGTTCCCGGCCTGCCGGTTGCCGCGCCGCTGGAGATCCGGAAGGCGGGCGTGGTCGGCGCCGGCACGATGGGCAGCGGAATCGCGATCACGTTTGCGCAGGCCGGCATTCCGGTCGTGGTCATCGATTCCAGCGACGAAGCGGTGGATAAAGCCCGGCAAACCGTTATGGGCATGTTCATGTATCAAGTGCGCAAGGGCAAGCTCACCCAAGCCGAAGCTTGGAAGCGCGGGCAGTCCATTCGATTCACCGACGACTGGGCCGAACTGGCCGACGCGGACGTCGTCGTGGAAGCCGTCTTCGAAAACATGGACGTAAAAAAAGACGTTTTCAAGAAACTCGCGGGGATCGTCAAACCCGCGGCGATCTTGGCCTCGAACACGTCCACGCTGGACATAGACGAAATGGCGGCGGCGAGCGGGCGTCCCGAGAAGTTCGTGGGATTGCATTTCTTCGTACCGGCCAACATCATGCCGTTGCTCGAAATCGTGCGCGGCAACGTGACGTCGGCGGAAACGATCGCAACCGCCTTTCAACTTGGCAAGACGCTGCGCAAGACGTCGGTGCTCTCGGCCAACGCATTCGGATTCATCGGCAACCGGATGGTCTTCGACTACGCGCGCGAAGCCATCGCGCTGGCCGAAGAGGGCGTGCAGCCCGCCCGGGTGGACGGCGTGATGAAGTCGTTCGGCTTTCCGATGGGACCGTTTGCCATGTCCGACCTTTCGGGCAACGACGTCGCGTGGCATATTGCCAAATCGCGCGGCGACGAAGGCCGGAGCCGCACCGGCGTGCTCGACCGGATGGTCGAGCTAAAGCGCCTGGGGCAAAAGACGATGGCCGGATACTTCAAGTACGACAAGGCCATCGGCAAGGGCCGCGAGCCGATTCCAGACCCGGCTATCGAAGCGCTCTTCGCGGAAGAGGCGCGCAAAGCCGGGATTGCGCCGCGAGCCGTAACCGATGACGAGATTCGCGACCGCCTGCTGTTTGCGCTGGTCAACCGCGGCGCGTATCTGCTCGAGCAGGGCGTGGCGCTGCGGCCGGGCGACATCGACATCGTCTACGTGTACGGTTACGGCTTTCCGCCGCACCACGGCGGACCGATGTGGTACGCCGACGAGATCGGCGTCGGCAGGGTGTACGCGCGCGTCGGGGAGTTTGCCGAAGCGTTCGGCCCGCAGTGGACGCCCGCGCCGCTGCTGGCGGCGATCGCCGCCCGTGGCGGCACGTTTGCTGACCACGGCGCCGGCCAGGCCGCGGCCAAGGAGTTCGTCCGTGCCTGAAGCGGTCATCGTCTCGGCGGCGCGAACGCCGATCGGCCGCGCGTTTCGCGGCGCCTTCAATCAAACCCCCGGCGCGACGCTCGCCGGCCACGTCGTGAAGCACGCGATGGAACGCGCGGCGGTCGGCCCGGCCGAGGTTGACGAGGTTATTATCGGGTCGGGACTTCCGGAAGGTGCAACCGGAAACAATATCGGGCGCACCGCGGCGCTGCGCGCTGGATGTCCGGTCACGGTTCCCGGCCAAACGGTGAGCCGTTATTGCGCGTCGGGACTCGACGCAATCGCGGCGGGTGCGCAACGCGTTATCGCCGGCGGCGCGGACGCGATCGTTGCGGGCGGCGTCGAGTCGGTGAGCATGGTGCAAACCCACCTCAACATGGAATTCTACACCGAGGATTGGCTGCTGCGCCACGTGCCCGACATCTACATGCCGATGCTCTACACCGCCGACAACGTCGCGAAGAAGTACGGCGTGTCGCGGGAACGCCAGGACGAATACGCGCTCCAGAGCCAGCAGCGCACGGCGGCGGCCCAAGCCGCCGGCCGATTCGATGCCGAGATCGTCGTGCTGCCGTCGTGGAAGTTCGTACAAGATAAGGAAACCGGCGTCGTCACCGAACTGCACGTGGTCCTGTCCAAAGATGAAGGCAATCGCCCCGACACCACCCTCGAGGGGTTGCAGAAGCTCGCGGGCGCGGTGCCGGGCATCAAAGAGACGACGATCACCGCCGGCAATAGCTCGCAGCTCTCGGACGGTGCCGCCGCGGTCCTCGTCATGGATGCGGATCTGGCGCGGCGTCGCGGTCTCGCGCCGCTCGGATTCTTTCGCGGTTTCGCGGCTGCCGGGTGCGACCCGGGAGAGATGGGCGTCGGCCCGGTGTACGCAGTTCCCAAGCTGCTCGCGCGATCCGGCTTGACGGTTGACGACATCGGGCTATGGGAGCTCAACGAAGCGTTCGCGGTGCAAACGGTCTATTG
>JBDTDR010000045.1:0-14728 GCA_039922955.1 Candidatus Tumulicola sp.
GTGAACGTTCCGCCGGCCAAATCGTCGACGCCAAGTTTCCCTTTGCGCGCCTTGTCGATCAGCTCGCCGGCGGCGATCGCCAGGCCGCGTATCGAGAGCTGGTCGGCGTGCTTGACGACCGGCACCACCAGATTCGTCGCCAAGCCGATCGCGATGCCGACGTTGACGTCCTCATTGACGTAGATGCCGTCGGGGGTGAACTTCGCGTTCATCAAGGGAAAGGCTGCCAGCGATTCGATCGCGGCGCGAACGAAGAACGGGAGCAGCGTGAGCTTGTACCCGGTTTCGCGCTCGAAGCGATCCTTCTCTTTCGCCCGCCATTTCCAGACGTTGGTTACGTCGATCTGCACCATCGACCACGCGTGCGGCGCGGCGTGCTTGCTCTCGACCATGCGCTCGGCGATGATGCGCCGCGCCTGAGTCAACGGGATCGTCATGCCCGGGATCGGCTTGCCGTAGGTCGGCTTAGCGAGGCCGACGGCGGCCGCGACCGCGCCCGTCCGGGCGGCCGCGAGCACGTCTTGCGCGGTAACGCGTCCGTTCGCACCGCTGCCCTTAATCGTGCGAATGTCGAGATGGTGCTCGCGCGCCAGCCGGCGCACCGCCGGCGACGCTCCGCGCAAGACCGCATCCGCGTCGGCGCTCGAAAGACCGCTCGTGCCGCCGCTACCGTTGGTGGACGGGGTTTGCGCTTGCGTGGACGCGGCGGGCGCCGGCGCGGCCGCCGTCGGTGCGGGCGCCGGCGACGCGGTCGCCGCACCGATTTCGTCGATGATCGCGATCGGCGTCCCGGTGGCGACGGTCTCGCCTTCCTTTACTAAAACTTCGCGGATCGTACCGCTGACGGGCGAGGGAACTTCGGCGTTGACCTTGTCGGTCGAAACCTCGACGAACGCTTCGTACTTCTCGACCGCGTCGCCGACGTTCTTGAGCCACTGGGCGACCGTTCCTTCGGTCACGGTCTCGCCCAGTTGCGGCATCGTAATCGTCGTAGCCATCAGAACGCCACCATTTCGCGCATCGCTTCGGCCATCTCGGCGGGCGATGACATGTACTCTTCCTCCAGCGGCAACGCGTAGCCCATCGCGGGAACGTCGGGTGCGCAGTGGCGCCGGATCGGAGCGTCGAGGTGAAACAGGGCCTCTTCGGCGACCATCGCGCTGATCTCCGCACCGATGCCGCCGAATTTGTTATCCTCGTGAATGACGAGCAGTTTGCGCGTCTTTTCCACGCTGTTCAAAATTGCGGTTTTGTCCATTGGGCGAATCGAGCGCAGGTCGATCACCTCGACCGACAAGCCGTCCGCTTGGAGTTGCGCAGCCGCTTCCAGCGCCCAGTGCACGTATAAGCCGTACGACACCACGGTGAGCTGCGTGCCTTCCTTGAGCACGTTGGCTTTGCCGATCGGAATCGTGTAGTGACCGTCGGGCACCTCGCCCTTGATCAGCCGGTAGGTCTTTTTGTGTTCGAGAAAGAGCACCGGATCGGGATCGTCGATGGCGGCGTTGAGCAGCCCCTTGACGTCGGCCGGAAACGCCGGCGCGACGATCTTGAGACCGGGAACGTGGTAGAACAGCGCTTCGATCGAAACCGAGTGCGAGAGCGCGCCGCGCACGCCGCCGCCGTACGGGGTACGAATCACGAGCGGACAGGTGTACTCGCCGTTGGAGCGGTAGCGCGTCTTGGCCGCTTCCCCGACGATTTGGTTGAACGCCGGATAGATGAAGTCGGCGAACTGGATTTCCGCGATCGGGCGCAGCCCTTCCATGGCCATGCCGACGGCGATGCCGACGATCGACGCTTCGGCGATCGGCGTGTCGATCACGCGCTCGGCACCGAACTCGCCGATGAAATCCTTCGTAATGAGGAAAACGTTGCCGCGCGCCCCGACGTCTTCGCCGATGATGATCGTGCGATCGTCGTTCTTCATCGCTTCGTAAAGGGTCGCGCGAACCGCCTCGACGTTGTTCATCACCGTCGATGTCGAGCTGCTACTCACTGCCACGGCTGCCAGGCTCCTTCGTAAACGTGCGTGTAGAGGTCGGCGGGTTGCGGATACGGCAACGCTTCGGCGGCGTCGGTCGCTTCGTTGGTTTCGCGCAGCACGTCTTTGCGCATCGCGTCGATTTCGGCCGCCGTCATGACGCCGCCCTCGACGAGCACGCGTTCGAAGCGCGGAACCGGATCGAGCTTGCGGCGTTCGAGCACCTCTTCGCGCGTGCGGTACGTCATGTCGTTATCGTCGGTGGAATGCGCCAGGTACCGGTAGCACGTGCCTTCGATGAGCGACGGGCCGCCGCCGGTACGAGCGCGGTCCATCGCTTCTTTCACCGCGGCGTACGTGGCGATCGGATCGAACCCGTCGAAGCGCCGGCCGGGCATCCCGTAACCGGCGGCGCGCTTCCAAATTTCAGGCTGCGCCATCTGCTTGGATAGCGGCGTCGAAATCGCCCACTCGTTGTTCTCCACGAGCATGACGAACGGCAGCTTGTGAATCGCGGCGAAGTTCATCGACTCGTGCCACTCGCCTTCGCTGGTCGTGCCGTCGCCGCAGGTCGCGAGCACCGCGCGTCCGGCCTCGCCGCGATACTGCAGCGCGTATGCCGCACCGACCGCGTGCGGGATGTGGGCGGCGAGGATCGACGAAAATGACATTAAACCGGCGGCCTTTGACGAGTAGTGATTTGGAAACTGACGGCCGCCGTTGTGGTCGGCCGCGCGCGCGAACAGCGAGAGTAGGATCTCGTAGGGCGTGAGCCCGATCCCCACCGCCAGACCCAGATCGCGATAGTACGGCGCGAGGATATCTTTGCCGCGATGAAACGCCATCGCCGCGCCGGCCTGCAACGCCTCGTGGCCTTCGCTGCCCAAGGCGAAGGGCACTTTGCCTTGCCGGTTGAGCTGAAAGCCGCGATTATCGAGCTGCCGCTGCAGCAGCATGGTGCGAAAAATCTCGCGCAACCGATCGTCGGTCAGTCCGTGCCGCTCGACGAGCGTACTTGCCTGCGTGTTCGTCTTAGCCATCTTTAGTCTGTCGCCTCGTCTGTCGTCGTCGCTGTGAGCGCGGTCATCGCCATGGCTGCCAGCCGTCGGCATAGACCTTGTCAAAGAGGTCGTGCGCAACGGCGTACGGCATCGATTCCGCCCGGTCGGTAGCTTCGTTCGCTTCGGCCAGGATGGAACGCTTCAACGCTTCCACGGCCTCGGCGGTGAGGATCTGCCGTGCCACCAAGAGCGCCTCAAAGCGCGGCACCGGATCGTCTCTCCGGCGCGCCGCGACTTCTTCGCGCGAACGGTACGCCCGGTCGTCGTCGTCGGTCGTGTGGGAGAGAAACCGGTAGCATTTGGCTTCAACCAGCGTTGGGCCGCCCCCCGAGCGCGCGCGGTCCATTGCCGCTTTCACCACGGCGTAGCAGGCAATCGGATCCATGCCGTCAACCGGCACCCCCACCATGCCGTAGCCGGCGGCGCGCTTGTGAATGTCGGGCTCGGCCGTCTGTTTGGATAGCGGCGTCGAGATCGCCCACTCGTTGTTCTCGCACAGGAAGACGATCGGCAGCCGGTGGACGGCGGCGAAGTTGAGCGACTCGTGCCATTCGCCTTCGCTCGTCGCGCCGTCACCGAACGTTACTAGGACCGCGCGGCCGCGTTCGTTGCGATACTGCAAGGCGTACGCGGCGCCGACGGCATGCGGCAGCTGCGCGGCGATGATCGAGCTGATCGTGTGGAGGCCAAGCCGCCGGCTGGCGTAGTGGTGCGGAAACTGACGGCCGCCGTTGTGGTCGGCCGCGCGCGCGAACAGCGAGAGCAGCACCTCGTACGGGGTGAGCCCGATGCCCAGACCGAGCCCCAGGTCACGATAGTACGGGACCAGGATGTCCCGGCCGCGTTCGAACGCCATCGCCGCGCCGGCCTGCACGGCCTCGTGGCCTTCGCTGGCCGAGGCGAACGGGATCTTTCCCTGGCGATTGAGCTGGAAGCCGCGGTTCTCGAGCGTCCGCTGCGTGAGCATGACGCGAAACATCCCAACGAGCCGCTCGTCGGAGAGCCCATGCCGCTCGAAGGATGCTGCGGCCTCCCTCAAAAGGGGCGCCTCTTTTTTCATAGCCACGCGAGTATCGGTACTCGCCCGCTCTTGGGTTGAAATCCTGCGACCCAACGCCCGCGGCGTAGGCGGAGGTGCGAAACGGGCGGGCGCCCGAATCTTTGGGGCGATGAGCCGTTCCGCGACGCTGACGCTGCTGGTTGGAATCGTGCTCGCGTGGCTGTGCCTGTGCGGGAACGCATCGGCGCTGACGGAGTTGTGCCCCGCATCCCTGGCCGACTTCGGCGCGACCGGCGCACCCCCGACCGCTCCGGCAACCGCCTTCGGCTACGACTTAACGGCCCTCACCCCACGAACCGTGGACGCCGCGATGGTTGCCGACACCGATCGCGGATGGTACGGCTGGCGCGTCTCCGGGGTGGTCATGCGAGCCGCGCAGCTGCAGGAAGGCGGATATCAAGGCCGCGGGGCGCGGTCCGCTCCGCTCGAAGTGGACTTCCCCGAGCCGGCGATCGTTCACCACGCCTGGGTTGCCGACGCCTCGGCTCCCGGCGAGACGATTTTCGGATGGGGCGCCGCCGGAGACGCGGCATGCGAAGTCCCCGCATATACCGCGCGCGATCGGACGCAAGCAACGCCGTCACCCAACGCGCCGAAACCGGCGGCATCCGCCGTAAGCCGAGCCGCCCCGGTGCCGGCGCCCTTCGCGTTCGCCTGCGCGACGCCGTTCGTCCCGGCGAGCGTGGCGCGTGCCCCCAAGCCGATCCTGCCGAAAGACGCCTTCACGCCCGGCGACAATCCGGCGATCGCAATCGTCGACGTGGCTCTGGACGAGCGCGGAGTCGTGTTCGACGCGTGGATTGCGCAGCGAGCGGGAGAAGTTCCCGGCTTCGACCAAAGCGCGTTGAGCGCCGCGCGTTTGGGCCAATACCGGGGCGCCGTCTCGTATTGCCAATCCGTTAAGTCCATTTACGCCGTTCGCCTCGATTTTCAATCGCTGTGAGAAATTCCATGACCGCCCCGCCCAAAGTTGACGTTCCGCGCGACGACCTGATTCGGTATCGCCGGCATTTTCACGCGCATCCGGAACTCTCGCTTGAAGAGTTCGAGACCGCCGCTTTCATCGAGCGCGAACTGCACGAGTGCGGGTTCGACGATCTCCGCACCGGAATCGGCAAGACGGGAATTCTGGCGACGCTATGCGGTGGAAAGCCCGGCACCGTCACGCTGCTGCGCGCCGACATGGACGCGCTCCCGATAGCGGAACTCAACGACGTTCCCTATCGCTCGGTCCGCGACGGCGCGATGCACGCTTGCGGACACGACGGTCACATGGCGATCCTGCTTGCAGCGGCGCGCGCGCTCGCCGCGCGGCGCGCGGACGTCCCCGGAAGCGTCGTGTTCTGTTTTCAACCGGGCGAAGAAGGTTTGGCTGGAAACCGCCTGATGATCGAAGGCGGAGCGCTCGAGCGTCCGCATGTCGACCGCACGTTCGCGCTGCACCTGTATAGCGGGCTCGACGTAGGGCGAATCGGCATTCGGGACGGACCGTTCTTTGCGTCGTCCGACCGGTTCACGATCGGGTTGACCGGCAAAGGCGGCCACGGAGCCATGCCGCACACGGCCGTCGACCCGATCGTAGGCGCCGCGCAGTTGGTGACGATGCTGCAAACCCTCGCGAGCCGCGAGGTCGCTCCGAAGGATCCGGTCGTCGTGACCGTCGGATCGCTCCATGCTGGGACGACCTTCAACGTCATTCCGGATCGGGCAGAGCTTGCGGGAACCGTGCGCGCTTACGATGACGGCGTCCGGCAATCCATGCCGCAGCGTATCGAACGCCTGGTCGGGGGTGTGTGCGCTGCCCTGCGGCTGCAGTATGAATTCGAATATGCCTGGGGTTATCCGCCGACCGTCAACGACGCCGCCGCGAACGATGTCGTCCGCGACGTCGCGCGCGCCGCGGTCGGCCCGGAAAACGTCGTCGACCCTCACGAGATCGTGATGTGGTCCGAAGATATGTCGTACATGCAGCGCGAGCGTCCGGGTGCATACTTCCTGGTCGGCGTTCGCGGGTCGGAAAAAGGCACCGAACCGCAGCACAGTTCGCGTTACGACATGGACGAGCGCGCCCTCGAGATCGGATTCCAAATGATGGTCGGGATCGGCCTTCACGGCTAGCGCCGCAGGCGCGCAGTCGAAGGGCGAGAAGCTTCGCCCTACGCGCTTTCGGCGGCTTGTGTCGCACGGGGTTGGGCATCGCGAGCGCGGCGACGATTCATTCAACTGGAGGCTGCTTGGCGAATTCAGACGTTCGCAGATACGTCATAGTCGGAAACGGCTTTGCCGGAACGACCGCTGCGGAACAACTCCGGAAGCACGATCCCGCGTGCGCGATCACGCTTTTTGGTGACGAGCCCTACACGCTGTACAATCGCATCTCGCTGCCGCCGATGCTGCGCCGGCAAATTCCCGAAGCAAAGGTGATGATTCGCAATCTCGCCTGGCATGAGGAACATCGCATCGATCTTCACCTGCGCACGCGCGTCGAACGGATCGTCCCCGAAGAGCGCGTGGTCGAGGCCGGCGGGACGGCGTATCCGTATCACGCGTTGCTGGTCGCGACCGGGGGGCGCCCAAATCCTACCGGCAAGCCCGGCTCGGAGGGTGCCGAAAATCTGTACCCGTTTCAGTATCTCGACGACACGCGCGCGATCTCGGAGCAGATCGATCGCAGCCAGGCGGCCGTCGCGATCGGAGGATCGTTCATCGCGTACGAGCTTGCCGAGGCGTTCGCATCGCGCGGCCTCGAGACGCACTGGCTGATGCGCGGGCCGCGCGCGCTGCACCGCGTGATCGACGAGGTCGCCGGCGAACTGCTCCAGGATGCCGCGCAGGCCGATGGCGTGCACATGCACTACGGCGAAGAAGTGGACGAGTTCGTGCGGTCCAACGGCGTAGTTACCAAGGTGCGCACGTCGAGCGGCAAAGAGATCGAGGCTCAATGCTACGGGTACGGATTCGGACTCGCCATGAATACCGAAGTCTGCGACGGATCCGGCATCGAAACGAGCCGGAACGGCATTCTCTGCGACGATCGCCTCGAAACCAATATCAAGGGTATTTTTGCGGCTGGGGACGTAGCCGACTTCTACGATCCCATCCTTGAAATGCGTTACCGGATGGGAACCTGGAACAATGCCGGCGCACATGGAAAAGTGGTCGCGGCCAACATGATGGGCGGGAGCGAAACGTATCACGACGTTCCCGAATACTCGTCGCTGCTGTTCAAGGGCCAGACCATCACGCAGTTCGGCATGGGGACGGATCTGCGCTCGGACCTCGAGACGGTTCGGAAAGTCGACCGCGAGAAAAAGTGGTATCGCGCGCTGTTTTTCTGGCAAGACCGGCTGGTTGGGGGTTTGATGCTGGGCAAAGGCAATCGTGCCGGGAAACGCAAGTACGTCGAGGCAATCAAAAACAAGCAAGCTTTTCCAAAACCGGAGTGGCCGGCGATGCTCGACTGGACCGCGTAGCCGGCCGCGCGGGCCGGGGACTTGAGAAGGCCCGCCGTCGCAACGCGCTGAAGGGCCGCCGATAACGTACTTCAAGACGTGTTACAGATAGGGGTATTTATGCGGTTAAAGACTGCAGCGGCGTGTGTTTGCGCCGTCCTAGCGGTGGGAGGGATCGCACGCGCGGCCGACGTCGACGATACGACGCAAAAGACGTTGGCCGCCGAGTATGCGCTCGTGTGCACCGCGGCATTCGATCCGAGCGACGCCAATCTCGACGCCGCGTTTGCCAACCTTTCTCCGGATTTCGTCAACATCGATCCAAAGGGTAAACAGACCACTCGGGACGAGGTAGTCGGTCAGGGGAAACAGCAGATGAAAATGTTGAAAGCGACCGCTTGCGACAATAAAAGCGAATCCATTTCGGCAACCGATGCCAGCACGATCGTGGTGGTGAACACGCTGCACATCGAAGGCGAAGTCCAGGCGCCCGACGGCAAGCACGACCTCGTGCTGACCGATAAGGCGGCGGATACGTGGAAAAACGTCGGCGGGAAGTGGATGGAGACGCAGAGCAAGGATTTGCGCGTGCTCGTCAAGATTGACGGCAACGTCGTTCAGGACCAGGGCTCGTAGCCGGGTGAGCTGGCGGCGAATCGCCGTCGCGGCGGTCGCGCTCGCGCTCGTCGCCGTCCCGCCGTGCGTGCGGGCCGATCAGCGTCCCATCGGGCAGATGCGCTGGCGAATCGTCGGACCGGCGTTGCCCGAAGGACGCGCGACATCGGTCGTTGGAAGCAACGCGCATCCGCTGCTCTACTACGCCGGAACCGCCGGAGGGGGCGTTTGGAAAACGGTCGACGGTGGCGTATCGTGGCAGAACGTTTCGGACTCGATTGCGCTCGCGTCCGTCGGCGCGATCGCGGTCGATCCGAGCGACGATCGAACGCTCTGGGTTGGAGCGGGGGAAACCAATCCGCGCAACGACGTGATCCCCGAGAGCGGTCTCTACCGTTCGAATAACGGCGGACGGTCGTGGGAGGCGATACATTTCCCTGGGGCTCCGGGGATCTCTCGAATTCTGCTCGATCCGAAGAACCCCAAGCACGTCGTGGTCGGCGTGCTCGGCGACGTGTTTGCGCCCAGCGAGCGGCGCGGCGTGTTCGTCTCGTTCGACGGCGGCGCAACCTTCGCCAAATCGCTCTACCTCTCCGACCAGTCGGGGGCCAGCGATCTCGCGATGGACCCGCGCGACCCCAACGTGGTCTACGCCGGTGTGTGGCACGTGTTGCGCCGTCCCTGGCAGCTCGTCAGCGGCGGGAGCAACGACGATGGTCTCTTCCGCTCGGCCGACGGTGGAAAGACGTGGAACAAGGTCACCGGCAACGGTTTTCCGGCCGCGCCGCTAGGGAGGATCGGCATCGCTATCGCGCCGTCGCAGCCGGCGCGGATTTACGCCCTGGTTGAGTCGCGTGACGGCGTGCTGTGGCGATCCGACGACGCGGGCCTGACGTGGAGGATGGTTAGCAAGGACACGATTGCAAACCAGCGGCCATTCTATTTTTCCCACGTCGGCGTCTCACCCACCGATCCGAACACCGTGTACGGCGTCAGCATGCTGCTGGCCACGTCGTACAACGGCGGCGCGAAGTTCAACCTATCGGCTTTTGCGGTGCACTCCGATCTGCACGAACTGTGGATCTCGTCCGACGGCGAACGGATGGCGCTCGCCGGGGATGGCGGCATTGCCATCTCGACCAATCGCGGCGCGACCTGGGCGAACTCGCGCAACGTTCCCGTCGGCCAAGTGTACCGCGTCGGCCTTTCGAACACGGTCCCGTACTTCGTGTGCGGCGGCCTGCAAGACAACAACGCGTATTGCGGGCCGGCGTTCAACGGCAACGCGGACGGAATCACCAACCGGGATTGGTTCAAGGTGGTCGAGGGGGATGGCGAATGGGCGGTTCCCGATCCGACCAATTCCCGGCTTATTTGGGCCGATTCCGAGAACGGCGAGATCGAGATCTTCGACCGCGTCTCGCACGATTCCGAAAACGTTCGCCCGTATCGTGGAACGGCGGAAGAAGACTTCGTGCTCGCGAAATCGCGCTATCGCTTTAACTGGCAGTCGCCGATCGCGTTTGCGGCCTACGATCCCCATACGGCATTCATCGGCGCCAACGTGCTCTTTCAAACGCGCGACCGTGGGCGCCACTGGAAAGCCATCAGCCCGGATCTCACGCGCGACGACAAATCCAAACAGCAGATTTCGAAAAACTCGGTAACCCAGGACGAGTCGGGCGCCGAGAACTATGGAACGCTGCTCGACATCGGGACGTCGCCGCTGCACGAGGGGGCGATCTGGACCGGATCCGACGACGGCCTCGTGCATCTTACCCTCGACGGCGGCGAACACTGGCGGAACGTTACGCCGCCCGACCTTCCCGCGGACAGCGCGATCGAAAGCGTTTCGCCTTCGACGCTCGTCGACGGCACGGCCTACGTTTCGGCGGATCGCCACGCCATGGGCGATAGCACCGCCTACATCGACGTCACGCACGATTTCGGGGCGCACTGGCAGCGGGTTACCGGCGGAATCCCGCCGGGCGAGTACGTTCGCGCGGTGCGGCCGGACATCCACAATCCCAAGATGGTTTACGCGGGAACCAATCGCGGCATGTACGTCTCGTGCGACGGCGGGGCGTCGTGGCAAACGTTCCAGAACAATCTGCCGGCCGTCGAGGTGCGCGACATTCGGTTCCAGCCGCAGTTCGACGACCTGGTGATCGCGACGCATGGGCGCGCCATCTGGATCATGGACGACATGCGGATCGCGCAGAAGGCCGGATGCACCAAGCCGTCGGCGAACCTCGTGATCGGTCCGCGTCCGGCAATCGCGCTCAACCAATATCGTGACGACGAGGGCAACTACAGCGATTTCGTCGCATCCCAACCCGGTGGCGGATTTCTATCGAGCGGCGGTCCGGTCGCGAAAGTTTACTACTGGCTCCCGAAAGAGGCCGCGCATCGTCCGACGATCGACGTGTACGACGGAGCCGGGCACCGCGTCCGCCACATCGAGGGCGAGCACGACGTTTTCACGGGAACCGACGCTTCGTCGTACTGGCTGAGCAATACCGACGGCAAAAACGAGTTCCTCTACGACTTCACGATCGATGGGCCGGCGCGGTATGAGAGCGCACCGTTTTTCTTCCGTGGCCCGGACGAGGGTCCGCAACTGCCACCCGGCCGGTACGTGCTGGCGTTCCACCTCGCCGGCCGGACCTACCGCTTTCCGATCGAGAAACGCGCCGACCCGCAGTCTTCGATTACCCAGCGTGAGTACGACCTACAGTTTGCGCAGAGCAAGCGGGTTTACGATCTGCTCGGGCGCGTCGACGTGATGCTGGACGAACTTCATCGCGTGCACGAAGCGCTCGTCACGGAAAAGAGCGGTCTCAAAGCCGGCGACGCGTCCGCCGCCAAACTGCAAACGACCATCGACGCCACGGATGCGATGGTCGCGTCGTTGACGTCATCACCGGCGAACTTCGAGGATTCAATCCAAAAACAGGGGCAGCTTCGCGAGGACGCGATAAATCTCACGGGCGCCGAACCGCTCGCGCAGGCGAGCCTCCACCTGTATGCCCGGCTCGAGGGTACCTACGCGCAGCGAGTCGTCAGCTACGACGGTTGGGTTCGAAGCCTCGTGCCGCTAAACGCCACGCTCAAATCAGCCGGCCTGAAACCGGTCCCCGTCCCCGCGGCAATTCGGTAGCGCAGCGCTTGTGATTACGGGGTTCGACCACGTGCAAATGGCGATGCCGGTCCGACCCGTTCGGCAACCGCCTCGAGCTCATCGACGATAAGCCGTGGGAGCCGTCAAACGAATAAGTCGGCCGAGACCTTGAAAATCCTGGAGAGCTTCTTGATATGTGCTTTACTTAAACCGCGCTTACCCCTCAAGACCTCCGAAGCGATCCCGCTTGAACCCAGCAGGTCACTCAATGCGGTCTGGGACATCCCGTTAACGAGCATGAGTTCTTTTAGCGCCTCTATCGGATTTGGCGCTTCGATGGCATGATGCTCCTCTTCATAGCGCTCGATCAAGACGGCGAGCAGTTCGACATACCGATCCTCGGCCGCTGAGCGTTTTTTTCTATTCAGAAGTTCTTCCACTCGCAATAGGTACTTGCGATGCTCCCGATCGTTGTGGATCGCATGCGGAAGCTCTTCGCTCAGCATATTCCTATATGCAACATCAGTGATGGTCATTTCCATTTGTCCTTGTCGTAGTCTGCGTGGGTTAATACTTCCTTGATGAAGATAATCTTTAGGCGATATTCGATCTTGACGATTAGCCGATACCTGTTGCCCTTGATGTTAAAGACGGTATGCGTACCCACCGATTCGGCGGTCGAATAAGTGCGTTGGACCTCGATGAGGCTCTGCCAGTGCGCCCGCTTGGCCGCCGCAAACCACGTTTTGAGAGGGTCTTCGGCGTCGGCATGGACGGTCCAATATTTGCGGAGTCGTTCCCGGCTGATGATCCTCAAGTCGCTCTCATTTCGAAAGGATTCTCTCAAAATGCAAGCCGACGGTCAAGGGTGCGTCGGCATGTCTGCGATGGCCGCCGGGGTTCCAGTCAACTCAGGCTAACTAACCATCGGCATACTCTAAGCTTGGCACGCGCGGGTGAGGGCGGCGGCGAAGCGGTCGACCTCGTCGGGGGTGGTGGCCCAATGCGTCATCCAGCGAACTTCCGGAAGCGTTTCGTCGAACACGTAGAAGAAGAAGTCGCGCTGCAATCTTTCGATCGCGGCGCGGTCGAGGGTTGCGAAAATCGCATTGCAGCGAACCGGCCGCGTGATCCGGACTCCGGGGATTTCGCGGGCGCGCGCGTGGAGCCGGGCGGTCATCGCGTTGGCGTGGGCGGCGTATTCCAGCCAGCGATCGGCGGCCAGCAACGCCTCGAATTGGGCGGCGACGTAGCGCATCTTGGAGGCAAGCTGCATGGCCTGTTTCTGCACGAAGGGCGCGGCTCCGGCGTGCAGCGAGGGTTCAAAAAAGCATATCGCTTCGCCGACCATCAGCCCGTTCTTGGTGCCGCCGAAGCTGAGCACGTCGACCCCGGCGCCGACCGTGAGCGCGCGTGGCGTGGTGCCGAGTGCGGCGGCGGCATTGGCGATGCGCGCGCCGTCCACGTGGACGAGCAGGTCGTGCCGGTGCGCGAACGCGCACAGCTCGGCGATCTCGTCGATTTCGTACACGCCGCCGAACTCGGTCGCTTGCGAAATCGAGATAGCGCGCGGTTGCGGGAAATGAACGCCGTGTCCGGCGTGGAGATACGGCTCGACGTTCGCCGGGCGCAGCTTTCCATCGACCGTCGGGATAGGGACGACCTTCGATCCGCTGAAGCGTTCGAACGCGCCGCACTCGTCGGTTTGCAGATGCGCCGTGGCCGGACACAGCACGGCCTCCCACGGGCGCAGCAGCGAGCTTAGCGCGGCGACGTTAGCGCCGGTGCCGTTGAACGCGAAATATACTTCGGTCGCATCGCCGAAGTGTTCGCGAAAGCGCGCTACGGCCCGAGCGGTCCACGCATCGTCGCCGTAACCAACCGCATCGCCGTCGTTGGCGTCGGCGATCGCTTGGAGGATCGCCGGCGCAACCGGCGCGTTGTTGTCGCTTGCGAAGCTGCGCTGCATGCCGCCGGTGCTCACCCGTTACAGCGTTACGGTTAGGCCGCGTTGCGCGACTTCGGCGGGCCATCCGAACGCCGTATTGACCAGCGTCGCGACCGCCGTGGCCGACTCGACCTCGCCGTGGACGGCGTAGAGATGCGGTTTCGACGGGCACGTCTCGAACCAGCGCTTGAGATCGTGCTGGTCGGCGTGCGCCGAAAAACCGGCGAGATGCACGATCTTAGCCAGCACCGGCAACGTGTCGCCGTAGATGCGGACGCTGTGGGCGTCGTGAACGAGCAGAAAACCCAGCGTGCCGGCGCTCTGGTATCCGGGAAAGATGACGGTCGCGTTGGGGTCGGCGAGATGGTTGTGCAAGTGGTGCAGGATGCGGCCGCCCGAGGCCATGCCGGACGCCGACACGATGACGGCGGAGCCGGTCAGCGAGTTCAGCTGTTTCGATTCATCGGTCGTGACGTGCACGGTAAAGTTTCGGATGCCGAACGGCGTTCCCGCGCTATCCCGCGGGATCGGTTTGTGCGCGTCGGGGAATTCTTCAAAGAGCTGGTCGACCTTGGCGGCCATCGGGCTGTCGAGGTGAATCGGGAGGCGAGCGATCCGTTCGTCGCGCTGCTGGAGCTGCGCGATCGTCAGCAGCATGTCTTGCGACCGCTCGACTGCAAAAGCCGGAATGACGATCGGACCGCCGCGTCCGATCGCCTCCAACAGCGTCGCGCGAAGTTCTTCGGAGGGATCGGGCGGATGAATGCGATCGCCGTAGGTCGATTCGCTGACGATAACGTCCGCGGCGCCGATCGGTTCGGGATCGTACAGCAGCGGGCGTCCGTAGCGGCCGAGGTCGCCCGAGAAGACCGCGCGCTTCCCCTCGATGTCGAACGCGACGAACGCCGAACCGATGATATGACCGGCGTTATGGTAAGTTGCCGTTGCGGCGCCGAACAGATCGAAGTTCTTTCCCAGCGGAACGGGCCGCACGAGCCGCATCGTGGCGACGACGTCGGCCGCGTCGTAGTACATCGGCGGCGCGTGCGGGCGTTCGTGGTGAAAGCCGCGCCGGAGTAGTTCTTGCTGAAGGTACGCGGCATCGTCGAGCACGATTTGCATCAGCCCTTGGGTCGGCGGCGTGCAGTAAATCGGGCCGGCGAAGCCGTCGCGCACGAGTTTGGGAAGGTACCCGACGTGGTCGAGATGTCCGTGCGTGATGACGACCGCATCGATCTCCTTGGCCGGAACCGGCAGCGGAACGTCGTTGAGTGCCCGAACGTCGACCACGCCTTGAAACAGGCCGCAGTCGACGAAAAAATGCCTTCCGCCGATCGTGAGCAGGTGTTTGCTGCCGGTGACGGTACCGGCGGCGCCGACAAAGGTAAGTTCAGCCATGAGTCTCCTGCGTGACGGCGGGGCGGCGAATTTGGAATTCGGCATGGCGATTGAATGCCAGCGAGCTGGGCATCGCACTCTTCCTGTGG
>JBDTDR010000046.1:0-14649 GCA_039922955.1 Candidatus Tumulicola sp.
ATAAAGCGTATGCCTCGGCTGCCGAGCAAGGCGTGTTCCCAAACCTCGTCCTCGTGGAGTGGGATTCTCGCTTCTCATGCGTATTCGTGGTTCGAGCGATTCGAGGAACTGCGATAACTAAACAGCACGTCATTCCTCGCAACGCTTTGAGCGAACACGCGCGCCGTGCCGGATGGCGGGGCTGCGTGATCGACGTCGGTGGACTCCCGTCGGTGGGCCTCGTCACGCCGCAGTTGCGCGATCCCGAAGAATGCCGTAGCGATTGGCGCGCGCAGCCGCTTTAAGGGTCGATGGCGATGCCGTACGCGAAGGCGGCGGCTCCCTGAGCATCCGTTGTAATGAACCGGCCGGACGGATACGCGAACTTGACGACGCCACCGCCGGTGCCGTTTCCGTTTCCGTAATCGGCGACGAACAGCTTACGCCCATCCTGACTGAACGCCAGCATGAACGGCTGGAAAATCCCGGTGATCGTTCGCTTGGGTTGTGTGCCCCCGGGCGCGAAGACTTCGACGCTGGAGCCGGGGCTCGGCGCTTTGCTCACCGCGACCGCGAGATTCCCGCTGTGATCGAAGGCGAGGCCGTGCGGGCTGCCGGAAAACGTGATGCCGAGGTTCGAACCGTTGGTCGCGCCGGGAGCATATTGATAGATGCTGCCGCCG
The DNA here is from genome assembly GCA_039922955.1 of Candidatus Tumulicola sp. Taxonomy (GTDB): domain Bacteria; phylum Vulcanimicrobiota; class Vulcanimicrobiia; order Vulcanimicrobiales; family Vulcanimicrobiaceae; genus Tumulicola. The sequence goes on from JBDTDR010000046.1 coordinate 663, forward strand.
CCGCTGGGATACACGTAGCTGACGAAGATGTTTCCGGCGCCATCGAACGCGATTCCGATTGGCGCTTGGCCGGAGGGTGCCGTTAAGGTGAGGGATGGCTGCAGGCTGCCCGGCGGGTACACGGTGACCGCGCTGCTGTAGTTTGCGATATACACGGTTCCGTCCGCGGCGATCGCGACGTCGACCGGGTTCCACACGCCGGTGGTGTAACTCTCAAACGGGGTCTTCTGACCGCGCTTGTAGACGGTGACGGTCCAGTAGCTTCCCTTGCCGCGTGGGCCCGCGCCGAAGCCGCTGTTGTTGCACACGTACGCGTTGCCGGCGGAATCGACCGCAATTCCGGTGGGTGCGCTCAGGCCGGTTACGATCTCGCGCAGCGGCTTGGGATCGTTTACGCGTCCCGGATAGACGTCAACGGCGTTATCCCCCGGACCGCCCGCGTAAAGCAGCGTGCGAGCCGGCGCGTTGGCGATGCCGGCCGAAGGTGCACCGGGAAGCGCGGACGGAATCGTTTGATGGGAGGCCGGCGACGAGCATCCGGCTACGAGCAGTAGAGCGATTGGGAGAGCGAACGAAGCAGCGGTTTTCATGGTGCGCGCTTCGGCGAACCCGCGCGTACGCCCTGTTGTCCGCAGCGCGCTCAACGGCCGCGCCGGCCGCTAAAATCAGGTTATTCCGAGAGCTTGCTAGAAGAAGCGCTTGTGAGCTCGGCGAGCGGCATGCGTTGCTGAAGGCGTTCGTAACGTTCGTTTGCGAGCGCTTGTCGCTGGCTGTAGTTGCCATCGGCAGCGTTTTGATGGCCTTGCTGTTCGTGCTCGTCGAAGTCCACGCGACCCACATCGGCTACTACCCGCTGCACTTCGAAGACAACACCGACCGCGTGCAAGTCCAGGCCGGCTCGCCGACCGGCAGCGCGTTGCAGACCGGCGATCGCGTCGACTTACAAGCGCTCACCCCGCAACAGCGTTTCCTGCTGCTGGCCCCGCCGTCAAACTCGGCGATGACCGTGCAAGTCACTCGCGGTCATCGCACCTACCCGGTGCGCATCTCGGCCAGCCCGCCCGACTATTCGCGGCGCGCCACCCTCACGCGCGACATCGGCATTCCGCTGAGTTTTTTTCCTATCGCTGGGGCTGGCGTCGGCCCTCTTCCTGATACGGCCGCGCGCGATCACGCTGGCTTTCTACGTCTACACCATGCTGATGCTCGTAAAGGTCTATCAAACGCCGCTCGACCTTGCCGCGTGGCCGATAAATATCGCGAGCGATCTTGGCGTGCAGGTCGTGTATCCGGCAGCGCAGCTGATGATTTTGGTGTTCGCGCAGCGGCTTTACGGGCGGCCGAGCCGCGCTTGGCCGTGGATTATCGGCAGCGCGCTTACGCTCTCCGTTCTGGTCTTTATCGCCTGGGTCGATCCGATCGTTTGGACCGTCTTCCAGCGTTTCGGACTGCCGGGCCCGACGCGCATCATGATGGGCGGCGCTGACACGTTGCTGCTGGTGGTCGTGTTGTGCGGCTTGTCGTACATCGCTTCGGGGGCGACCGGGCTCGATCGCCGGCGCGTCACGTGGGTGGTCGCGGGCATCGCGCTCGCTCCGATTCTCGATCTCACCTGGGCCGTCTCCGACGTCATCAGCGCGCTGACCGGCGACGTCTCGACGGCGCTGACCGCGATCGGCATTTGGACCGACGCGCTGACCCCCTGGTTCGGCCTGCTCGGCGTGATCTTCGTGCTCTACGGGTTCCTGTCGCAGCGCGTCGTCGACTTCCGGTTCGTTATCGGGCGGGCCGTGCTCTACGGCGCAACCACGCTGGTGCTGGTGCTGTTCTTCGGCGTGATCGAGTGGTGGGCCGAGCATCTCTTCGAGAGCACGCGCCCGGCCGTCTACGTCAGCGTTACGGCTGCGCTCGCCATCGGGTTTGCGTTGAACGCCTTGCACGGGCGCATCGAAGATTTGCTGAACCGGCTGTTCTTCCGCGGGCAGCGCAGCGCCGAAGATCGGCTGCGTCGCGCCGCTCGGGCGCTCGCGAATACGTCGTCGGAACAAACGCTGGTAGAGTTTCTCATCGAGGAGCCGGTGCGCGTTCTCGGACTTACCTCGGCTGCGTTGTTCCTGGCAACCGGCAAGGACGGCGCATTCGAACGAAAGGCCGACCACGGCTGGACCCACAACGAGGTGGAACGCATCGACCCGGAAGATCCGCTGATCGTTGCACTGCGCGCAGACCTAGAACCGATTGCGCTCAATGAACGCCAGCTCGCTGGGAGGCCGGTGCCCGGCGGCCGGAACGCGCCCTCGCTGGTGATGCCGCTGGTCATGCGCGGTAAAGTGTTCGGGTTTGTGTTTTACGGCAGCCGCGGCGACGGAGCATCGCTCACGGCGGCCGAACGAGCGTTGCTCGAAGCGATCGCCCTCAGCGCCGCCGCCGCTTACGATCACATCGATGCCGACCGCTCGCGCGCGCGCATTCGCGAGCTCGAAGACCGCCTCCGCACGCTCGGCACCCCGCTCCCCAGCGATGGGACTCCGTAGAAAGATCGCGCCAGATGTCACCTACCTTGGCGCCGCGCGGCATTGTCCGTTCGCTAGCGATCGTTGCCGTTTTCGCTCAACTCGCGCTGCAATCGCACGCCGCCGGGGCCGGGACCGTCAACGATCCGCACATTGGCCAAGTCGAGAGAGGACTTCAGCCAGAGTTCTACCTGGCCGGCGAACCAAGAACCACGTACACGCTCGCGGAGCGCCTCAAGTTTTACCACGTTCCCGCGGTCAGCATCGCGGTAATCGACAACTATCGCGTCGTATGGGCGCGCGGCTACGGGTTCCGCGACGTTGCGGATCGCGCGCCCGCGAACGCGACGACGCTCTTTCAAGCCGCGTCGATGAGCAAGCCGGTTTTTGCGGCGGCGGCACTGCGTCTGTTCGAGCAGCGCAAGCTCGATCTTGACGCCGACGTCAACTCGATGCTGCATTCGTGGAAGGTCCCGCCGCCGCCGGGAAATTCGACGCAACGCGTGACGTTGCGGCGGACTCTCAACCACACCGCCGGTACGAACGTGCACGGCTTTGGGGGATACGATCGCAGCGCGCCGATACCGACGCTTGTGCAAGTGCTCGACGGCAGTCCCCCGGCCAACAGCGAGCCCATCCGTGTCGTCAAGCTGCCGGGCGGCCCGTCGAAATACTCGGGCGGTGGTACGACGATCGGCCAGCAACTCGCGATCGACCTCACGGATCAATCGTTTCCCGACTTTATGCAGCAAACGCTGCTCGGTCCGCTTGGGATGACGAATAGCACCTTTCAGCAACCGTTGCCGGAGCCGCTCTGGCCGCGGGCCGCGACCGGTTATCACGTCAACGGAGCAGCGGTCTATCGCAGTTGGCACGTGTATCCCGAGATGGCGGCCGCCGGGCTTTGGACGACCGCGAGCGATCTCGCAACGTTCGTGATCGCCATTCAAAATGCGCTGCGCGGAGAAACCGGCGGCCCGATCACGGGGCACAACGGTGGGAACGAGGGCTTTCAGGGTGAGTTCGTCGGGCTGATCCACGGTGGGCGAGGTTTGGTCATCCTCACGAACTCCGACAATGGGATACGGCTCGCGCGCGAGATCGTGCATAGCGTTGCGGTCGCCTACGGCTGGCCGGTGCTGTCTCCGAAGCCTAAAACCGCGCTGACACGCTCGATCGGGCTGCCTTGGTGCCGCTGGTTGGACAGTACGCTACCGGATCGGGCAGCGACCGCATCACGATCGGCGTGCGGCTCGAGGGCGCAGCGTTGATGTTCCGGATCGTAACTGCGGGAATGGAGTCGCGGCTCTATGCCGAGACGCCGGACCGGTTTTTTACGCTCGACGGTGAGGTAGCAACGTTTGCGCGTGACGCCAACGGCCGGGCGCGGTCGGTAGAAATCGGCGGCACCACATTGTACCGAACGTTATGACCGGTGCCGTACCGATGCAAAACCGGGTTACGCCGTTCGGCGATATCGTCGCGTTGCCGGGACGCGGCCTCATGATGGGCAATCGGGGCGTCCTGCATGATGATGCCCGGCACATCGTGCGCCCCTCGCAGGTTCGGCGCTGGATCGCGTGCCGCATCGCGTTTCGGGGTCGGCATCGCGCCTTGATGCAACCCCGCGCGTACACGGAGTTATTCTTCCTCGACGAGGTGGCGGCGCTCAGCGCCGGCCATCGCCCATGCGCGGAATGTCGTCATGACGATTACCAGCGCTTCCGATCGTTGTGGGGAATTTGCCACGGCGCCCCCGTGAGTGCCGATATCATCGACGCGAAGCTTCACGCCAATCGCTTTGCCGGCGGCAAAAGACGCACCTATCGCGACGATCTCGCGGCTCTGCCGGACGGAGCCTATATCGCCCTCGAGAGAAAGGCGTGGCTCGTCTGGGGGCAGGAGTTGTTCGAGTGGTCGGACTCCGGCTACGCCTATCGGCTTCCCCGGCCCGCGCGCGGCGACGTTGAAGTGCTGACGCCTCGTCCGACGGTTGCCATACTCGCGGCGGGTTATCGCCCCGGCGTCCACCCAACCGCCGATTGCGAATAATTACTTCAGAGCTTCGTGTAGATTTGCTTCGCCGGCTGCAGCGAGCGCCTTGAGGTCCTCGTAGGTCGCGTACTCCGCAACGGTTGGCCGTTGGTAGGCGCTTTCAAGCGAATTCATGAGGAAACCGAGTTGCTCGCGGATCTTGGTTTCGTGAAGTACGTCGGCTTCGCTCGAACGATTGTCGAACTGGACGAGACTTGCGATCTCGCGATCGAGTTGCGCGCGGTTGGCCGCAGGCAGTTTGCTTCGCGCCACCATCGCAGCGGCGATCGCCCGGTCCAAGCCGTCCATGCTGCCGAGGATCTGCGTTTCGAGTGCTAGTCGCGCCTCCAAATCGCCGGCTGCTGGATGAATGCGTGGATCGAGTTGGACGTTCATGGGCGCGTGCATCGTCTTGGCGCCGTAATGCAGCACGACAGTATATGCGCCGGGAAGGATGGTCGGTCCATCCGACGCATCGGGGAAGTCGTTGTCGTCGACCGTGCGGAAGCCGGGCATGTCGTAGCCGGGAGCGTAGCGCAGATCCCATTGGAACGCGTTCATGCCCGCCTTTACCGCTGTCAGCTCGTCCAGGTCGTGCGCGCGCTGATGCGCGACGTCGAGTTCCGCGTATTCCTCCGGCGTCAATTTCCTCTCGGTCTTGTCCTTGGGATGCAACGTGAAGCTCCGAATCATGGCACCCTTCGCGTCCAGGAAGGAAAGCGTCAGCGGTATCCGTCGGGTATATGCGTGCGGTACGTTGAAGTATACCGTCGCTCCGTACCGGGGGTTGGCGCCCAGATTCGGAACCGGGAAATCGGTGGCGCCATAAGCTTGCGTGAGCCACGCCGTTTCCGGTGCGAAGATCTGTGCATCCGCGACGGAGAACGTCGTTTGGCGTGCGAGTTGTTCGAGCAAAGCCAGGTCGTCGAGGATCCAGAATGCCCGGCCATGCGTAGCTGCAACGAGTTCCCCTTCGTGCGCGTCGATCGCGAGATCGCGCACCTGCACGCCTGGCAGGTTCAGCGCGAGCGGCTGCCACTGCGCGCCGCCGTCGAGGCTGACGTACGCGGTGCTGCGCGTGCCGGCAAAGAGCAACCGCCGCTCGCGTGGGTCCTGGCGCACCGCGAAAACGTATTGATCGGCGGCCAAACCATTGATTAGCGAGATCCAGTGGGCGCCGAAATCGGTCGTTTCATACACGTAGGGGTGGTAGTCGTCCCACATGTAGCGCGAGGCGGTCAGGTAGGCGGCGCCCTTCTCCGTGTGCGAAGGTTCGATCGAACTGATTTGCGCCCATTGCGGAAGCTGCGGCGGCGTGACCGGCGTCCAACGTGCGCCGTGATCGGTCGTCACGTGCACCAAGCCGTCGGCCGAACCGGCCCACAGTATGTTGGCATCGAGCGGTGAAGCCGCAAGTGAAGAGATGTCGGGAAACGTTTCGGCGCCGGTTTGGTCATAATCGATGGGCCCGCCGCTCGGCCCTTCGGTGCGCGGATCGTTACGCGTCAAATCGGGGCTCAGGATGCTCCAGCTCTGGCCGCGATCCGTGCTCGAGAAGACGACTTGCGCGGCGACGAGCAGTTCGCGCGGATCGGCCGGCGAGAAGAAGACCGGGTGCGTCCACCCAAAGCGATATTTTGTCTCGCCGGACGAGGCGCCGGTCATATATCGCGGCCACGGGCTCACGTTCTTTTCTTGCCCTAGAACGCGATTGAATCGTACGAACGCGCTGTAATATCCGCTCCCGTAGGTCACGTCGGGGCTCTCGGGCTCGGGCGCGACGAACGTGCTCTCGCCCAGCGCGACGGAATGCCACTCTCCCGGGCGGATGCCGCCGCCGAGGGCCGCGCTCGGACCCTCGTACGCGCCTTCGTCCTGCGCGGCACCAAACACGTGGAACGGAAATTGATCGTCGAGCGCGACGTGGTAATATTGCCCGGTGGGCTGATTGCCTTCGCTGCTCCAATGGACGCCGCCGTCGACCGTCACGGTCGCGCCCCCGTCGTCCCCCTCGAGAATGATCTTCGCGTCGTGGGGATTTACCCAAAGGATGTGATCGTCGCCGTGCGGCAACTCGATGAGCGAAAAGGATTTGCCGCCGTTCTTCGTTTTGTACACGCCGTCGACTTGCGGCACGTAGGCGACCTGTGGATTCCTCGGGTCGGCGAAGATCGCCATGTAGTAGAAGGCGCGCTGGCGCAGCTTCATCTCGTCGTTGACGCGTTTCCACGTCGCGCCCGCATCGTTCGAACGGAAGACGCCGCCATCGCGTGCCTGCACGATCGCGTACACGATGTTTGGATTGGTCGGCGCAACCGACACGCCGATTTTCCCGAGCATACCGCCGGCAAATCCGGGATGTGACGAGACGTTCTTCCAATGCGCGCCGCCGTCGCTCGTCTTATAGAGGCCGCTGCCCGGGCCGCCGCTGGTAAGCTTCCAGGGCACCCGCTGCGCCTGCCACATCGCGGCATACAGGACCTTCGAATCGCGAGGGTTCATCACGAGATCGACTCCGCCCGTGTTCTCGTCGACGAAGAGAACCCTGCGCCACGTCTTTCCACCATCGGTAGTGTTGAAGATGCCCCGCTCGCTATTTGCTTTGAACACATGCCCCGCCGATGCCGCGTACGCAACGTTCGGATCGCGCAAGTCGATCGCAATCTTGGTGATCGTGTGCGTGTCGCGCAGCCCAGCATACGACCAGGTCTTTCCGGCATCGGTGGTTTTGTAGATGCCGTCGCCCGTGTCGAAGTCGCCTCGGATGTCGGCCTCGCCGGTTCCCGCGTAGATGACGTTCGGGTTCGAGGGCGCAACCGCGAGCGCACCGATCGGGCTGGCGACGCCCGGGAGCTTGTGGTCGCTGATATTCGTCCAGTTTTGGCCGTAGTTTGTGCTGCGCCAAATCCCACCCTGAACGCCCCCCATGTAAAACAAATTCTGGTTGCTCGGAACGCCGGCAACCGCAACGACGCGACCACCTATGAAGGGGCCGATATTTCGCCACCGCAACTTGCTCATGAACTGCTGGCTTGGCGGCGCGGAATTTGCCGCCTGGATTTTCAGGGGAACGGCTAGGGCGAGTGCTACGAGTGCTGCCGAGAAGAGACGTTGCATCTCTTTGTTAGCGGTTCTTTAAGCTCGCTAAGCGCTCCCTCAGGCGAAATTTTACGATCCGCGCGATCAGCGTCAACGGTAGCGGTTCGTCGAACGGAAACTGTACCGAACCTTTGGCCGATTTGTAGGCCGCCAACTGCTTTTCGAACGCGGTGATTCCGGAACGCCCGGGATAGAATCCGATGTGATGCGTGTGAGCCGCAAACCAAACGAGTACGCGGTCGAGCTTGAACGCAGGCATGCCGTAGCTGATCGTTTCCTCCGCCGTCGGCGCAGCCTTGTGAACCGCCGCCCGCAGCGTTCGTAAAAGCTGTTGAACCTTCTTCGGAAAGGATCGCGCGTAGTCGTCGAAATTTTTGGGTTTGTCGTTCATTTCGATTCCCTAAAGCAGCGAGCGCGGCGTGATTTATTATTCGGCGGCGACACTACGACTTCCTTACCGTGGTGCGCTTGGTTTCAGCCTCCCAGTACGGAGGCAGAGGTCTTTGCGCGCGGCGGCGACAAATCAATCTTGGCTACTCAGCAAGGAGGTACTATGCGCGCGACATTCTCAACATCGCTTTTCGCGATTTTCATTGCTATGAGCATCACGGCGTGCTCGTCGCACTCGGCAACAAGCACCAAGGATCAAGCGGCTACTTCGTCGGCGACGTCCGACAACGCCGCCGCCTCAACAGCACCGATGGCCGCGAGCGGCCCGACCGGCGCGCCACCCGTCTATCCCGGCGCAGCACCCGGCACGCGTCCGGCGGGCCTCGGCGAGAAGGCGCCCCCAGCAACGGCGAAGGTGTATTACACGGCGGACGACTTCGCCAAAGTTAAAGCCTGGTATAAATCGAAACTGAACGGAGCCCCCGAGATCGCGCAGCCCGGTAAGGAAAAGACGGAAGACGCATTTCTCGTGGGACAAGGTAAAACGGGAATGGTGGTCATGATCCAGAGTTTGAACGGCAAGACGTGGATAACCATCGCATCCCCATAAGCTAGGCGTCGTTGGCGTTCGCTCCAGCCTCAGCGTGCCCAAACGGCTCGCGCGCGGGGTTAGTGGGGATGGACGATGATGGCGAGATAGTCTGTACGATCTTCCCATTGGAAGCCGTGCGCTCTTTCGCCGGCGCCGCTTCTCGCTCGGCCGCCTCGCGCTCTGCTTGGCGTTGAGCGAGTTGTGCGTTGGCGTCGGATAGTTCTTTTTCGGCGGCCGTCGCGGCGGACGCCGCTTCGGCCGCGCGCTGATCCTGAGCGCGAAGCAAGTCCGATGCCTCGGTCGCCACCTGCAATACGTTTTCCAAGCGACGTTTCAGTTCAGCGATCTCGGTCGTCGCAGCTTCGGTAGCGCGGCGGCTTGCAAGCAGCACGGCTTCGATTTGCCGGCGTTCGGTCGTGACAAGAGCCTGGCGCTCGGCTGCGGTCCGAACTCGTCCCCGAGCTTCTTGCTCGGCCGCAACCGTGCGGCTTACTTCGGCCGCGAGCTCGCCGGATCGTTCGCGAGCCTCGCGCGCCTTCGCCGATTCGTCCAGAAGTCGCTTTTCGAGGGTGCGGGCTTCGAGCAGCAAGGATTCGGCGGCCTTGCGCTGCTCGGCGGCCAGGAGATGCGCCCGCCCGATCTCATCGCCAGGCTCGGTCGCGGGTTCAGGCAAAGCCTGTTCCGGCTCAGAATCGACGGATTGTTCGCCGGGGATTTGTTTCCACGCCATGCTACTTTGCGCAGCAGTTTCCTCGCGTTGGCGTTGCCCCCCAAGTCCCATGTCCTTCGCCAATGAGGTCAGGTTAAAGCGTTGACTGCCGATGTTCGCCGCGATGTTAAACATTATGAAAACCTCCGGACAGCTCAACCGAGCGCCCGCTCTCGTACCATTATCCGACCTTGGGGCCTCAAATGCTTCCATTTTTGGAAACATTTTACATATATTTTACATTTCTGGCTTGCCGCGGCGTCATAAATGTACGCCATGCACGCGGTCGTGTTAGCGTAAGACCGAGTTTTACAAGATTAAACGACGCCTGTGAGCCCTCCTTAACGAGTGCCGAGCTCCGAAGGCGCTAGTCGAAGATTCCGCGTGCTTCGACTACGATGCGCCGGCGCAGCCTTTGGGCATGGAGCCTTTGTAGAGGATCATGTGCTTTGGATCCATTTTCAACAGGGAGCCGTGATCGGGGAGTGTGCGGCGTTAGCGAGGGAGAGAAAGACGTTGACGATCTTCGTGACGACGACGGGGATCGACCAGCCGACGCCGGCGTCCAGTTGCAGGTCCATCGTCGCCATCCGGCAATCGAACGTCGTCGTCGAGGATTGTTTGAGCGAACTCATGTCTCCGGTGAGCGCGATGTACGGGCCGGTTGAGAAACCCGCGACGCCGAGCCCAACCAGCAGGCGTTGGTTCATGCCGAAGATGAGCGAGTTGATTCCGACCGAAATGCCGCTGACGTTGGCGTACGGCGTGTTGACGTCGATCATCGGGAAGCCAGCGAACCATCCTCCGGCCCCGTGCGTACCCGATGGTGATGGAGCGCCTCATCTGAAGTTAATGGCACCGCTGAGGACACCCGTCTTCGCGCTAAACCCAGTGCTCAACAACACGTAGCAGTTCAGGTGAATCGAAATGGGTGCGAGGAAATTGATCGGAACCATGGGGTCAAGCAGATTTGTTGTCGTAGAGTTGGAGTTAACGTTCTAACGCTTTGACTGTAATAGCTACCCACAGCGGTAGTGTAACGGACGCCCACGTCCGACTTTAGCGTCAACGTGCGATCATCCCCTTCCCGCGCGCCACAAGCCGCTCGTACAGGGCCTTGATGTCCGGGTTCACGCGCATGGCGACCACCGCAGCCATGTAAAGACCAGCACGTATTCTAGGATTTCCAGCTTTCGACAGTCGCGGTCTGCGGTGAACGCTCGTCCAGATCTATGCTCGACCGGAACGAGACCCAAAAATGCCGAAGCTTCTCGTGCCGACTTAAAATCGTGCATGCGCAAGACTGCTGTCATGCGATTTGCCGTCTTTTCTCCCACATCGGGGATTGAACGAAGGCGCGCAACGTCTTCAGTGATGCCTGGAATCGCCTCGACGGCGGCTTTGATTGCTCGTTCCATGGATTTTCGCTGCCGCTTCAAGAATCGTATGCTGGCGTCGATTGAACGGGTCACGACCGATGAAGACTGCCTTACGATAGCTTGCTCACGTCGATTCAGCTCGCGCTGCAGGTCCGCTTCGATCGCATCGAGCCTGAGCAAAGAGGCTTGAAGTGTCACCAACTCCTTGGCCGGCGGAAGCCATTTGCGCAGCTTTGCAAAACGTCCGTAGTGGCCAAGAACAATCACGCTACTTCGATGAAGGCGTCGAAGTGGACGGTGCGTTCGCAGATTTGATAGTACTCGAATCTTGTCGGCGGCAGCGGTTGAAGGAATGGCCGCTCTTCTTCGAACATCGCGCGCACTTGCCGCTTGAGCGTCCCGTGGATGCGTGTGGCGCCGCAACGCTCATTCCACTTGGCCAGATCGCGTTCTCGTCGTCGAGCGTTGCGAACTTCTTACCTTTCAAGGCCGATTCTTGCGTGTAGCCGACCGCCGATTCAACCTTCCCCTTCAAATCCGGGGCGTACGGCCGACAGGGTAGCGGCACAACGCCGTAGTGATCGAGCAGCTTGGCGTAAAGGGGGTTGAGCTGCGGATCCCAGATGCCGGGCTTGAGCACGCCTTCTTTGAGGTTGTCGAGCCGAATCGCCAACGTCGTACCGCCGAAGTACGCGAAGGCTTCTTCGTGGAGTCTGCACATATCTCGTTCGACGATTTCCAAACGGTCTTGCGAAACGCGTGGCGGCTGTTGCCTAGCGTCATCACGAAAAAGCCGCGGCTTTCGGTACTTGCCGGTACGCGTGTCAATGGCGGGTGCGCCTTCGCCGTAATCGACTTGCGCTTCTTGGCCGGGCCGAGTCTCAAAGCGGCAGTAGACTTGGGTTCGTGCTTGCGTAGCGTGCGAACGAGGCGCTTGACGGCATCGTAGGAGCCGTCATAACCGTGATTCTCGACGAGGTCGTATCAGATGGCCTTGGCGTTGCGGCCTTTGCCGAGTTCGGCCTCGATGAACCCGCGAAATCCTTCGGCGCTGCTGCGCGTCGATCGCGGCGACCCGGTGGGCACCTCGGTGGTCAGGGTGTGCGGGTTTGAGCCGGTGGGCACTTCCGCCGGGGTGTGCGGTTTTGCTCCCGGCTTTGGCGGCAGGGTGCCGGCTTCGACCCCGTAGCGGCGGATCGTCTCGTGCCGGTGCCCGGTCTCGCGGGCCACGTGCCCGGATGCTCCAGCCCGCGCCCAGTAAGTCTAGAATCCGTTTCTTGTCGGCCACGTCCAGTACGTTCATGGCAACGCTTTTCGCGCTGCCACCCTTGACGAAGCCACAGACGCGGCGCTCGCTACCGCCGCACTTTCAGTCATCCCGAGTAGGTACGACGCTAAGGTTTGCTTAGCGACTAGTTAGGGGAAGGTTGCTAACAGCCACCGCGCCATTGGGGAGCGGCCTTTGGGAGGGACTCGAACATTTATGGCAGCCAAGAAAAGCTCGCGCAAGAAGAGCGCTACGAAGTCCAGCGCAAAACGCGCGCCAACGTCAGCGAAAACAACCGCTAAGAAGATTGTCCACGGTGGAAAAAGCCTAGTAAAGAAGGCGACGTCAGCTGCGTCTAAAGCCGCTCGCAAGACGAAGCAACTTGCCCAAGGGGCTCAGGAAGCGGGCAAGATCATGGGCGTTATTGGAAACCTCATAGAGGCTGGGGGCAAAGCCGCTGAGGACCTAACCGCCAAGGTTAAGAGCGGCGGCCCCAAAGTATTGGCACGATCGCGTAAGCCCTCGGGCACGGCAAAGAGCGGCACTCGCAAGAAGCGCTAAGAGCCCACTCTTAATAACGAGCCTTCAGCATTTAGCCGGAGCCCTGCGCGGTGGGGAAGCGTGGCCATAATCATAATGCGGGGGCGGGGCGTATCTTAAAACAGTAGACCGGCCGCCGGAACAAGCGAAGAGGACCGGCGCCGAGCTCAGTCCCCTTTTTGCGAATCCAGTTCTTGATCTGGGATAACCCTCGTTTCATGAGGGACGCTAGCGCAACGTATCCTTCGAGGAGAGTCTGTACGGTTTCAGGCGTGACCTAGTACCTATGTTGAGCGCTATTAAAATCCCGTGAGCCAAGTCGCGCCACGCGACTTACCAGCCGCCTTCATTTCGCAGTCAGACGCCTTTTTCGGGCAGCCCCCCGCATTCCGAATGGTCTATCCCCGGTCGTCGATCCAACGCAGGATCCAGCGGCTAAGGTATGCGCGATCGGCCGTGTCGCGGCGCGAGCAGTCCGAAGCGCTTCCGCGGAAACCTTTGGCTCGGGTTTTGCTTAAGTCGATTGCGGTTGCGGATGCGTATTGGTCGTTGTTGTAGAATCGCTCTTCTGCTGGCCATTCGCAGGCTGCGTAACCGTCGTCGTGTTCGTCGTGGATGTCATGTTCCAAGGATGCCAGTAGAACAAAGCAACCAACACGGCAGCCACAACGATCGCGACGATCGCCACTGCTGCAATGTTTGGGCCGGCCGACCCATCTCGTACGACGACTTTGCGTTCATCACCCATGATAAATACCTTTCTGTTCGGGCGTGAGTCTCTTAGACCCGGGCTCCCCTTCCAGTGAGGAGATTATAGATCACCATAACTACCACCACGAGCAAGAGTAAATGAATAAGGCTGCCACCGAAATGCAGTGCAAAGCCCAATAACCAAAGGACAAAAACTACAACGATGATCGCCCACAATAGGTTAGCCATGCTCGGTCGCCTCCTAGTTAAGCACTAGTCTACCCGTTGTTCGAAGTAACAAAACCCCTAATCTCGTTGTTTAGGAAAATCCGACTCAAGAGGCCTTTTCGTTCAGTTTCTCCGCCTCGGCATAAATATCCGTAGCCGTCGCTCCGGCGGCGCAGATGTGCAGGACTACCCGCTGCGAACTAAAGACGACCTCGATCTATCGGTGCGTCAGACTCGCGCACCGCGCCCCGTCAAAATATTGATCACTACAAGCACAACAACGACGACCAGTATTAGATGAATCAGTCCACCGCCAAAATGCAGTAGAAAGCCCAACAACCAAAAGATCACCAGTAGTGAAATAATTGCCCAGAGCATCCCCGCCACTTAGTGCTCCTTTCTCACGCGTCTACGATGTTACCCCACTGACAAGCGACTAAACAGCCGCTTCAACTTGCTCTCCTCTCCTCTCCGCTTCGATTAGGTTTGCGCAAACACGGCCTCGGGTAAAGAGACGCCAATCTCGCAGGTTCTGAGCAGCCGATC
>JBDTDR010000047.1:0-3396 GCA_039922955.1 Candidatus Tumulicola sp.
GCAAGGCTGGGGCGCAAGTCTAAAGAACGGCGACCCGATGCCGCTGCCGCTCTACCTCGATGGCTCGGATACCAATACTGCCAGTGAGCTGGAAGGCCGGGTGCAGGAAAGTCTCGGCGAATTCCAGTCGCAGCCGGCGGCCTCGATGAGACGAACGGCGATCTGCCGGTCGCACGCGTCACGCAGCCGGACGGATCGATCGCCCAGGTTTCGCTGCAGTCGCTTCTCCGCGGGACGACGACCAGCCCGGCCCGGAACTTGACGCTCGCCGACAACGCCATCGTCTACGTCCCCGGCAATGAAAAACTGACCGTTCAGGTGTTAGGCGCCGTCGACCGCCCGGGTGCGATCGAGCTGCACGACGGTGACCGCCTTTCGATGGCGGTCGCGCGGGCGGGTACCAGCCCGAACATCAATTCCGACCTCAACAACGTGGTCGTCACGCGCACCGACGAAACGGGCAAGGCGACGTCGTACAAGATCGACATGTACAAAGCCCTCAAGGGCGGCGATTTGAAAATGGATCCGGTCCTGATCAAGGGCGACGTCGTGTACGTTCCGCAGGGCTACAAAGCGAACCCGAACATCCTCGCGCCACTCACTCTGTTCCGCCGCCTCATGCTCGGCTTCTGATTCAGGGAATTCTCCATGTATCAATTACCGCCGGCCACGACGGCCTCCATGTCGACACACACGGTCACGGATGCCGAGCCGCATTCGGTCGTCCGATCGCTCACGCAACCGTTCCTGCGCCATCGTAATATCTTCATCGCGATCGTACTCGGCTTCTTCGCCCTCGTCGTCGGCCTGACGATCTTCGTTCCAAAGACGTACACTGCCCAAGCGAAGCTGATCGCGGGCAGCAACGGCAGCCCGACGGCCGGCACGCCCGTCCAACAGAACGACGTCACCAGCATCCCGGTGCTCAACGCGCTGCTCGCGGGCAGCGGCGTCCAGTCGGCTGAAACCTACGCGGAGTTGTTCCAGCAGCTGCCGGTCGCGCAGCAGGTGGCGAAAAACCTCGGACTGCAGATCGACACGCAAGACCTGCTGACTCACGTCAAGGTCGTCCCCGTCAACGACACGACGATCCTGACCGTGTCGGCGACCTGGGGCAGTGCTGCCGAGGCGGCCAGGATCGCCAACGAGTTCTCGAACGTCTTCGTGGCGCGCGAGCGCGATCTCATCACGTCGCAAGCTACCTCGGCGATGGCGTTCCTGTCCCAGCAGCTGCCGGGCGCCGAGAAACGGCTGCGCGTGGCGCAGACGAAACTCGCGCAGTTCGAGGCCACCAATCGTATCGCGGATGTCTCGACGCAGACCACGAACACGGTCAACGCCGCGGCTGCCATCGACGCCAAGATCAATCAGACCGAGCTCGATCAGCAGCAAGCGTCCGCGCAGATCGCGACGCTGGGCGCTCAGCTCAAGACGATGTCCCCGACCTCGACCAACGGACAGTCGGTGTCGCCGAACCCCGTCCTCGCGCAGCTCCAAAGCCAGCTCGCGCAGCTCCAGGTTCAGCTCCACACGGCACAGAGCCAGTACACCGACCAGCACCCCACGGTCGTCAACCTGAAGAACCAGATCGCCGACACGCAACAGGCGATCTCGCGGCAGCCGCAGACGATCGTGGCCAACGCGAACACCATCGCGAACCCGGTGTATCAGCAGCTCACGCAGCAGAGGTCGGTGGCGCGCGCGCAGGTTTCCGGTGACAAGGCTCAGCTCGGCCAGCTGCATTCGCAACGTCGGGGCATCGACCCGCTGCTTGCAGCGCTTCCCGCTGAGACGGCCGCGCTCGCAAATCTGCAGCGGCAAGAGAAGCTCGCCGAGCAAGTCTACACGGCGCTGCAACAGAAGTACAACGATGCGACGGTCACCAAGACGACGGCGCTGAGCGACGTCACGATCACCCAGCCGGCCACCGCCGAAGACGCGATCCCCAACCCGAACGTCAAGCTCAACTTGCTCATCGGTGCGATCCTCGCGTTGATCCTCGGAACGTCCGGCGTGTTCTTGATCAACTTCTTCGACAACAGCATCAAGGACGAGCGCGACGTCGAGGAGGGCTTGTCGCTGCCGGTGCTCGCCACGATCCCGCGCCTGCCGGGACCGCACGGCGCGAACTCGGAGAACTCCGAGTATCTCGTCGGCGAAGCGTTCTTGCAGCTCGTCACGGCGATGCGCTATTCGTCGGACAAGAAACTTCGGACGATTGCGATCACCAGCCCGCTCAAGGGCGACGGCAAGTCGACCATCGCAGTGCACATGGCGAAGGCGCTCGGCGAACTGGGCAAGTCGACGAAGCTCGCACTGCCGCGCGCGGTGAACGATCCGGAACCCGCGACTCCGCGTGTTCTGCTGATCGATGCCGATCTACGGCGGCCCTCGCTTCATCTCAAGCTCGGCCTGCCGAATGCGCGCGGCCTCTCCGACGTGCTCGTCGGTGAGACCTTGCTCTCCGATGCGGTACAGCCGACGCGTCATCCAAACGTCGATCTGCTCTGCAGCGGTACGATGTCGCCCAACCCGATCAACCTGCTGCAGTCGGAGCAATTCGACGCGCTGTTGGACGAGGCGAAATCGACCTATGCGACGGTTATCCTCGATGCGCCGGCGACGGTGCCGGTCTACGACGGACCGCTGATCGCATCGAAGGTCGACGGGACGATCTTCGTGGTGTCGTCGGGATCGACCGATATCCGGTCGACCAAAAAGGCGCTCCAGCGGCTCGCACACGTCGGCGTCCGGGATTTCCTCGGTACCGTGATCAACCGCTCACCCCAGAAGCTGGCGGATTATAGCGACTATTTCGCGGGAAACAGCGTCAGTGCCGGCGGTAACGCCAGAGCACTCTCAGGGGCGGACAAAGCGCAGCCGTAGGCCGCGCCGCGTCTGCCGCTGGACGCATTCATAAAGGACTCGCGAAACCAGCTTATGCGCATGAAAGCAATCTATTTGCTGCCGGTCGTGCTGCTTCTCGCCGCCTGCGGCGGCGGGAGCGGGGGTGGCAGCGTCCCCAACACCGTCCCGACTCCCGTGCCGACGGCATCGCCCGTCCCGACGGCGACACCGGTTCCCGGGCCGGTCGGCGACTCAACCGCAGCCGCGTACACGTTGACCGACAATTCGAACGCCCAAGTCGGAACTTCCGCCGCCTTCGGCAATTTGAGCACCGGGTCGGCGACGAACGCGTCGGTCGACGGTATCGCGTGCAGCAATCCACCGTCGGTGGCGCAGCATTTCCACGCCCACGTCACCGTGATCAACAACGGTACGACGGTCGTGGTGCCGTCCGGGATCGGGATGTTCAAGCCGGTCGTTGCCAACCCACTCTACTATCAAAACCCGGGCGCGGGCGGCTGCACCTACGAGATCCACATCCATTCGGAT
>JBDTDR010000048.1:0-5270 GCA_039922955.1 Candidatus Tumulicola sp.
AACCGAAAACATCCATCGTTTCCGCCGGCGGCAAGGATGCCGTCCTTCTCAACGTCTACGCGCAGCCGGGCGGCAACATCGTCCAGATCTACAACGAAGTTAACGGGGTACTCGATCGCGAGATCGCCGCGCTCGGTCCCGGCACGTCGATCAAGCCGTATTGGAATCAGGCCACACTGGTCGACGATGCCGTAAAGAATCTACGTGATGCGATCATCATCGGCGCGATTCTAGCGATTCTCGTGATGTGGTTTTTCCTCGGGTCAATCCGAAGCACGCTCGTGGCCGCAACGGTTATTCCGCTCGTCATCGCGATCGCGTTCTTCTTTATGAAGTTGACGGGGCAGGGGCTCAACCTTATGACGCTTGGCGGCCTTGCGATTGGCGTTGGCCTAGTCATCGTCGATGCGATCTTCGTCGTGGAAAACATCTGGCGACACCTGCAGGCGGGCGAGGCGCGCGTACCCGCCGTGCGCAGGGCCATGGATGAGATCGCCGTGCCGATGATCGGCTCGACTGTTACCACCATCGTGGTCTTGGTTCCGATGGCGTTGCTCTCGGGAGTGACCGGCGCGTTCTTCGTCGCCCTTTCGATCACGCTGACGATTGCGCTTGCGCTCTCGCTCTTCTTTGCGCTCTACGTCACGCCGCTGCTCTCCGCCTATTTCCTCAAGCCTGCGACACACGTAGCGACGCCGAGACGCTTCTCCGGGGCGCGTCTCATGGACTGGCTGCTGTCCGTGTACGAGCCAGCGTTGCGCTGGATGCTCCATCACCGCAAGGCGGCCTACGGAATCACCGCAGCAGTCGTCCTCGTCACACTGCTCGTCGCGCGCAGCCTCGGAACAGACTTCATGCCGAGCATGGACGAAGGCGCCTTTGAACTCAACTTTACGATGCCGCCGGGGACGTCGCTTGAGGAAACCGATGGCGCCCTCGGCCAAGTCGAGGGTGTCATCGCACGTAACCCCAACATCGTCGGATACGGCGCCCTCACTGGCTTGGATCCTTCAGGTTTCTTCCCTGCACCCCAAAACGCCGGTAACATTCGCGCGACCATGCTGCAACGCGATAAGCGTGAGGACAAGCAGGGCGTGGACTCGATCTTCGACGACCTCCGCACGCAGATCAGCGCGGCGGTTCCCATCATGAAGTTCACCATAACTCAGATTTTGCAAGACCTTCTCAACGATCTCTCCAACGCGCCGGCAACCGTCGAGATCAAGATCTTCGGGAACGATCAGGGTGAGCTCACGCGCCTTGCGCAGGTCGTAGATGCGCGCATTCAAAAAGTGCCGGGCATCGTCGACGATTTCAATGGGGTGGTCTATTCCAATCCCAACACGCTCGTACAGCTGCAGCCCTATCAAGGGAGTCGCGCGGGATTCTCGACCCAGACCTTCGCCGATGCCGCTCAGGCGGGCCTCAACGGGCGGATAGTCGCCACGATCCCGCAACTGCCGGTGCAAATCCCGGTTCGCATGCGCTACGACGTGCCCTGGAATCAGACCGCCAGCGCGCTTGCGATGATGCCGCTCGTCGCTCCCAACGGCAATACTTACTCGCTCGGATCGCTCGCCAATGTGATTCAAGCCGGCCCTTCGACCGAACTCAACGAGGAGAACTTGCGCCCGCTCGTGCGCGTCACCGCCAACGTTAGCGGACGCGACCTCGGAAGCGCCATCGGCAACGTCCAGAAGGCGCTGTCAGGCCTCAAGTTGCCGCCCGGGTACGACATCGTCTACGGCGGCCGCTACGCGCTGCAGCAGCAGTCGTTCCGCGAGTTCGCGATCGCAATCGGCGTTGCGATTTTATTGGTCTTCGTGACAATGATCTTCGAGTTTCGCAACTATCGGATCCCGATCGTCATCATCTCCTCCGTGCCGCTCTCCCTCTTCGGGGTCGTTATCGCGCTCTGGGTTACGCGCATTCCGCTTAACGTCTCGTCGTTCATGGGTCTTATTCTTCTCGTCGGCGGCGTGGTCAAGAACGGGATCCTGCTCTTCGATGAGGTCGACAAGCTGCGCCGCCAGGGCTTAAGCGTAGAGGAACAGATGGTCCAAGCCGGCCGCATGCGGATGCGCCCAATCATCATGACCACCTTAACGTCGATGCTCGGCGTGGTTCCGTTAGCCCTCGGTCTGGGAGCGGGAAGCGAGATGCAAAAGCCGCTTGCCGTTGCGACCATCGGCGGCTTGCTCTTCTCGACATTCTTCACTCTGTTGCTCATGCCGGCGTTCTACGCCTCGATAAAGGGGAAATCGCGCTTCGACCTGCTCGATGATCACCGGTCTCACGACGAGCACGGCACGTTCGGCGAAGGTGCGCCCGCGTGAGACGTGTCCTTCTTGCGATGCTGGTCGCCATCACGACAGTCGCTCCGGTGTTGGCCGATCCCGCTGCCCCGTTGACGATCTCAGAGGCTCTGGCGCAAGCCGATGCGCGAAATCCGGACATCGCTGCGGCGCGCAGTGACGTCGACATTGCGCGAGCGGGATTGACCCAAACCGCCCCGACACCGCTCCAGGCGGATGCGACGAAGGCGACAACGCAAGACGTACCGCTTGGCCTCGGGCCGTTGCAGACGTTCAGTGCCGGGCTCACGCAGCAGCTCTCGCCAACGACCGGCGCACAACGCAGCGCTGCCGCTGCGGCCGTCGAAGTCGCCCAAGCGCAGCTCGCCGGCGTACGGTTGGATGTCGACCGGCGCGTCGTGGCTGCCTACTACGGGCTCGCTTCCGCGCAAGCGGTTGTCGTGGCAGCCGTCCAAAGCGTGCAGAATGCCTCGGCCTTCGAGCGAAGCGCCGCGCTTCGCGCGCGCGTCGGAGCCGTCGGGAACTTCGAAGTCCTTCGCGCACAAGTCGAACGGCGCAGAGCGCAGACCGACCTCCTGCGATCACAGGCCCAGGAGCGAACTGCGGACATCGCCCTTGACGTACTGATCGGTCGATCAGGCGACGTCCCGAATGCCGTCACGCTCGCGCTGCCGCAGTCCACGACGACCGACCTCGGGGCGCTCTACGCAAAAGCGCAACGAATCGATCCGGAACTTTCCCAATTTCGTGCCGGCATTCGTCAAGCGATTGCGCAGCAACGCGTGGCGCTCTTGCAACGGGCACCAAGTCTGGGCCTTTCGGCCGGCTATCTCTTTCAGCGCGCACCCGGGAGCGGCGGAGTCACGTCGCGCGGACCGACGACCGCCATAACGCTTTCGGTGCCACTCTTCGACTACGGCACCATCCGAGGGGCGGCCGCTGAAGCGCGGGCGCGCCAAGCGCAAGCGCGTGCGCACCTTCAAGGTCGCGATGCGGCACTTCGCGGCGAAATTGAGACGGATGTCGCGGAGATCGAGAGCGCCCAGGCGCGCTTGACATTCTCGCGCGAGTCGCTCACTCAGGCGCAAGAAGCACTACGCCTCGCCCAGTTCGGCTACGATCGAGGCGCGCTTGGCATTCTCGATGTCGTGACTGCGAGAAACGAGGTCGCCCTAGCCCAGTCGGAAGTGACGCGGGCTTCGGCCGATCTGGGTGCGTCCATTGCGCGCTTACATCTCATTGTAGGAGAACCCGTATCACCGTGAATCCCTTCTATGCACTCGTCGCGCTTGTGGCTTTGGCCGGGTGCGGCGGAGCGTCGTCCCAAAGGGAGACCGCTCCCAGCGCTTCACCGGGCGTGGTTACGCAACCCGGAGTGGCCGTCAAGACGCTACGGCTGCGGCGCGAGCCGTTGCACGGAACCATCGACGTTAACGGATCGGTCGTTGCCGACGCGGGAGGGCAGGCCGCGCTCGCCTTTCCGACTGATGGGCAGATCGCCACCGTCGACGTCAACGTTGGGGACCGCGTCGCTCGGGGCGAGGTCCTCGCCTCGCTCGATAGCCGGACGGCGTCGAGCGCCATCGTCCAAGCCGAGGCGGATGTTGCCGCCGCGCAGGCAAGCCTCACAAAGGCCGAAGCTCGCGCTCGCCCGCAAGAGTTCGCGCAGAACACCGCCTCAGTGGACGCGGCTAGAGCAAAACTACGGTCGGCACAGGCGGAACTTGATCGGCAGAAAGCCCTTGCACACGCCGGCATTTCCTCACAGCGCGAGCTCCAGCAGGCCGAGGCTGATTACCAGAGCGCCCTCGCCGATGCGCGCATCGCCGAGCAGCAGGGTTCGATTCTCCAAGCTGGACCGCGCCCGCAAGACGTTGCGATCGCGCGCGCTACCGTGCAGCAGGCACAAGCGGCGCTCGCGGCAGCCGGTACGAAAGCCTCACTCCTCAACATCGTCGCACCGTTCGACGGCGTCATCACACAGCGCCTCAAGAACCCCGGAGAATCGGCCGATCCGACGACGCCGGTGCTCGCGATGGTCAATCCCGCTCACACCGCGATTGAGGTCCAGATCAGTCAGGATCAGGCGGGGCTCGTACGCGCCGGCGCCCCGGCGATGATCGCGATCGATGGGTCGGTAGCGCGCACTCCGGCAACGGTCGTCGCGGTCAGCCCCGCGCTCGGCGTGCAGACCGGCACGATGACCGTCCGCATTCGTCCTGAGCACGCAGCCTTTACCATAGGAGCCGCGGCGAAAGCCTCAATCGCCGTCAGCGAACTCGCGGCAGCATTCGTTGTCCCGGAAACCGCCGTCGTGAAAGACCCCGACACCGGTGAGACGCTCGTCTATGTTGCAAAAGGCGACGGCCGCTATGCTCGCGTTCCCGTCCAGATCCGCCTTCAGACCGCCAAGCGCATTGCAATTGCCGGAAACGGTCTTGCGCTTGGACAACAGATCGTTACGCAAGGAGCGTACGAGCTTCTCCCACCTGCAGGCGGAACTTCGGGCGGCTGAAGTGTGCTCCTCGGTGTTGACGTGCGCATCGCTGCAGATATAATCTTCTCGGCTCCGGGCGACTCTGCGAAAGGATGCGCGAATCGTGGATGCTCTTGCTTGACCATCGAAACTCGCTCAGCAACGGCTTCCCGTCGTTGGAGTCGATCGTTGCCGTCTTGGTCAGGACCTCGGATCGATGCCGACGTAGATGGCATCTCTAACGCATTAAACGGATACACCGGTGATATTTAAAGAACATCACCGGTATACTCGCATCACGAAACGTGTTACAGCGGTCTATTTACAGTCTGCATGCCCGCAATGGCAGTGACCATGACCGTCCGCCGTTTTGCATTCTTCACCGCAATACTCGCCGGACTCGACGGTACATTGGCAGTCTGGACCCTTGCATTTCATGTGTAGAACCTCCATAGAGCGGTGATACCCATTTTTATCCC
>JBDTDR010000049.1:0-5340 GCA_039922955.1 Candidatus Tumulicola sp.
CCTTGCCATAGCCACCGAAGATCTCGGCGCCCAGTTCGACCCTTCGAACGACCCCGACGAACCGGCCGGCCTCGTCCTGATCGGTCGCGAGCGCGGCGCCGCCCTGCGCTGCGCGCCGCCGCACAACAAACCGACGCCCCAGGAGCTGCGCAACTGCTTTCCTTACGTCGTTGAAGAGTTTGATGCGCTTGCGCGGCTGCGGGTCGCGATCGGGCTAGGGTCGATCGGTTTCGCCGCCATCCTCAAAGCGTTGCGCGAACGCGGCTTTACGTTCGATTCCAAAGCGCCGAAGTTCGCCCATGCCGCAGAAGCGACGGCCAGCAACGCAACGCGCGAGATCGTCGTCCTGGCGTCGTACCACCCGAGCCGCCAGAACACGAACACGGGCGTCTTGACCGTTCCCATGTTCGATGCGATCTTCACACGCGCGCGAGCGATCCTCGACCGCGGCTAGCGAATCTTCGAAGTAGCGGGCGATCTGGCGATCACTCCAGCCCGGCAGCACAAGATAGAACTGGGTACAAATGCGGGTATAATATGGTGGATACAATCGGGGATGCATGGTAGGCCCCGGGATGGAGGGACCCAGCCATGACGACGCAGCTCCTTGAAGAAGTTCACGACCCGACTAGCGGCCTGCTCGATGCGAAATCGCGTGAAGCCCGACACGCTCAAGAAGAACTCGGCTGCCCCCAGCGCTCAGCCGGCATTGCAAAAGCTCGTCCACGCTTGGGAGATCCTTCAGACGATCTTCCCCGACGACGCGGCCATCAGAGCTTGCTTGCAGCACCCGCTACGAGCGTTCAAAGGAAAGACGCCCGGCTGGCTGCTTGAGGAGCACGGCGTCGAGGCGTTCGAAGCACTCGCCGTAGAGATGGCGGAGGGCCCCAATGGCTAGAGCTTTCGACGTGAGGACCGAATACGGTTTGCTTACGCTAAATGGCACGTCGATCCGAAGCCGACAGAAGATCGAGATGCTTATCTATGCCGTAGTTGGGACTCTACCGACGCCTATATCAGAGCGTTTCCGGAAACCCACGACGCCGAACCCTTATTTGCGCTCGTGACAGGCTGATCCCATGAGTATTGCTTTTCGTTTGCCTGATTATGGCATAACCGTTTGGGAGAACGCGAGCGGCGTGTACACATCCGCTGGAAGCTACGATGGAGCGCGCATCCGGTCCGCCGCCCCTTTCGACGACGGAGAACGGTGCACGTTTTTGATCGAGCAATCCCCAAACCTTTGTGATTCAGGGCACTAGGTTGGGCTTGACGTCGGTGTCGGGCCGCCGCTCGGGGTGGGGCTTGGCTGCGGCGTCGGCGTCGCCGAAATCGGTCCGACCAGGACGCTCGATCCGGTCGCGCCCCCCGCGATGGTCACGTTGCGCCCGCGCGCTCCGGGAAGGAACACGCGCGGCTTCGCGTATAGCCCGTGCGAGTCGGTGCCCTGTGTCAGCCGATTCCAGACGTCGCCGAATGCATACACCGTGGCTTGTGCTGCGGTAACCGAGATTTCCGACACGACGCTCGCGGCGCCGATGAAAATATTTCCGCCGGACGACTGCGTCGGCCCTTGCCCGAAGTCGATAACGGCGATCGGCAGCGGCGACACGATCGGCGCGACCGAATCTTGATACCCATATCGCTGCGATTGGAACGTTTGGTAGGAAGCGTCTACATTGGCGCTGCCGTCTGTATTGATGCCGATCTTCCCCCCGATGATGCTTTCGGTCGGCTGGCCGGTCAAGCTGATGTTCGGCGCGACGCCGGTCGGCGCGGTGAACGCGAGCAGCGCGTAGTCGCCGCCCAAAATCGTGCACGCCGTACAGCTGAGGCTGCCGCCGGGGAGAACGATGCCGCCCAGGTTTGGATGCGTCAAGGGGGTACCGCTGGCGAACGCCGCATGCGAAGCGGTCAAGGCTCCCAACACGTCGGCTCCCGCATACGCGGCGCCGGCCCGTAACGCGAGCCGCGAAGAGCCGACGTAGACCCCCGTTAGCGACACACCCGACGTAACCGCCTGCGCCACTTCGAGGGTCGCGAAGGCGCTTCCGGGCGGCTTCCCGAGGAGTTTTTCATAGGCCGTATCTTCGCCAAAGCCGTCGATGAACGATCCCATATTCTTGAACGGGCCGCGGCCAAACCCGCTTCCGGCGATCGTCATCCCGGTGGGAATGACGATCGGAAATATTTCGCCGTTGGCCGCGTCGTACGCGCCGGTCGCAAGCTGGATGGTCAGATTCGGCGTTAACGAGGCTTTCACCACGGCGACCGCTTTGGTCAGCGTTTTATACGGTTTGGTCGCGGTGCCGTTTCCGGTTGAATCGCTGCCCGTTGCCGGGTTGACGTTGATCGTGGTCAACGGCGAAGCGGTCGCCGGAATCGGCGAAGATTTTCCACGGCGCGTGCATCCGACGCCGCTGACCAGGCCGGTTATCGCCACCGCGGCGATGATCAGGAAGAAAGCGCGCGTAAGCCAGAACATCGAAGCGCCCTTTTGCCGCTATAGCTCCTAGCGACCTGCTAGGAGCGTGTCGGGCCCCGAGCGCGAACTCTTGTGCCATGAGACTCGTCGAGCGCCCGGTTCGTTCCATCGTTCGCGCGGTAGCCGATGCGGCGGCGCGATGGGCCGACGCCGATTTTCCGCCGCGGGTGCGCGCGCTCGGGGCCGTCTGCGCGCGCACCGGGTATTCGGTGCCGGTCGTCGAGTATGCGCTCGATCGGCTCTTCACCTCGCTAACGCGACCCGAAATCGAAGCGACGATTGCGACCGAGCTCGGTTCGCTACGCGCGCTCGACGAATTCGTCGAACGCGACGGACGGCCGCGCGCTCGCGCGTTGCCCGTCGGCCGCGTCTGCATCGTTTCGAGCCGGACGACGATCGGGGTTGCGATCGTCCCCGCGATCTTCGCGCTCTGTGCGAAGTGCGATGTGCTGGTCAAGGACCGCGAGGATGCGCTGGTCGCGGCGTTCTTTGCGACGCTCGCCGAAGAGCTTGACGAGTTGCGCGAAGCGGCCGCGGCGCGCTCGTGGGACGGCGAGGACGACGCGAGCGATCTCGGCGATTTCGCCGCCGTCGTGGCGTACGGCGACGACGCCGTGCTGGCACGCATACGCCGAAGGCTTCCGATTACGACGCGGATGATTCCGTTTGGATCGAAGGCCAGCTGCGGATACGTCACGCGTGAAGCGCTGGCCGACGAAAACGCGGCGCGGCGTATCGCCGGCGACGCAGCGCGCGACCTGGTGCTCTACGACACCGAGGGCTGCCTTTCGCTGCACGTGCTGTTCGTCGAACGCGGAGGCCGCGTTTCGCCGCGAGCCTTCGCCGAGCTTCTGGCACGCGCCGTAAAGCGCGCGGGCGTCGAGTTTCCCGTTGGGGCGCGCGACGCGCACGATGCCGCGCGCCTCGCCGCGGTGCGCGATCTCGCCGCGTTTCGCGCCGCCGGGGGCAGCGGGACGGTGTATTCCGACGCCGCCGCGACGTACGTGGCGGTGCTGGACCCGCCGGCCGCCGATCCTCCCGCCTTCCTTCCGCGTGCGCTCGGCGTTCGTAGCGTGGACGAGCCGTCTGCGGCTGCCGCGTACCTCGAGCGCCATTGCATACCCATCGAGGCCGTCGCCGCTGACACGCCGCGCCCCGACGTCACCGCCATGGCGATCCGCATCGGTGCCGCGAGAATCGCACCGTTCGGCCGAATGCAGTCGCCGCCGCTTGCCGGCTATCACGGCGGGCGACCGCGCATCGCCGATTTCGTTCGCTGGATAGGAGACGAGACGTGAGCGAAGACGACCCGCTCGAACGTTTGAGCGGCGCGGTCCCCGGACCGCGTACGGCCGAACACATCCCCGCTTTGCGCGCGTACGAGTCGCAAAACGTCACCCATCTCGCCGATGATTTTCCCGTTTTTTGGGAGTCGGCGCGCGGAGCGACGGTCGTCGACGTGGACGGCAATCGGTATCTCGATCTCACCGCGGCGTTCGGGGTGGCCAACGTCGGGCATGCAAATCCGCGCGTCACCGCGGCGGTCGCGGATCAAGCGGAACGGCTCATGCACGGCATGGGCGACGTACATCCGACGGCGGTGCGCGCGCGGCTGCTCGAACGTCTCGCGCAGATCCTTCCGCCCGGATTGAAAAAGACGTTTCTTGCGACGACCGGTTCGGAAGCCGTCGAAGCGGCGTTGAAGACGGCGACGCTCGCAACCGGACGCTCGCGATTTGCTTCGTACCGCGGCGCGTACCACGGCCTTTCCCTCGGCGCCCTCACCGTCTGCGGCATCGACAAGTTTCGAGAACCCTTTGCGCCGGCGTTGGGGCAACGCGCGCTTCTCCTCGACTATCCCGGCAGCGACGAGACCGCCGACGGCGCCATCGCACGGACGCGCGCGGAACTGACCGGCCACACCGATGTCGCGGCGCTCCTGATCGAGCCGATTCAAGGCCGCGCCGGCTGCATCGTACCCCCGCCGGGGTATCTGTCCGCGGTGCGGGCGCTGTGCGACGACCTCGGCATCCTCATGATCGTTGACGAAATCTACACCGGCTTCGGGAGGACGGGAACGTGGTTCGCGGTGGATCGCGAAGGCGTGCTACCCGACATCATCTGCATCGGCAAGGCGATGGGGTCCGGCTTTCCGATCAGCGCGGCGGTCGGCCGCGCAGAGGTCATGGATGCGTGGCCGCTCTCGAACGGCGAGGCCCTGCATACGTCCACGTACTTGGGCAATCCGATGGGCTGCGCTGCGGCGCTCGCGACGATTGGGGAACTCGCACGCCGGCACTTACCCGCGCGTGCCGCCGCACTCGAGCCGTTCTTACGCTCGCGTCTAAACGCACTCACGTCGCGGCGCGTCGTCGTCGGCGTGCGCGGGCGCGGGCTTCTCTGGGGCGTCCAGCTTGCCAACCCGGGCGTCGCCGCGGCGACCGTCAAACGGGCGCTCCGCGCGGGGCTCATCCTTCTGCAGTCCGGTGCGGCCGGCGACGTTATCGCGATCACGCCGCCGTTGGTCATAACCGAGCGCCAGTTAGCGCGCGCCGTCGAGATCTTAGAGGCCGCCATCGACGCTATCGAGTAGCTCTCGAACGTGGAAACCTATCGCATCGGCATCGTCGGCGCCGGATTTGGCGTCAGCTCGCATCTGCCCGCCCTGCTCGCCCATCCGCGCTTCGACGTCGTCGCGCTGGCGTCGCCGTCGAGCGCCGCGCGGATCGCCGCCGAGCGCGGCATTCCCAACGCGTTTGCTTCTTGCGCCGAAATGCTTGCCGGGTGCAAACTCGACGCGGTGACGATCGCGTCGCCACCGCACGCGCACTCGCGCGACGTTCTCGCCGCGCTCG
>JBDTDR010000050.1:0-31530 GCA_039922955.1 Candidatus Tumulicola sp.
ATCGTCTCCGCCGATTGGTTGCAGTCTGGTTGCATCCCGCTAGAATCTCGCTGAGCCGCGCTGAACCGGTGTGCAATGCAAACATTCGTAATCATGAGCGTTCAGAGTCTCCCTGACTCCGCGTGATACACTGCGTGCGGCATTTCAAGACCGCCGCATTCAACCACTCTGCCACCTCTCCACACTAGGGTTTACAAGGGTTTCCGCCTCGTGACCCGTCCGTTAGACGGCGATTTGGTCACCGTTTGGTCACAACCGATGCTCCGCGTACCTCCGCGTAGAGGCGTGCGAGGGCATCGGCCGCTGTCTTGTCCATGCCTGGCAGAACATGCGAATACCGGTCCAACGTGATCGCCACGGAGGCGTGGCCGAGCCGTTCAGATACGACCTTGAAGTGAACTCCAGGCCGCAATAGTTGAGTAGCGTGGCTGTGCCGCAGATCGTGGAAACGAACCGACGGAATGTCGACACGTCGCACGAGCGCCGCGAACCGCTTAGAGATCGTATCGGGTTTCAATGGCCTGCCGTCACCGGAGCAGAAGACTAGGTCCTGGTCCGAGTAACCTGCACCGAGGCCG
Organism: Candidatus Tumulicola sp.; assembly: GCA_039922955.1. Classification (GTDB taxonomy): domain Bacteria; phylum Vulcanimicrobiota; class Vulcanimicrobiia; order Vulcanimicrobiales; family Vulcanimicrobiaceae; genus Tumulicola. Next base: position 579 of record JBDTDR010000050.1, read on the forward strand.
AGCCGATCCTGATTCTGACAAGCCTTATGCCGTTTCAGTGCGGCAATCGCTTCCGCAGCGAGCGTCACAGTACGGCGGCTCTTGCGAGTCTTGGGCTCCTTGAACTCCAGCAACGTGGGCCGATATCTCTTACCCGGGAGCGGTTCACCGCGGGTTTCTTGTAGCGATTGCCTGACGGTCATCGTCCCGTTACCGAAGTCGACATCCTTCCAGCGTAACGCAAGTAGCTCACCTCGACGCAGTCCGCTGAATAGCGCCGTGTTGACGAGGCAGTCCAGGTCGGTACCTTTTGCGACTTCAAGAAGTTCAAGGGATTGCCGCTCGTCCAGGCAGAGCATCTCGATCGGCTTCAATGCAGGAGGTTTGACCCGTTCGGTGACGTTGCGGGACGCCAACCCCATACGAACCGCGTATCGCATCGCATTCCTCAGAACACTATGGAAATGCTTTACCGTCTGAGCAGATAAACCCGAGTTCAGCCACGTATCGTAAGCCTGCTGGACCGGACCGGGTTGAAGCCTTGCGACTACCGAGGTGCCGAATGCCGGCACGAGCTTCTTTTCGACGATCTCCCGGTAACGTTGAAACGTCTTCCCTCCCACCGTCGTCTTCGCGTGGGGAAGCCAGTGCTCTGTGAGAAGCTTTGCTACCGTCAGGTTCGAAGGCGCGACAAACTCGCCGCTGTTCAACTCCGTGAGTATCCGCGCGAGCTCGGCTTCGGCCTTCTTTTTTGTCGTAACAACGGGGTCCAGTGATATGCGTTTTTGCTTGCGTCTCCCATTGACGCGTTCGAGGTCTACAGTCGCATACCACCGTCGACCCCGCTTTATTACACTACCCTTCAACTTTGTCTCCTTTCTGGGCCGCGACGGTGCCAGGTAGTTCGTCGGAGAGCCCGAGAAACTCTGCGACGGCCGCGCGCGTGACCCGGAAGGTCCGACCGATGCGAACGGACGGGATCGCGCCGGTGTGCACAAGCTCGTAAGCGGTCGTTTTCGAAACATCGAGAATGTCTTGGATTTGCTGAACCGTTAGAACCAGGGGAAGTTCTGAAAGGGATCTTACCATTGGCATGTGGCCTTTTCTGGCTGTAAGCCCCGGGCGCGAGCGGCTTGGTTATAGGACCACGGCGACGGGCTTTGGCGGTAACTTTGTTCGGCGATTTGCGTTGTATTTTGGCTGCGAACGATCTGAAGTCGGAAAACGGCCTTTTGGCCACACACGTCGGTGCCAAGACCCCAAAAGAAAAAACCCGCACATGTCTGCGGGAAAGTTTTGCTCGCATTATATTGCGGGTGAAACCTAAGTAACGTTTCCTATGCCAAGTATACCGCAGGCGCTCTCATAGAAGCCGATATTCGGATATAGTCGCAACGCGCTCCCGATTGAAACGAGGTGGAAGTCGCGTGTCGGCCGTATGCGCCGGATCTCAAGGGCAAGGTTGAATCCGGAATCCACCACGTCCAGCGAGCGCTCAAGGGCAAACGCTTTGAGAGCACCGACGCTTGACGAACTCGTGGCTCACTTCTCGGCGAGCACGACGCGTCGCATCGGGATTGAAGATCGCGAGCTGCGAGCTCGGCGCAAAGCCTCTTACCGCAAGAAGAAAGCTGCAAGCGCACGCCCGAAGCCAGCACGCAAGAAACGAGCGAAGTGATTTCGGCCAAAGTTCTTAGCTAGTCGCTTCCTCGTCCTCGAGACCCTCTGACGCGGCGCTCGTACAACTGTGGCACTGTGCCGCCCATGTGGCATCCCGCAAGCTCCCAATGAGGAGGTGGGACCTCGAAGGCTGCTTGCCATTGCCGCCCTAGGTCCGTCGAATATTGCCGGCATCTCTCGAACAACTCAGATTCGGTACCCCACGGCGAGTCACGGCGCGGTAGGTGGCTTCAATCATCCTCTCGGCCTTGCTAACATAAATCGTTAGCAGTATACTGTTCGCATGAGTGTCCGTTGGTCGATTACGCTACCTCCACTCGAGCGTCTGCGGGAACCTCAAGCATTGGTCGACGTGCGGCCTCTACTCGCTCAACTCATCACGAGTTTTGGGACCAATGGGGTTGCTCGACTCATCGACGTTGCTCCGGCGACCGTCTCGAATTGGCGACAGGGTAAACGAGAGATGGCCCCGCAGTACGCTCGCCGAGTTGCCGATTTGCACTACGTGCTAAGTCGAGCGTTTCAGACCTTCCAACCGTCGACGGCGTTGCGTTGGCTGGTTGCTAGCGATCCGTTTTTGGACGCGGCGCGGCCGATCGACGTGCTCGTGCTCCAGGGGCCGGCCCGCGTGATTGAGGCCCTTGACGCCCATGAGTCCGGTGCCTATCCGTGAAGCTGTACCGAGCTTTTCCGTACGACTCCAGCGCCGCCGAGACTGACCCCGGCGGCGCGCTATTTGTGCCGCCGGCCTCGCCGCTTGGCCGCATCGCCAATGTGGGTCTCTATCGCGAGGTCTATCTCGCCGATTGCCCCGAAGCCGCAATCAGCGAGAAATTTGGTTTTCTCTCCATGTGGACCGACGATGACTTTCGTCACGCCGGCGCACCATACGTTGTGACCGAATACGAACTCGACGCTGCAGTATTCGACCTGGACGACATCACGTCGCTTATCAAGCTGGGAATCACAAAACCCTCGACGGTCGTCACTCGCCACCGCGTGGTCACGCAGGCTTGGGCTAAGACGATTTATCTCACCGGTGCGTACGCCGGCGCGCGTTGGTGGAGCTACTACAACCCGCAATGGTTTTCGTTTGGGCTATGGGATATCAACAAACTGCGACATGTTGGGCCGCCGCAAACACTGAGCACCACATATCCTGCCGTTGTTGCGGCGGCACGTGCGATAGTACGCCAGCTTTCTCCGTGAAGCCGGAGGTTTCACGGTCGCGCTATGGACTTTGCAGTTAGAAAATCCGACAATACTATAGCGAGGGTTCGCCCTTGCTTCTAGCGGCCACGCCGCCCGGAGCGCCGAATCGCATTGCGGCTGCGAGCGCCTCGCATCGCGGCAGTTGCAAGTGCCAAAACGGCGCTCTCGGCGAGTGGCTGCGGGGCGGCTAGGCTCGCGGGGCTAAGCGCGCGTGTGCGAGTTAGTAGGCTCTACCGAATCGGGTGGCGCCAAGAAGTCAACGTCGCCTGAGTCGGATCCGAACGTGCGTTCCCACAGTCAGATGCGACCATTCTAAGGGCATTTGCCTCTAGGCCCTACCTTGTTGATTACCCTTACATCAAACGTTCCAACGGTTCGTCCAAGGTGGTTGTACGCGATGGCTGTTACTCTACCGACGCCACACTGCCCGTCGATTGGCGCAAGAATATACCAGTGCGTTAAATCGATGCGCCGCCGGTGACATAGCTCACGTGTAGGCGAACACTTGCAGTTGCAATGCAATGCGATCGGCACCACCCGAGGTGGCCGCGGGGCGGCTAGGGGCTAAGCTTCCGCGGTGCGCAGCGGGCGTCGCTTAGCGCGACGCTCTTCGCCGCGTGCGGCGGCAATAGTTAAGGAACATAAAATGCGCTACTCTGTCCCTACATTAGCGATCGTCGTGTATTTGGCTCTTGAACTAAGCGGATTCCAAAAAACGAACGAGGTATGGCGAGCGAACTGAGCGCCCGTCGGGCGACCTTTTCGCGATGATCGGAGAGAGCGGCGACCTGGCGGTGTACGAGTATGCGCCCCCGTATCAATCGCGACCCAAGCAGATCGGCCCCCGACTGGGGAACGGTCAGGTGCTGGCCCGCGACGAGCGGCTGTTCGTCTCGGACTATCTCGGCGGCGTCAACGTCTACGCATCGCCGTTCGCCGAAGCACCGGCCCAGATCACGACCGGCGTCGACAATCCGGAAGCGATCGCAGTCACGCCGTAGCGCCGCTTGCGTGCGTCCTCGAAACGCGCGCATCGAAATGCGGTTTAATTTGGAATATTGATGAGCCAACGCTGCACTGCATTTCGCTTGACGACAAGCCGACCTACGCGACGATCCCGCGGGCCGATACTGCGGAATACAATCGCCCAAACGTCCCTCGCGGGTATCATCGTGCAGTTCTGCATTACACTTCTTTGTACCGCAGGTTGCGCAAGAAGCCCTGGACGGGATACCGTGTCTATTTCTGTTTCGCAGGGCCCTGTTCAGTTGGCTGCTGACAGCGAAGGCGTTTGGTTCGCGAGTGATTTACAAATCAATGGCAAAGGCTACATCGGCTTTGGACGTATCCGTTCAGCTACATCCTTTGTCAAATAATAGCTTCGCAGGGGGCATCGCGACTAAACTTGGAAGACCCTTTCTTGCGGTCTGAAGCCGTTCCGAAGCGCGCCGCCCGCTAGTGCGGCAGGCGCTTCAAGACGTAGTCGGAGATGCCCGCCGCCGGCGGGTCAAAGTTGGCAAGCACGACGATCGTGTAACCGGGAACGGGACAGATTTCGAGGTCGCCGCTCATGCCGGGCGCGCCGCCGGTGTGCCCGAAGCAACGAACGCCGTCGATCCTTCGGTCCCCGAATCCAAGAGCATACTTTCCGTTCGGCGTGTCAACTGCGCCGGTCGTCAACAACTCGGTGTGATGAGCGTCCAGCAGCTTGTTCGCTTGCAGCGCGTTCGCGAAGTTCAACAAATCGCCGACGGTCGAGTAGCCGCCGCCGGCCGACGAGCCGCGGTATGGCAACGTATTCGTATTCGGCTCAGTCTGGCCGCTCTCCGATTGCGTGTATCCGATACTACGATTCGCGACTGTTTGATCCTCTGGCTCCGATCCGGTTGAGGTCATCCCGGCCGGAACGTAGACGTGCTCCCGCACGTAATCGTAGTAGCTTTCGCCGCTTACCTTCTCGATCACGAGTCCGAGTAGGACGAAGCCGTAGTTACTGTACTCGTACTTGCTACCAGGCGGAAACTCGGGCGCGCGGCTGCCGTAGAGCTTCTCATAGTCGTGCAGCGTCTTCAACTCCAGGCGATGCGCGTCGAAACCCGGCTCGAAGATGTCGCCCGTCCCGCCCGTGTGCGTCAGGAGCTGCTGGATCGTCACCTTCGCGACGTCCTTGTTCGGGTAGTTGGTGAGGTAGGTGCCCAGCGGCGCGTCGAGCTGCACCTTCCCCGCCTGCACGAGTTGCAGGATCGACGTCGCTGTGAACATCTTGTTCATCGAGCCGATCCGAAAGCGCGTCTCGAGCGTGTTGGGCGTCTTGTTTGCGCGGTCGGCGTAACCATACGCCTGAGCGAAGATCGTGGCGCCGTTCTTGGCCAGCAGCGCGGCGCCCGAGAAGCGGCCTGCGGCCGCAGCACTCTCCAGCTTCGCCTTCATTGCCGCGACCAGCTGGCTTTCGTTCATCGGAGCCGGCTGGAATTCGACCGGCGTATCGATCGCTTCGAGCGAGACGCTCGCGATACGATTCGGTTCGGTGGCATCCATCGTTAGGGTGACGCGCGCGAACTGCTCGGTGTTGCGATCCTCGAGGAGCGCAATCAACGTCGCCGGCGCCGAAGATTCGATCTTCTTGAGGTCGAAGCCGCCACTCATCGCTTGAAACTGCATGAGGCGATCGAGGCGCGGTGCGCTCGAAGGATACTCCGCTTCGGCGAACTTCTGGTACGTCGCCCGATCGCCGCTGTCAAAGGCTTGCAGCCAGTCGTGCAGCGCGTGACCGGCCGGCGTATCGGGTACCGCGGGCTGCGCGATCGAGGCGGCCACGGGCAGCAACAGCAAGAGCCCAGCGAGGATGCACGCGACCATGCCGGCTCTAGAGCGGACTGAGGGCATCAACAAATCTCCTTACCCGGGATGAATTGGCAACGCGATCGGCGAGAGTAGGTCTGGCGCGAGCCAAGGAAGCCGGTGGGCGATATCGATCCGTGCCGGCGGAACAGGGACCCCGAATGGCGTCTGCATGTGCAGGACGGCGCGCCGTTGGGCCACTCCGGACTCGGAAACGGCGAAGTCCAGATCGGTGGAGAAGCGCCCGGAACTACCGGCGCGGACCTTGCGCAGCGCCGTCCCGCCCTTGAAAACGAGTCCTTCGGCGAATAGTCCATGCTGGTGCAGAATCTGCAAAGCGTGATCTTGACCGACGTCGAGCAATGCCGGATTGCGCGAGTCATTGCGCTTATAGTAGTGCAGCGCGAGGTGGCCCTCAGTGATCCTAGTCGGCACGACTAGGTCCGATTGGAAGGAGAGAATCGACAATGTTGAAACGCGAATCGTATCGTCCGTGCTCGCGCTCGGGACCCAGGTAGACCGGGCCCGGGGGGCGCACGACGTTTCGCAGGTGCAGCGTAAGATGATCGGTGCGATCGGCGCGCGCGAAAAGATAAGCTAGGCGAACACCGACCGCCGTAGGCTGGTCAGTTAGCTCAAGATCAATCATCTCGGGATCGCTCGCGTCGATCGCCTCGCCAAGCCAGTCGAGCGCATTATTCCAGTCGCCAAACGACGCCGGGCGAACCGCCATCATGACTAGGAGCGTTTCTCGGCGCCAGATCGGCAGGCCATCGATACGCATGGGGTCGAGACGCGGGGAAAAGTGCACGGCGTGAAAGGCCCCGAGTGACCGAGGGACCGCGATGCCGGGGGGCGTGGAAACGGTGTGCGTCTGCGGCGCACGGCTGGACAGGCCGTGGAGCCAGGCCGCCGATTCCTCGGCGATCGCCAAGGGCAGCGTCGGCCGGCGCTTTAACGTGGCCCGGACCTCGATGAACGGGTCGCCGGAGGAGATCCAAGCCAGCGCGCGCCGCTGGCACGAACTCGTACATGGACTTCGTACGCAAGGGAATCAGCCATCCCCGCCGCGCGAGGCGGAAGGCCAAGCTGCGCGCCGTGACGGGAATGCCATGGGCCTGCGCCGTAGCGGCGATCTCGTCCAAGCTCACGACCTTCGGCTGGTCGAGCTCCAGTTCGGCGATGATCGGGGCAAGCCGCGGCGAAATCACCCTCTCTGTCAATATATCTACGGAGTGCGCTGTAGAATGACGCGAACCATCCATAAAACGACTACACCATACTAGGAGCCTGTAGGGTTATGGTGATTTTTGGATCCGGCGCCGAATTTTGCTCGGAGACGAGGCGCGAAGAGGAAGCGAAGCCGTAGCTTCGTGACTGATGAGCAACGAAGTATTCGGGCAAAAGGCGGCACGGAGACGGAAATATGCCATAACCCTACAGGCTCCTAGTCAATCACTCGATGGTTGGCGCCGCACCACAGCGGTCCCCGCTCGTAGAGCGGAACGCGGGGACGCTCAGGAGGGGCACGGCCCGGTTTCTGATGTCGCTCCTAGCCGCCGGACCCCCAGTAGCGGGAGTCCCAGCTTCAGGGGTTGTCCGCGTAGAGCCAAAACCTGCTCCGGTCCCAAATGGTACCGCCCCGAGGGCCACACCGACAGCGTGCCTCGCGCAATGCCGGCGGCGGGCAGGCGCTGTCAACTCCCCGCCCCGCGTATCCCGCAGGCAGAGGGCGCATGGCGACACTCTCCTCGAGTCCAACTGCTGATGCGTCGCGATTACGTTATCGTGGGGGCCGGCCGCCGTGACGAGCGACCGCCCCATGTGGAACATTTCCTGACAGGTTCGGAGCGCTCATCATGCGCGGGGCCGGTGCCATATGCGGCGCCGATGCCATGTGCTGCGCCGATGCCATATGCGGCGCCGATGCCATATGCGGAGCCCTTGCCGTGTGCGGCGCTCGCGCGAAGGCTGAAGCATGGTGCGGAGCCGCTGCGGCGACGGCGTGCGAATGGGCGGCGACGACGTGCGTGTGGGCGGCTGCTAAGCGGCGGTGCGCGGAGGCGGTCCGCGCGCGCGAAGCTGCGAGCCGAGAGTGTGCGGCTGCGAGGCGAGCGTGCGAAGCCGCCAGGCGAGCGTGCGAAGCCGCAAGTCGGGCGTACGCCGACGCAACCCGTGCGTGCGCGAGCGCGGTCCGCGACGCGACGCGGAACGGATGCATCACGTGCGCGATTCGAACCGGGCCGACGACCCGGCGTCGGATGACCGTGCCGTTTCGATGTATGAACACGGTTCTCGTTACTCGCGTGACGCTAGTGTTGACGAACGGGTACGCAGCGGCCGGCGGCAACGCAAATGGTGTGCCCGCGGCCGCGAACGCGAAACCGGGGTAGTACGAATACGCGGTGAGCGTTGGGTAGACGGCCGCCGGATACGGTGCAGGATATACGGCCGCCGGGTACGCGACTGCATACGGTGTCGGATATACGGCGCCGTAGAGCGGAGCATTTACGGCCGACGCGACCAATCCCAAGACGCCAAGGCCAACCGCGGCCGCCACGACCGAACTCCCCGAATAGCCTGGATAACCTGCATAGCCGGGATAACCCGCATATCCGGGATAGGCGGTGTAGCCGGCGTACACGGGATACGCAGGTGGCGCATACATTACACTCGGTGCGTACGCCACTGACGGCGCGTAGTAGGTTGGGGCCGGAGCGTACGTTACCGCGGGTGCGAATGCCGGCGTCGGGGCGTACGGCATCGGCGCGTAGGCGATCGTCGGCGCGACCGGGCACCAAACCCAGCCATAGCCCGGCTGCCAAACCATCTGGTTGTAGCCAAACGGCGTGCAGTACGGCGTCAGGGCTGGTGCAACCGCCGGGGCGTAGGCGACGACACTCGGGGCGAGTCCGAAACCAACAGACACAACCTGAGCGCCCGTCGGACCGGCGCTCGCCAGCGCCACGGCGGTCAAGGTCGCTCCGGCGATCATGGCTGCAAATGGTCTTTTTTTCACACAAGAAGCCTCTCCGCCCCATTGTACCCGCGCGCCCGATCATACGCCCGCCGAACATTAGGTCACGATGAGAAGACGGCTGGTTGCGTCCGACCGCTCCAAAGAGTGCCTAGCAGGCGGCCGAGCGGCATGCCGCTCGCGCCGGACTACTAACCGGGTGAGGCTTAGTTCGTGTCGGGCGGACGCAGATCGGCCGGCTGGTTCATGAAGTAGCGCTGGTTATACAACGCTCTGAACGGGACGAACTTCCTGGGCGCCTGGTAGAAATTGAAGCTATCGGCCTCGGGCGAATTCGCTCGGGTATCGCTGGCCGCCATGCGGGGCAGGCGAAAGACGTCCTCAATGAACTTTAGCATGCTACCGTGTTCGTACTGAACGTGCGACACGTAGCCCGTCTTGGCATACGGTGAAATAATCAGCAGCGGTACGCGTATGCCAAGACCGTCGTAGTCCGCGTACGGCGGCGGTACCGGGTCGTATAAGCCGCCGTTTTCATCCCAGAAAACGAAAATCGCGGTGGAACTCCAGTCCGGCGACTCACCTATTGCGTTAACGAGTGAAGCCACCCACGCGGGCCCCGTTTTCGAGTTATTAGACGGGTGGTCGGAGTTCGCAAAGGTCGGCGTAATCCAGGTTACCGCACGCAATCCGCCATTCTTTAGGTCGGTGAAGAACTTCGACGGCGGGAAGAAGACGTTGTTGCTCCAGTCCGGGCCATTATAAATGTGGTCGATCGCCTGGTAGGCACTCCAGATGCCGCCCTGCGCGACGGCGACGGCGTAGTACCCCCACGAAAGTCGGGCGGTGTCCAGCTCGTCGCCGAGCGTCGTCGGATTCCAGCACGGAACCTCGCTGCCGTCCGGATATTTGCGTAGCTGGCTGATCATGTACACCTTGTCCGTCGGACCGCCAGGACATCCCCAGGAATTGGCGGGGTAGTCGACCGCCGACTCCGCCTTTCCGGCGATGATGTACTGGTGTGAGACGAAACTGCTGGTATCCAGGTTCGACGGAAACATGTGGTCGGCCAATACATACTGCTTGGCCATCGCAAAGTACGGCTGGGTTTCGGTGTGGGGCACGTAGCTGTACTGCGGATGTTGGATCGGACACGGCGGCTGGGAGGCTCCGCCGCAGCCCACCCATTCTAGATTGAAGCCGTTCATGCGGCATTTCGTACCCGGGGTCTTTCCGGCGCCGTTACAAGCCTGAAAAAAGGCTTTGGCATCGTGACGGATTTGCCAGTTCGTCGCAATGTCGACCGGTTCGATTTTAATTTTGTGATTCAGATTGTCGTACCCGTAGGTCGCGGTGGCGGCACCCGGGTAACCGTAAAAGAGATTGTTGAAGCTGCGATTCTCCTGAACGATGATCACCACGTGACGGATTTTACTGCGCCAGCCCAACGCTTGAAGCGGGCCGGTGGCGAGAAGACCGGCCGGCGCGCCGGCGTGTGCGACCGGTGCGCCGACGACCGCGCCGCCGCATGAGGAAAGCAGCGTCGCGGCCGTGGCAAGTGCGGACAAACGAAGGATCGACAAAAAGACTCTCACGGTTACTCCGAATCGGGCGGGCGGTAATCGAGCGGTTGCCTTTGGAAATACCGCCGATCGTACGTAGCCACAATGGGGTGGAACTTGCGCGGCGCTTGGTAGAAGTTGAAGCAGTCGGCCTCCGGCGAGTTGGCACGGGAGTCGCTGTCGGCTAACCTCGGCAAACCAAACACGTCTTCGGCGAACTTCAGGATACTGCCGTGCTCGTAATGAACGTGCGAAACTTTCCCTGCGGCTGCATACGGCGAAATGACGAGCATCGGAATCCGCAAACCTAGGCCGTCGAAATCCACCTTGGTAGGAGCGGCGGGGTCGAACCAGCCGCCGTAGTCGTCCCAAAAGACGAAGATTGCCGTGGAATCCCAGAAGGGCGATTCGCCGATCGCGTTGACGACGGACGCGACCCACGACGGTCCGGTCTTCGAGTCATTACCCGGATGATCGGAATTCGTGTATGTCGGCACGATCCACGTAACCGCGCGCAGGTCGCCGTTGGAAAGGGCGCTGAAAAACTGGGTTGACGGCGAGAAAACGTCTTGGCTCCAATCGGGCCCGTTGTATATATGGTTGATCGCTTGGTAGGCGCTCCAAATTCCGTCCCCGTGATTGATCGGTGGCGCGAAGTACGCCCACTTCAGGCCGGCCTTGTCGAGTTCGTCGCCAAGGGTCGTCGAATCCCAGCACGGTTGCTCGTACCCGTCGGGGTATTGACGCATGAGCCCGACCATCGCGACTTGATCGGATGGACCGCCGGGGCAACCCCAGGATGAGCTGGGATAGTTTACGGCCTTTTCGGATCGTCCGGAAATAATGTACTGGTGCGAGACGAAGCTGCTCGCGTCGAAATTGGAGGCGAACATTTCGTCGGCCAAAACGTATTGCCGGGCCATCGCAAAGTACGGCTTCGTCTCGCTCGCGGGCACATAACTGTACTCCGGATATTTGATCGGGCACCGCGGTCCGCTGCTCCCGCCGCATCCAACGATCTCGCGGTCGAAGCCGTCCATTCGGCATTGGGTACCGGGGTAGCTGCCCTTGCCGTCACAGGCCTTGAAAAACCCGTCCGCGGCGTGCTCGACGTCCCACTTCGTTGCGATGGTCACCGGCTTTAGCGCAACCTTCTGTTTGTGGGAATCGTAGCCATACGACGCGGTGTTGGCGCCGGGAAAGCCATAGAAGAGGTTGTTGAAGCTGCGATTCTCTTGAACGATGATGACCACGTGCTTGATCTTCGTGCGCCATCCCGAGGGACGAATGATCTGCATCTGGGCCGCGTGATGCAGCGGCGCGGCCGGCAGCGCCGCTGGAGCGGTGGCACCACCGTTTCCGCCGCAGGCGGACGGGAAAAACGCGATGCCGGCAAGCGGCAGCGCGCGAGATATCCGGATGAGCTGACGCACTTGCCGCGCTCCTTTATATGATTGCAAACGAAGTCCCCCCCGAACGAAATCCTTCCAGCCGACCATCGCGGGATTCTCCACCCTCACAGGAATTCCCCAGACTGATCCGAAGCTGGTGGTCCGGCAAACGGCACTCAATCTGCCGTTTTATTTAATGGGCTGCCGGTTTCTCGTGGGTCCGATTGATGGTCTCGTTTTCATCTTAATTTCATAGTCTCACGTGGGCGAGAACGAAAACGTCGCCCCGAAAGTTACGACAAGGAGCAGAATCTTGCCGAGCGATCGCCACTCTGGGTGGGGAAACGAACGCTTCGGGTTGCCGACCGGGCCGACTCCGGCCCGGCCGCCCGCCCTGACGCCCGGTGCCGCCCGCGCTCGCCAAATCGCGATCGTCGGCGCCGGTTACGTGGGATTAGTGACCGGAGCGTGCCTCGCCGAACTAGGCAATTCCGTCGTGTGTGTGGACAACGATGCGGCCAAAATCGCTACGCTGCGGCGCAACGAACTGCCGTTCTTCGAGCCCGACTTAGCGGAATTGGCGGCGCGCAACGTTCGCGCCGGGAGGCTCGAATTTTCGCAGGACGCGCGGACGGCGGTGCGTGCCGCGGAGATCGTCTTCATCGCGGTGGGAACGCCGTCCCAGGCGGACGACTGCGCCGACCTTTCGGCAATTTGGGATGTCGCCGCGACGATCGGACAAGACCTGAACGCGCCAAAAATCGTCGTGCTGAAATCGACGGTGCCGATTGGCACCTGCGAGCGCGTCTCGGCGATCATTGCCGAACATGCCTTGACCAAGAGTCATGTCGACGTCGTCAGCAATCCCGAGTTCCTTCGTGAAGGCTGCGCGGTCGCCGATTTCATGCACGCCGATCGCGTCGTCATCGGAACGAGTTGTCCCCATGCGGAAGCCGTCATGCGCGAGCTGTACGCACCGCTGGACGCGCCGTTTTTGGTCGCCGACCTGCGAACTAGCGAGATGATCAAGTACGCGTCCAATGCGTTCCTCGCGGCCAAGATTTCGATGATTAACGAGATCGCCAACGTCTGCGAGCTCGTCGGCGTCGACGTCACGGTCGTCCGCGACGGCATGGCCCTCGATCCCCGCATCGAAGGTAGTTTCTTGGGCGCTGGAATCGGTTTCGGCGGCTCGTGCTTTCCGAAGGACCTGCGCGCGCTCGAACGCATCGCGGAAGCCGGCGGCTACGACGCCGCCCTATTGCGCGCCGTCGATTCGGTAAATCGCGGGCAGATTGGGCGAACGCTTTCAACGCTCGAAATGGCGCTTGGCGGTTCGGTCGCGGGCAAAGTCGTCTGCGTGCTGGGCCTTGCGTTCAAGCCGAATACGTCGGACGTACGCGAGTCCCCGGCCCTGCGCCTCATCGAGTCGTTGCTACAGGCCGGTGCGACGGTCAAAGCGCACGATCCGGTGGCGACGCCGGGTGCGCGAGCGGAGCTGAACGACGCTAAGGTCGGGTACTGCAGCGATAAATACGACGCCGTCAGGGACAGCGACGCGCTGGTGCTGACCACGGAGTGGGATGAGTACCGGGATCTCGACTTCGCCGTCGTCGCCGAGTCTATGCGCGGAGATCTGGTATTCGACGGGCGCAACATCTTCGATGCGGACACGGTGTCGTCGCACGACTTGCGCTACCTCGGCGTCGGGCGCCCCGAGGCGGCCGGCGACGGCGTCGTGCTGCGCAGCGCGCTCGGCTGACCGCGTTGAACGTCGTCATCACCGGAGCGGCCGGGTTCATCGGGTCGCATTTGGTCGATCGCTTGCTGGCCGACGGCGACGACGTCGTCGGCATCGACAACTTCGTTACCGGATCGTACGCGAACCTCGAGCACGTCGGCGCCGGGGGTTCGTTTTCGTTCGTGGAAGCCGACGCCTCGCAACCCTGGACGTGGGCCCGGGACTTGCGCGCGCCGGATCTCATCTTGCACTTCGCGTCGCCCGCCAGCCCGAAGGACTACGGGCGAGAACCGCTTGCGACCATGGCCGTCAATGCCGTCGGCGTCATGCACGGCATCGAGTTGGCCGCCGCGACCGGAGCACGCTTTCTCTTCGCCTCGACGTCCGAAACCTACGGCGAGCCGCTGGAGCATCCCCAGCGCGAGACATACTGGGGCAACGTGAATCCGGTCGGCGTGCGCGCCTGCTACGACGAATCGAAACGCTACGGCGAAGCCTACGTCACGTCGGCCACCCGCAAGCTCGGCGTCGACGGCAGGATCGTTCGAATCTTCAATACGTATGGCCCTCGCATGCAGCCCGAAGACGGCCGCGTCGTCCCGAACTTCTGCTTGGCCGCATTACGCGGCGAGCCGCTGACGGTGTACGGCGACGGCCGGCAGACGCGAAGCTTCTGCTACGTCGCCGACTTGGTCGACGGGATAGTTCGTCTAGCCAAGCAAGAATTGCCGCGGCAGCGGCTGTTCAATCTCGGCAACCCCGAGGAATCGACGATCGCGCAGCTCGCCCGGGCCGTTTGCGACATCGCCGGCGTGCCGCTGCGCGTCGTCGCGCGCGAACTGCCGCCCGACGATCCCACCCGCCGCAAGCCCGACATCGGTTTAGCGCGCGCCTTACTGGGGTGGGAACCGCGTGTGACGTTGACCGACGGCCTGGCCGCGACACTCGAGTATTTTCGGTCCCAAGCGATGGAGTTAAAGACGAAATGATTCACCAGGCAGGGCTTACCGGCGTGGTCGTCTTGACCGCCATATATTTAGCCTCCCAAGTTTGTTATACGATCGTGTTTTTGGTCGAGGCTTATTTCATGAGCCTCCCCGTCGATCGCGTCGACATGGACGAGCCTCTCCGCGAGCCGGAGAACGCGTGGCCGTACATCCTGTTGTTTTATCCGGTCTTGCAAGAGCTGGAAGCGACGATGCGGACGACGTTCGCGTCGCTGTCGAAAATCGACTATCCCGCGAGCCGATACCGCGTGATTGCGATACCGAATGCCGACGATACGGCGACAATCGCGAGTCTGCGGCGGCTCGAGGCGGAGTTCCCGTTCCTGGAGATAGCAGAGGTTCCGCCGACGAGCGACCCGTCGTGGCAGGTCGTGTGGGATGCGTGGGACGCCAATCCAAAGGCGTACTGGTGGCATCACGGCCGGCGCGCCGGCGTTAAGGATCTGCCGCCCAAGAAAACGCGGCAGCTGATTTACGCGTTGTACCGCACCGCCGCGCTCGTGAACGAGCCGAATCTCGCGCTGGACTACATCGACGCCGACAGCTGCCCGCCGCCCGACCATTTCAAGGCGGCCGCCATCGGGCTGAAGCACTACGACGTGCTGCAGTCGCTCAACGTAGCCGGGAACCTCAACAAGTCGCTGCCGGCCTCTTGGCACGCGTTCGACCACATGGCTTGGGACGGCTACAAGTATCCGCATCTCTCTTCACACGGGCGCCAACCGTATTGGCTGCTGGGCAAGGGACTTTTCTACCGGGTTTCCGACCTGCTCGAGCTGGGCGGCTTGCATCCGTGGATTACGATTGAAGATCCGGAGATCGGGTTGCGGTACTGGGCCAACGGCAAGCGGCTCGGCATTATCCCCGGCTCGCTCATCGAAGAGGTTCCCGAGACCTGGTGGGCCGGAGTGACGCAACGCAAGCGTTGGGTTTGCGGTTTCTTCCAAACCCTTGGCCAACCGCTTCACCATCTCGGCTTGACGCCGTGGCAACGCTTCAAGTGCCGGCTCGTCTTCTTTCCTTGCCTGTCGTTGCTCGTCAACGCCGTCGGAATCCCGATCGGCATCTGGGCGTTCTGGCAATACGTTTCAGGGGCCGACATCCTGCCGCCTTGGTCGATCTGGCTCGGGATCGCCAACATCGTGCTGCTGATCGTGCTCCTCGCGGCGCTCTATGCGAAAACCTGGAAGCGAACCGGCCTCGTTTTATCCCGCTGGATCGACCGGGTTTGGTACATGGTTCGCGTAAATCCGATTTCGGCGATCGTCTGGTGGCTGCTCTGGATCGTTCCGCTCGTCATCGGTTTTCGCATGTATCTGTTGGACGAGGGTCTGGCTTGGCAGCGAACGGAGAAAATCGACGCGAACAAAGAACTCATACGAACGCGCGTGACAAAGAGCCCGACGCGGTGAGAGGAGTCGAGCCTTGACCAAGCACGTTCTCGTTACCGGCGGCGCCGGCTTCATCGGTTCGCACCTAGTCGACACCCTGCTCCGCCGGGGGCACGAGGTCACGGTACTCGACAACCTGCTCGAGCAGGTGCACGGCGACGCCGAACGCGATGAAAACGGGTGGCCGACCTACCTAAATGCCCGCGCGCACCGCATCAAAGGCGACCTATTGGACGACGGCGTCTTCGAAGGAAGCCTGCGCGGCATCACCGACCTCGTACATCTAGCCGCCTCGGTCGGCGTGGGCCAAAGCATGACGAACATCGTCGACTACAGCCGCAACAACGTGATGACGGCGGCGAAGATGCTGGAAACGCTCTCGCAGCGTCCGCATGCGGTGCGCCGGATCGCGGTCGCATCGTCGATGTCGATTTACGGCGAGGGTGCCTACCGGCGCCCGTCGAGCGGTGCGACCGTCGCGCCTGGGCTGCGCAGCCACGAGCAGTTGGCCGCCCGCCATTGGGAGGTCACGCTCGACGGCGAAGAGCTCGTTCCGATTGCGACGACCGAGGAAAAGCCGCTTAAGCCGGCCTCGATCTATGCGATCAACAAGCGCGATCACGAAGAGATGTTCGTCTCCGTAGGCAGCGCGCTGCAAATTCCCACCGTCGCGTTACGCCTGTTTAACGCGTACGGCTCCCGCCAGGCGCTGAGCAACCCCTATACCGGGGTCGCCGCAATATTCATTTCGCGTCTGCTCAACGACCAGCCGCCGCTGGTCTTCGAAGACGGCCGCCAGCAACGGGACTTCGTGCACGTCCAAGACGTTGCCGATGCGTTTGCAACGGTGTTGGAAAGCGACCTGGCGGTTTGGGATGCGTTCAACGTCGGCAGCGGATCGCCAATATCCATCGCCGAGATGGCGACCACGTTAGCGGGCAAGCTCGATAAGCCGATCCCGCCCGAATATTTGGGCAAGTACCGCGTCGGCGACATTCGCCATTGTTTTCCCGACGTGTCCAAAATCGCAAACGTCTTCGGTTTCAAGCCGCAACGCACGTTCGACGAAGGCATGCGCGAGCTGGTCGAATGGGTGTCGGGAGCGGCGACTCCCGTCGACCGCAGCGCCCAGAGCCTCGCCGAATTGCAAGCGCGCAAACTCGTCGTCTGACGCCGCTATTACGATCTACCTGTGAAGGAGTCAACACAATGCTAGGCCAGCGTTTTCTGGTTCTTGCCGCCGCCGTAGCCCTCGGATTTCCGACTGCGGTGCGGGCGGACGACAGCGTGGAGCTCTTCGCGGGCGCGCAAGGCGACTATTCGAACTTCGTCTACCTCGGCGCAACCGCGGCTTTGCCGGGCTCGACGATCGGCCGCGGCTTCGCCCTGCGCGGCATCGTCAATACGGGCGGCTACAATTATCCCAGCGACACGTTGGGCCCGGTCAAAGCCCACTTTACCGGTGGCGAACTCGACGCGATGTATCAGATTTCTTCGCCGACGTTTTGGAGCGACTTCGGCGCGGGCGTGAGCGCCAGCAATACGAGTCTTTCGCCGTTCGACCCGAGCAATCGCCGGCACGGCGCGCAGACGGAACTGCGCCTCGACCTCGACGGCGGCAGTTCCGGCGGGCCCTGGCGAACGGATTGGTTCGGCTACTACGGGACGCGGCTCTACGACTACGGCGCCCGGCTGGGGATCACGCACGCCATCTCGCCGGACTGGCGGTTAGGCGCCGAGGTCTACACGGAAGGTGACCCGACCTACCACCTCAACCAGATCGGTCCGTACGCGGCGGTGCAGCTCAGCCATCGCTCGGAGCTGCAGGTTTCAGGCGGCTTCTCCTGGGAGTCCGGCTTCAATCCGCGCAACTACGTGCGGGCGAGCTTCTATCAGAAGCTCTGACGCGAACCGGGCGTAATCGACGAAAGCGCGTCCTCGATCGCGTAGTACATCGGCTTCGGGCGCATCGCCCCGTCGAGCGGGAGTCCGCGGTTTAGTCCCGGGCCACCGCCATCCGTCCAGGCGCCTGTGAAGCGCCCGTAGTCGTCTTTGGTAACCTCGAGCCAAGAATGGCGGTCGCTGAGGCCCCAAGTGGTGACGCCCAAAACCCCGCGCTGGCTGAGAACGACGTCGAGATAGCGCCGCACTTCGTCGCCGACCAGCCGGTCGCGGACCTCCGGCGACGCCGCGTAGTTGGCTTCCTTCACGTCGAGCTCGGTCACGATCACCGACAGCCCGAGGCCGCTGACGTCCCGCAGGAACTGCGCGATGGCCGGCTGCGACACGGAGCCCTTACGCAGGTCGAGGTGCGCCTGCACGCCGATCCCGTCCAGCGGGGCTTCGGCGTGTTTAAGGCGCTCCAGAAGTTTGAGAAAGAGATAGCGCCGGGCGCGCTCGTCGGGCAGGTCATACTCGAGGCCGTACTCGTTAACGATGAGCTGCGCGCGCGGCGCGAAGATTCGGGCTTGCTCCAGAGCCCGCGGGATGTAATCTGGGCCGAAAGCTTCCAGGAATACGCTCTGACGCAGGCCGTCCGGTCGGTGGCCCGGGTCGAGCGGCTCGTTGACCACCTCCCAGCGGTCGATGACGTCGCCATATCGCGGAATCAGCGAGCCGAAGTACCGCGCGATCAGCGTCCAATCCCGGCGCTCGCGAAGCGCCCCTACGGCCCAATCCGGCACGCCGAGATGCCAGAGCAGCGTATGCCCTCGAAGCGGCTTGCCGTGAGCGGCGGCAAACGACGCCAGCGTGTCCATCCGGTCGAACGAAAGCTGCCCGTACGAGGGCTCGATCGCATTCCAGTTCATTTCGAACTCGGGAACCAGATGGCCACATTCGCGCAGGATCGCCTCGCGGAGATCCCGCTCGCCCAGGAGCGTGCGGGTTCGAACGGCAGCGCCAAAAAAGCGTCGATGGCTGGCCGCCGCCGACGCCAGGCCTTCAGGCGCGCCGTACGCGAGCGTTTCCAGGGCGCCGGCCGCGACGGTCGCGATAATCGTACCGATCGCGCTCCTCCGGCTCATGGCCGCAGGCGCGAGCCGCTCAACCTGAATCTGGCTCCCCCAATGTGCATTTCGAGTATTTCTTGCGCACAGTGCCGTCGTGCCGAGTGGCAGGTTGGGCGCTCCGGCCCAAACGACCTCCGCAATCCAGGTGAGGCCGGCTTTCCCAACGAAGGGCAGAGTAAGCGGGGGAACGCTCGGCCTGGAGACACGAGCAGCCTCGCCATAGATTATCGACTTGCAATGGGGGAGGGCTGTTGTGACGTTCGGGTGCCATCGTTGGAGACGCCGGCTTTTACTAGCCATGGGCATCACCGTCGTCCTCGGCGGGGTTTTGTCCGCGTGCGGAGGCTCGGGCGGCCCGGGACCCGTACCGCCCGCGGTCAACCGCCTCGCGAAACTCAAGCACGGCACCGCGTCGGTTACGGTCGACCCGTCACAGGTCGGAGCGGCGGTGTCGAATCTCGTCCTGGGCGCCAACATGGCCGTTTGGTACAACGTCACGTTACCCGGGATCGCGTCGTCGATGACCAGCGTCGGACTCAAGGCGACGCGCTGGCCCGGCGGTTCGGCCGCGGACTGGTACCACTGGCAAAACAACAGCGGCGGGCCAGGCGTCTGCGCGGGGCATCCCAGCCCGAACTCGACCTTCGATAACTTCATGCAGGACGTCGCGCGACCGGCGGGCCTGGACGTTGCGCTCGCGGTCAACTATGGATCGAACGCAGCTTGTACGGCCGGCGGCGATCCGTCGGAGGCGGCCGCCTGGGTGGCGTATGCGAATGCGACTCAGGGTTACGACATCACGTGGTGGACAGTCGGTAACGAACCGTGGAATACCCACGAGATCGACCTCAACTCTCAGCCGCACAGTTCGGCGCTGTACGCTTCCATCGAGGCCTCGCAGTTCTATCCGCAGATGAAGGCGGCTTCGCCGATCCCGATCAACGTCTGCGTCGACGTAAATCCAAAGATTGCCGGTTGGGACGCCACGGTCTTGGCCCAAGCCGCGTACGATTGCGTCGAGCTTCACTACTACGCGCAGGGCAATACGGTGGACGACGGCAAGCTGCTGACCTACGGGGCCGCGCGCTTGACCACCGAAATAGAACAACTCGAAAACGAGCTATCGGCCGCCGGCCACCCGAACACGCCGATCTATCTGGGCGAGATCGGGTCCACCGGGGGCGTACCGGGCAAGCAGACGCAGTCGATCGTGCAGGCGCTCTACGCGGGTCAAGTCATCGGCGAGCTGCTCCGTAACGGCATCCCCCGGGCCACCTGGTGGATGGCCTACGGCGGATGCGACCTCCAAAGCCAGGGTGGCGATTTCGATCGGTCGCTGTACGGCTGGCAGACGTTCGGCGGGGCGATGATTTTCGCCGACCAGCAGCTCGCCAACGGCTGTCCAACACCGGCGATCCCCGCGACGACGCCGCTGGCGACGGCGCGGGCGTTTCAAGTCGCCTCGTATTTCGTGCGCGGCGGCGAGCACATGCTGGGGGCGACGGTCGCCGGCTTTCCCAACGTACGCGCCTACGCCAGCACCTATGCCGGCGGCTACGCCGTGATGCTCTTCAACCTCAGCCAGGCAACCGCCCAAAACGTGCCGGTCGCCATTAACGGAAAATCGTCCGGATCGGGCGGCACGATCGTGACCTACGATAAGTCGCTGTACGACGCTTCTCAGAACAACCAGTGGCAGGCTCCGACGGTGTCGGCGTTGTCGTCATGGACCGGGAGTTTTACGGTGACGCTGCCGCCGTGGAGCATGGTCGTGGTCCAAACGCAATAAGCGCGACTCAGCGCCGGCGCGCGGCTCTGCTCTGTCTTAGCGGTTACGCTGGCGCGAGAGGTCGCCGGCGATATCGCGATAGAGCGAACGCGTAGCGGTTGCCAAGAGTTCGGCAACGCGGAAAAGGCCATCCCCCGAGATCGTGATGCCTTGCCACTTGACGCCTTCGTGCCGGTGGACGAGCGTATACGAATCGTTGCCGGCGTCATAGATCGCAAACTCGTTCGATTCGGCAAGGAGCCGGTCGTCGTCGAGCGTTTCCCGGTCGATATTCTCGACGAGCTTCATGACGGCGACGGCTCGGGGCGCAGCGGGCCGCCGCTCCCCGCTCCGGGATGAATGCCCGGCAACGCCCCGACGCCGGATGCGGTGCGGATCGCATTCACGTCGCGGATCAACGAATCCAATATCTCGTTTGGCGACGGGCAATCCAAATCGGGAGAGCGCCAGCCGTTCCAGCTCACGTGCGTGCTCGTGCCGAACGACGCGCTTTTCATGCACGGCGAGCCGGCAATCTTCAACCCGTGCACCGCTTTGAGGTCGGCAAAGAAACGGGCCGTCACGGCGGCGGCGATGGCGAATTTTTTCGGCTGGATCGGTGCGGCGTTGGGCCGGTTCTGCACCGTGAGAAGGGCGCTGCCATCCGACGAAATGTCGATCTTGTAGCCGGCCGTATTGGTCGAACCCGAGTCGGCGATAGCCGCACTTTCGGTCTTCGGTGCGGCGGCCGCACTCATCGCGACTGCGACCGCGATCGCGAAGCCGGCGACGAACGGAGCGACGCGGCGTAACGCAACCATGGCTTAGAACGCACCGAGCCCGTTGGGAGTGCCCAGACCGGTGGGGCCATCGTAACCCTTGGCGGCATAACAAATGTATTGAACGCTGGAAGCACAATTTCCGCTCAGCGGCGCGTACAGATTGCTTCCGACGGTTTGGTCAAAAAGCTGGGACCGGTGCGACCAGACGTTCTGCGGGCCGTTGCCCGAGTGGCCATTTGCCGCGCGTCCGAAGATTCCCGAGATCAGCGGGGCGGAGACGCTCGTGCCGCCGAACGCGGTCCAACCACCATACCCGCTGAAATAAACGGCAACCGGTGTTAGAACGGAAGCCTCGGCGGAGACGTCCGACTCGGATCGCATCTTGCAGCCGGAATCGGTTTGCCACGACGGCTTCTTTACGATGATGCTGCAGCCGCTGCCCGCCGCGCCGCATCCGCCGGATCCGCACGCGTTCGATGAAAGTTCGTTCCAGACGGATTCCTTCCAGCCGCGAGCGTTGTGGGCGCGCACGAGATGCGTCCCGCCCGCGCAGACGACCGTAGACAACGAGCACGGCTGCTGCGGCCCGCCGCAGTTCGCGAGTCCGCCACCGCTGTCGCCGGAGCTAGCGACGTAGATGTGGCCGGACGCGGAGAACGCCGGGTCGGAGGGCTCGCCCGGACCGCCGCACCCTCGCGTTTCGCTCCCGCCGTAGGAGTTGCTGATCACGACGGCGCCCAGTTTGGCCGCTTCGGATACCGCCGTGTAGAGATCGTTTCCGGAAGCCGAACTCGCCTGGACCAACAAGATTTTACAGGTAGGGCAGGTCGCGGAAACCATGTCCAGATCGAGCGCCTGCTCGGCATCCCAGCCCGTGTTTGAAGGCGGTGGGTTCGTTCCGCCGGTCTGGTTTCGGACCTTCAGGCAACCGCTGCCGGTCGTGCATGCCGGGAGCTTATAGTACGAGCGATAGGCCGCGAGATCGCTCGAGGCATTCGGATAACCGAAGGCATCGACGATCGCGACCAAGCTGCTTTTGCCGCCGGAAACCTTGTACGCGCTCTGCAAGTCGGCCGGGCCGTAGCCTTGATGCGTCGCGTTCGGACTGAGATTATTCGAACGCAAGTCGAGTCGCTCGAGCGCAAAGCACTGCTTTTCTCCAGGCCGTGTCGCCTGCGCACAAACCCGATGGACGGCATTCGCGGTCGTCATGGGAATCTCACCATCGCCCGCAAAGGACGCGTCGTGTCCGACCGAAGCGGACTCCGGCGAAGCGGCTTCTTGTGCGGCGAGCGGCGGGCCACCGGGCAGTTCGGCCGGCTGCTGTGCGGCCGGCTGCTGCATGGAGCCGGGGCCTTGAGGAACGGCGTTGCCGCCCATGCTCCCGCCCTGACAGGCGGTCAAGGCCAGGATCCCGGATAAAGCCATCGCGCGTAGGTACGGGCGGTTCACGAAGACCTCCAATTGCCGCGGGCGGCACCGACGATATTTTTGATTATGTACGTCCATCCCATAGAACGCGCCCAGACTCGGCCGCGTTCCCGCACCGGGTCCTGAGACTTGCATGCCGTTGCCGCCGGCACCTATCGGCGCCCTAGGAGCCTCCTCGTCCGACCGGAGAACGCATGCGGCTGAGAATTCCGACGCCCCTGAAATACGATCTGATCGTTGAGAGCGACGAGGGTCGGGGCATCATCGCCAGCACCTTCGCGCCGCCTCGAAGCGGCCGCCCCGGGAAGCCTGGCAACGCGCTCCTGGCGGCGGCCGCCGAGCAGGTGCGCGCCTACTTCGGGCGCCGGTTACGCCGTTTCGACCTTCCGCTGGCGCCGGCCGGGACGCCGTTCCAACTCGCGATTTGGGAGCTGGTCGCCTCGCTGTCGTTTGGCGAGTTCGTGTCATACGGCGATCTCGCGCGCGCGGTCGGGCGACCGCGCGCGCATCGCGGCGTTGCGCTCGCGATGGGACGAACGCCGCTCGATCTGTTCATCCCCGCGCATCGCGTGGTCGGCAGCGATGGCCGCGTCCGGGGCGCGCGACCCGGATCCATTCGCGCGCGCCTGGTGGCGTTCGAGCGCGCGCCGCGCACGCGTCGCGTCTTAGGCTCCTAGGCATCGGCGGCCGCCGCCGAGTAAGCGGCGTTCGCCACGGTCTCTTCGAGAAAGCGGGCGTTGTACGCGACGATGTCGTCAACCATCGGGAACTGCGGATGGCGCCGCACCGCACCCAGGCGATATCCGCCGGCCGCCGGTTCGAGAATGTTCCACGAGCGCATGAGTGGCAAAGCGGCGCGCACCAAGCGGCCCAGGTCGCGGCGCAGTTCCGGATCGACGAAGAGGTTCGGCGGCAGATCGCGCAGGCGCTCGCCCACCGCGGCGCACGCATCCTCTTGCGAGAATGCCGCCGTCCGGCCGTCCAGCCACGCGGCCAGCAGCTGGCTGGCTACGACCGGACGATTGGCTGCCAGCGCCGGCAATAGATGCGCGCGATCGTCCAGGCGCACGAGCCGGAACAGCATCGACAGCCGTTTGGCGACGAACGGATCGTAACTCACGGCCGCGAGATAGATCGTCGCGAGCGGTGCGAGGCGATCGATGGCACCGCGCATTGGGCCGATCCGGCCGTCTACGGAATAGCGCCCTTCCGGCGTGAGGTAGAACGTGGCGCCGCGGCGGACGACGTCTTCCATGCGCGCCAGATCGCTCTCGACCAACGCGCGCGTTTCGTCCAGGATCTCGCGCCGATAGGGCTCGCGCACGGCCGCGATTTTCACGGTAGCGCGCGCCGCATCGGAAAGCTCCTTCCGTAAAAGCTCCGACGTCTTCGTTCCGGGCGGAAACTGCCCCGAAACGCGCTCGTCGAAGACCTCGCCCAAACGCCGCGGCCCGTGCCGTTGCTGCACCGACCACGCCAACGCCGCAACCTCGCGCGAGCTGAGCTGATTTTCGAGCGGCAGCATGCCGAGCGTCACGAACAGCGGACCCGCGTTGAAACGCCGCAACGCGACGCGCAGCCACGGCAGGCGCAGCGCCAGGAAGCCCGGCTCGTACATCCGGCGCGAGCTTGCGGTAAAGAGCGGATGACGCCACGGCCCGCAGTGCACGACCGTCGTTCCGACGATCGTCATCGATTCCAGGTCGTGCTGGTGGTTGGCGACGATCAACTTCGGGCCGCGCCGGCGCGGGATCTTTCCCCAATGCCGAATGCGATAGGCGATTCGGACCCACGCATAGTTGGTCGTAATCGCGGCGAATCGCGTCGGCAGCCCCCACAGCGACGACAGCGGCTTACGCCCGATGCGCAGCACCGTCAGCGACCCCAGCGCGAAACTCAACCCAGCCAGGGCGAAGACCGCCTGATAGCCGGCTCGCGCTCCGTGGAAGTATCCGATCAGCCAGCCGCCGACCAGCGGCGCTACGACGTTGGGCAGATTCGTGCCAATGCCCCACAGGCCAAGGTCGCGCGCCACGTCGCGCATCGCGGGAATGCTGTCCATCGCGAGCGCCCAGCCGCTGGAAAAGATGCCGCCGAAGCCAACGCCAAAAAGAAACGCATACAGGAAAATCCATTGCGGTGCGGGCGCGACGGCGAAGCCGATCGCGGCGACGGCCATCGGAACGCCGGAAAGCGCGGTGACGATTTTGCGCGGCGCGCGGTCGGAAAGAATGCCTAAGTAGATCGACGAGCCGGTCGCGCCGATCATCGTGCAAAACGCCGCGATGGCCGTGCCTGCGGCCGGCTTTGGCAAGCTTTGAATATCGCGCAAATAGTACAGCACGAACGTCTGCAGCAAAATCAAACCGAAAAAGACCAGCAGGCGCGCCACGAAGACGATAATAAAATCGTGCCAATCGCGAACGTGCGCGCGGTCGGGTTCGGTCCATTGCGTCTCTCGAATCCAAAAAATCGAGAGCCCGCAAACGACCACGACGATCGCGGCGGCGACAAACGTGAAGTTTGGGTCTGGGGCCATCCCGGCGATGCCCAGCCCGAGAATCGTGCCGATTAAGCTGGCCGCACCACGTATGCCCGACACGACGCCCCACTTTTCGCGCGGCACGAGTTCGGGAAGCACCGCCTGGTAGGCGGCCAGGGCGACGTTGGCGGCGACGATTGCGACCGTCAGCCACGCGCCGAATGCGAGCAACGAGTGGGCGGAAGGCAGCGCGGCCAACGCGACGACGTCCACGATCAGGCCCGCGGCAACGAAACTGCGGCGGCCGCCGCCGCGTCGCCGGATGTGATCCGAAAGCCAACCCGCGAACGGCGGAACGATCATGGCGCCGAACATGGCGACGCTCACCATCACCGACAGCGTCCCGACGTACGACGTGGGCGCGAGGCGCAGCAATGCCGCGGGCACGGCGATCGTCATCAGCGCCGCGTCCTGAAACGTCAACGGAATCCACAGCGCATTGAGAATTATCCACGAGCCGATCTCGCGGAACCGAGCCGAGCCTACGCGCAAGCGCCGCTACTGTTTGACGGCGTCGATCAGAACGACCCCGCGGCCGCCGAAATCGCGCAGCTGCGCGAGCGCGCCGATGGCCGCGCCGATCGGCGTGTCCGGATTGGTCGCTTCCGAAAGCGTGAAGCCGGTTTGCTTCTTCGCTTGCGCGTCGATCGAGTCGCGCAGCGACTGGGGCAACAGCTTGAACTTTCCGATCGCTCCGAGCATCGGTCCGGCCTTGGCGTCGAGCATCTCCGGGTCGACCGCGAGCACGACGATGCCGTGCTGTTTTCCGTTTTCGCTGCGTTGGAACACGGCAAAATCGACGCCAAGATCGCGGGTGTGCACGCGGACGGCGTCGGCGTTGCCGCTTTGCATCGCGCTGCTATAGCCGGACGGCGGATGCGCGTTGAGGCCATCCAGCCAAGCTTCCAGCGACGGCATCAGCGCTTGCGTCCCGGCTACCACGTCGTGCCCCTGGTACGTTCCCGAACCTTGCGTAAAGACCGCGTTGTCGCCGATGCCGGGCCGCGACGTGACGGTTTGCCGCCACGCGCGCGACGACAGCACGGCGGCCCCGTCGAACAGCGGGAAGTCGACCGGATTGGTGGCCGCGGGCGAAGGCTTTTGGCCGGCACCTCCGGCGTGGTTTCCGCCGGAACACGCGGCCGCCGTCAGCGCTACCGCTGCGGCAAACCGGACGAGACGTGAAAACTTCATGACCGCGGCGGATTCGAGGAGATAGGCCGCAGCCCTCGTAAGGCATGCAAACAGACCCCCTCCGGGGGGAGCCGACGTTTACCGACACCGTCCAATAGGAGCCTTATCCTGAGCGACCGCATTTCGTACGGATCGTATCTCAAGGTCGACGACCTGCTCGCCCTACAGCGGCCGCTTTCGCAGCCGGAGCACCACGATGAGATGCTTTTCATCATCATTCATCAGGTCTACGAGCTATGGTTCAAACTCGTCTTGCACGAACTCGAAGCCACGATGGCCGCGATGGATCGCGACGACCTGCTTCGGGTCGCCAAGCATTTTCGGCGCATCCACACGATCCAGCGGCTGTTGGAGCAGCAGATCGACATCCTGGAAACGATGACGCCGCAAGAGTTCAACCAGTTCCGCGACAACCTCAATCCGGCCAGCGGTTTCCAATCGGTGCAGTTCCGGGAGATCGAGTTCGCGTGCGGTTTGCGCCGAACCGACGTTTTGAAATACATCGAACTCGACGACGTGCATCGCGCCCGCCTAGAGCGCCGAATGGCCGAACCGTCGCTGTACGACCACGCGAAGGGGCTGCTGCGCCGGCGCGGGTTCGCCGTCGATTCGCCGGAGGCGTTGGTGGAGAGTTACCGCCAAATCTACACCAAGGAAGGCACGTATTACGACCTGCACCTCCTGCTCGAAGATCTGATCGAGTTCGACGAGCGCCTTCTTCTTTGGCGCGGGCGCCACGTTCGGATGGTCGAGCGCATGATCGGGCTCAAAAAAGGTACCGGCGGATCGTTGGGGGTGGCCTATTTGGCGCGAACGCTCGGCGACAAACTCTTTCCCGAGCTGTGGGACGTGCGAACGCTCCTCGGCAGCTCCAGTTACGGTTAGGGGTTCGCGATGACCACCACCCTGACGCACGCACTCCACCGCGAACACTTTCCGATTCTCGCCGACTCGACGTACCTGGTGAGCCATTCGATGGGCGCGGCATGTCGCGGCGCGAGGACCGCGCTGGACGACTACTGGAACCAGTGGGCGGCCGAGGGCCCCGAAGCGTGGGAGCAGTGGCTGCCCGGCATCGGTGCGATCGCCGACGGCATCGGTGCGATCGTCGGAGCGGTGCCGGGTAGCGTGTTTCTGGGCCCCAACGTTTCGGTCTTGCAGGCCGCGATCGCAACCTGCGTCGCTTTTACCGGCGAGCGCAACGAGGTGGCCTACGAGACGCTGCAGTTTCCGTCCCTCACCTACGTTTGGCGCGAGTGGGAGCGCTACGGCGCGGTCGCGCGCGTGATTCCATCCGACGACGGACGCACGATCCCGACCGAACGCATCGTCGAAGCGATAACCGAAAGAACCGCGATCGCCGTGCTGTCGCATGCCTACTACGTGTCGGGCGCGGTCGCCGACGTCCGCACCATTCAAGCCCACTGCCGTAACGTCGGCGCGCTGCTGTGCGTGGACGCGTATCAGACGACGGGGGTCTATCCGTACGACGTCACCGAGTGGGACCTCGATCTGGTTACCGGCGGCTCGCACAAGTGGCTGTGCGGCGGACCGGGGTGCGGCTGGATCTACGTAAAACCGGCTCTGCTCGAACGCTTTCGCCCGGCGGTGACCGGCTGGATGGCGCACGCGCGGCCATTCGCTTTTGAAGCCGCGCCGATCGAACCCGCTGCGTCGATGTACCGGTTCGGCAACGGAACGCCGACGATTCCGGGGTACGCCGTCGCCAAACCGGGACACGATTTCATTCGCACCATTGGCGTGCCGCGCATCCGCGAGCACAACGTTCGTTTGACGACGCGGATTGCCGCAATGGCGCTCGATCGCGGCTTGCGCGTCAACACGCCGCTGGACGCGCAGCGCCGGACGGGCTGGATCGGGATCGACTTCGAGGGATCCGAGCGCGTCTGCCGCGAGCTCATCGCCCGACGCGTTTTCGTGGATTACCGCCCCGGCTGCGGCATTCGCGTGAGCCCGCATTTTTACACGACCGACGACGAAATCGACAGCTTCTTCGAGGCCGTAGACCGCTTGCGCTGAAACCCCGCGGCGCGCGGCCGGGTCGCATCGTGCATGCTCGTCGATCATCGGAACGTAGGCGCCGCATTTCGGCGCCTTTCGCTTCCGATTGCCGCGCAGCTGCTCGGCGATCAGGTTTTGGGCGTGGTCGACACGATCGCGATCGGCACGCTCGGCACCGTGGCGCTGGCCGGTGCGACCGCCGCGAACACCGTATTTGTCGCCGTCCTGTTTGCGATCTTCGGCCTGATGACCGGAACGTCGATTATCGCCGCCCAGCGCATCGGCGCGCACGACGTCGAAGGTTTCGCGCGCACGGTGCGTGCCGGCGCGATCGTCCCGCTGCTCGCCGGCGTCGCCTGCTTTGGGTTAGGCCTGTTCGGCAGCGCGCCCGTCATTCACGCCTTGATCGGCGAACTCGCGAGTGCCCAGCCGAGCGCGGCGTATCTGATTTTGCGATGCGCGTCGATCGTGCCGATCGTCATTTCAGGCACCCTGATCGTCGGGTTGGGTGCGGCCGGCAACCGGGTGCTGGGCGTGCTCGTCCTGGCGGCCATCAACCTGGTGCATATTCCGCTGCTGCTGATGCTCGGGCTGGGCTGGTGGACGCACCATCCGATGGGCATTGCCGGCGCCGGGCTCTCGTCGCTGCTCTCCGAAACCGTCGGCGCCATCTATGCGATCGTCTACGTTGCGCGGCGGCCAATCTACCGCATCTTCGCGGGCTGGAAGGTTTCTTGGCCACTCGCGCGCGAGTGCGCGCGCCTCGGTCTACCGGAGGCTGTTTTTTTGCTGGGCGTCATGCTGCCCGATGTCTTCATCGTGGCGATGCTGGCGCGCCTCGGGCCGATGGTCGTATCGGCCTTCCGCGCGCTCAACGTCGTCTCCGATTTAACCTTCGTCGTTCCGGGCCCGCTGCAAAGCGCCGCGCAGACGGTCATCGGCCAGCGCTTGGGCGCCCGCGACATCGCGGGCGCGCAGTGGTTCCTCGCACGCGCGCAGCGCGTCGCCGTCGTCATTACGCTTGCCGCCGGGTTCCTGGCCGCGAGTTTGGCGTGGCCGCTCGCCTTCGTCTTCACTCTCAACGCCGCGGTGGCGAGCATGGCGGCATTGCCGCTGGCACTGCACATGGTGACGTTGCCGATCAAAGGCTGGGCGATGGTTTCGCTCGCGCCCATTCGCGCGTCGGGCGACACGCGGTTTTCGATGACGGTCGGAATTGCGTGCAGCGCGCTCGTGATTCCGTTCGCGTGGTTCGGAATCGAGCGGCTGCACATCGGCCTCTACAGCGTTCCCTTAGGTTGGATCGCGGCGTGGGGCGTCCGCGCGCTCCTGACGGCGTGGAAGCTGCGCGAAGGCGGGTGGACGCGCGCGGCGGCGCTCACGGCGTAGCGCACGCGGCGACCAGTTCCCCGTGGATGCGCGCGTTGGTAGCCAGGATCGAACGGGCGTCCAGCGCGGCGGGCGAGCCGTCGATGCGGGTAACGCTGCCGCCGGCTTCGCGGACGAGCAGCGTTCCGGCGGCGACGTCCCACGGGCTCAAGTCGAATTCCCAGAAGCCGTCGAACCGCCCGCACGCGAGAAAGGCGAGGTCCAGCGCCGCACTGCCGTCGCGGCGCACGGCTTGCGCGCGGTTCGAGACCGCGCGAAAGCAGCCGGCATTGCGCTCGAAATCGGCGGGATGAAAACCGGTGCACGTCATCGCGTCGCCGAGGCGCGCGATCGACGACACCCGAATCGGCCGATCGTTCAGACGCGCGCCGGCCCCAAGCTCCGCTGCGAAGCACTCCTTCATCGCCGGCGCGTTGACGACGCCCGCGATCAGCTCGCCCCCACGCTCGTAGGCGATCGAAACGCAAAAGAGCGGGTAGCCGTGCGCGAAGTTGGTGGTGCCGTCGAGCGGATCGACGATCCAGCGTTCGTCGCTCGTCCCCGCATGCAGGCCGCTCTCTTCGGCGAGAATCGTCGCCTGCGGGTAGTCGCGTCGCAGCCGGGCGACGACGATCGCTTCGCTCGCGCGATCCGCATCGGTGACGAGATCGGCGCGCCGGCCTTTTTCGCCGATCTCGCGCGGCCGGCCGAGAAATTCCAGCAAAAGCGCCCCCGCCTCGCTCGCGGCGGCCAGCGCGGTTTGAAGCGGATCGGGATGCATCCCGGACCTTTGGACACGGAGGGCACCGGGCCCTTACGCGGTATATTGAACCCTTGATTACATCGCTGGGTGAGGCGTCCACGCAACCACATGGCGTTCACGGAAGGGTTCATCTCCGAACTGGTCGGCCGTCGGGCGACCGTTAACGACCTTTCGATTGGGAAAGTCGCCGACTTTCTCGTAAGCAAACCCGAAGGCACCTTCCCCGAAATCGACGGCCTGGTCATTAAGACCTCGCGGGGCTTGCGCTTCGCCCCGATCGATACGGTCGC
>JBDTDR010000051.1:0-14284 GCA_039922955.1 Candidatus Tumulicola sp.
ACCAGCCCGGGCCGCAGAGCCTCGCCTGGAAGTTCGCTGCCAAGGTGCGCGAGCAGCGCGTTGACCAACGTGCCGCTGGTCGCGCCGTGAGCCGGGTGGGTGACCATGCCGGCGGGCTTGTTGACGACGACGAGATCGTCGTCTTCGTAGACGATCGGGATCTCGATCGTCTCGGGCGCGGCCGTCAGCGGGGGACGCTGCCGGATTTCGAACTCGAGAACTTCACCCTCCTCGAGGGGCCGGCTCGCTTTACCGGGGACGCCGCCAATTCGGACGTCCCCGCGCTTCACCGCATCGGCGACGAGCGCGCGCGATGCGCCCGAGAGGCGCGCTACGACGACGTCGGTGCGTTTCCCGGCCTCGTCAGCCGTGACGGCGTGTAACAAGGCTTGAAATCAGTAGCAGACCGACGCCGACCGTGATGCACGAATCGGCGATGTTAAAAATATTCGGCCAAATGCGGTAGAAGTCGATAAAGTCGATCACGTAACCAAAGTGCACGCGGTCGACGACGTTGCCGATCGCGCCGCCGACGATCATGCCGAACGCGATGCGGACGATGCGCGACTTCGCCGCCGCGTCGCGGAAACTGAACCAAAAGAGTACCAGCACGACGATCGCCATTCCGATCAACAGTACGGCGCTGCTGCCGAACAGCCCAAAAGCGCCGTGGAAATTCCGCTCGTACGTCCACTTTAGGAAATGGGGAATGACGAAGCGGCTTTCACCCGGCAAAAACGATGCGACGACGAGGTGCTTCGTGAACTGGTCGAGCCACAGTACGGCGATCGCGACGACCGCGATGACGAGCGTGTTGACGAGGCTAGAGTTGCGGTTGCGGGACAAACTGATAAAACCATCCTGCGACGTTGAGGAACGCATTGTTGACCAGTACCAATCCTACGGCGATCATAAACGCGCCGGCCGCGAACTCGATCGCCGGGAGAAACCGCTTCACGCGGTTGAGGGCGGGAAGCACGGCGCCGACGGCAGCGGCGGTCGCCAGGAACGGTACCGCCAGACCCAAGGAGTAGAAGCACAGCAGCAACGCCGCTTCGCCGTTGTGCTGCTGCGACGCAATCGCCAGAATGCCTGCGAGGATCGGTCCGATGCACGGCGACCAGCCGGCGGCAAAGGCCATACCCACGATCAGCGACGTCCAGAAGGTTCGGCGGTCGTGCTGCTGCACGTGTGCGCGCTTGTCCATCATCAGGAAGGGGATGCGGATCATGCCCATCATCTGCAGTCCGAGAATCACCACCAAAACGCCGCCGATTTGCGAAATCAGCGTCCGATGCTCGTTCAGAATGCCGCCGATGGCGCTGGCCGTGAGGCCGAGAATCACAAAAACGAGGCTGAATCCGAGCACGAAGGCGATCGCGTGCGCGAACGTTTGCGCGCGCGCCGTGACGGCGGCTTCGGCCTTGAGATCCTCGAGACTTTCGCCGGTCAGCAAGGAAAGGTAAGCCGGAACCAGCGGGAGGACGCACGGCGATACGAAGGAAACGAGCCCCGCCAGGAAGGCAATGCCGACGGTGATGTGCGTCGTCGAGGTCATGCGCCGGAAATGGTTATCCCGCCGTCCGAATAAGGCCTGTTAATGCAGCACTGGTTCACCTATCCGACAAATATCGACCCGGTCGCGATCCATCTCGGCCGGCTCGCGATCCACTGGTACGGCATCGCCTACTTGGCGGCGTTCGTTTGCGTCTATCTATGGATGAGCCGCCCGGCCGGGCGCCTCCGCCTCGGCCTGAGCCGCGATGCGATTCAGGATTTCCTGTTTTACGGGCTGATCGGCGTGCTCGTGGGCGGCCGAACCTTCTTCGTGATCAACGACGTCATCAGCAAGCACGACCTCGGCTTTTACCTCTCCAACCCGATCAATTTCGTAGCCGTGTGGAACGGCGGCATGGCGTTTCACGGCGGATTGGTCGGGGTAGTCGTGGCGATCGCCCTATTCCTGCGCAAGCACCCGGAGCTGCGATTCAGAGTGCTCGCCGACGAGGTCGTGATGCTGCTGCCGCTGGGGATCACCCTGGTTCGCATCGTGAACTTCATCAACGACGAGCTCTGGGGGAACGTTTGTAATCCCGACCATCCGTGGTGCATCGTGCCTAAGGACACGGCTGCCTGGGGGCCTGCCTACCGGCATCCGGATCAAATCTATGAAGCGATCATGGACATTCTCACGCTGCCGGTTCTGCTGATTCTCTACCGGCTTAAGCCCAAGGACGGTGTCGTCGCGTGGACCTGGTTCACGATCTACGGCATCACCCGCAGCATCGCCGAGCACTGGCGCCAGGCGGACTTTACCTGGATGGGCATCACCGGAGGCCAGCTCTACGCGTTGCCGATGATCCTCATCGGCGCGGTCGGGCTGGTGTATTGCGCGACCCGCCCGGGCCCGCGCACCCAAGCCACTCCGGCGGCTTCGGCGCAAGTATCCACGACTCGGTGAACGCCGCCGCCGTCGGCGAGCGATACGCGAAACTGCTCGCAGCCATTGAAGGCGAGCTGCGCGCGTGCGGGCGCGCGCCGGGAAACGTCGCCGTCGTGGGCGTCGGCAAGAAGCAGCCTACCGCCCTGGTCCAGGCCGCCATCGGCGCCGGGCTGGCCGACGTCGGCGAAAACTACCTGCAGGAGGCGCGAGTTAAGTTTCCGGCGCTGCCGCCGGTGCGCAAGCACTTCATCGGCCACTTGCAGACGAACAAAGCCAAAGCGATCGCCGAACTGTTCGACGTCGTTCAGAGCGTCGATCGACCCGAGGCCGCCCTGGCGCTGGGCAAGGCCTGCCAAGCTCTCGGAAAGCCGCTGGCGGTGCTGCTGCAGGTCAACATTTCGCCGACGCAGCGCTTTGGGTGTCCGCCCGACCAGGCCGAACGGCTGGCCGAGGTGCTCCGGGCGCAGCCCGATTTGCGCCTAGACGGCGTGATGGCGATCGGGCCGGCCACCTCGGATCGCGAAGCGATCTCACGCGCTTTCCATCTAGCCGCCAAGACGTTTGGCCGCGTAGGTGGAACTACGCTCTCCATCGGCATGTCGGGCGACTGGCGCGAGGCGGTGCGCGCCGGTTCGACGATGGTGCGGATAGGAACGGCGCTCTTTGGCGGGAGGGAGAACCCTTGAGCATGTTTGGCAAAATCGGGTCGTTTTTCTCGATACGCGACGACGAAGAAGACCCTTACGAAGAAGAGCTCGGCGCGAATCCGCGGGTGGTTCCGCTCTCGCACGCCGGTCGCCGGGGGGGAACGGAAGTAAGCGTGTATTCGCCGCGCAGCTACCAGGACGTCGTCGAGATCGCCGATTCGCTGCGCAACCGGCAGGTCGTGATCGTCAACCTTCAAAACGCCGACCGGACGCTGCTGCAGCGCGTCGTTGACTTTACGTCGGGCGTGGCGTACACGATCGACGGGAAGATTCAAAAACTTGCGGAGGCCATCTACCTCGTCGTCCCCGCGGGCGTCGTGGTCAACGCCGCCGGGTTGCGCGAATCGATGATGGCGGACGGTACCCTCGACTTCATGTCGAATAGAGTATAAACATGGAAAAGATCACGCCGATCGACATTCAGCACAAAAGCTTCAAGAAAGCCTTGCAAGGCTACGATCGCTCCGAAGTAGACGCGTTTCTCGACGAAATCATCGAGACGCTCGAAGACGACGCGCAACATCGCGTGGCGCTCGAAGCCGATATCGCGGACCTCAAGGAGCGCATCAGCCATTTCAAAGCGATGGAAGAGTCGCTGCAGAACACGTTGGTCCTCGCGCAGCGCACCGCCGACGAAACCAAGGCCTCGGCTCACAAAGAAGCCGATTTAATTCGCGAGAAGGCTCGTCTCGAAGCCGAGCGCGAGATCGCCAATTACAACGACGCCATCTCCGAAGTGCGCCGCGAACACCAGCGCGCCGTGGAAGCGAACGAAAAAGCCCGCAGCGAACTGCGCAGCTTGCTCATGACGCACCTCTCGCTGGTCGAAAAGGTCGCTCCGCCGGTGCTGTCGCGCGATGCCGTTCCGCCCGACACCGCGCCGGGGACGGCAAAACCGCAGCCGTCGACCGGCAAGGTCAACGGCGAGCGCGCCGACGCGGCGGCCAAGCCGGCTTCGAAAAAACCCGAACCGCCGAGCGACGACACCACGCGAATAACGGTGTATTGACGGAACGTCGTTTCGGTTGAACGAGACCGTCGCGCTCTTGCCCGGCGATGGAATCGGGCCCGAGGTCACGCACGCCGCCGCCGCGATACTGCGGCAGGTGCGCCCCGACGTCGGCTGCGTCGAAGGCGCCGTCGGAGCGGCCGCCCTCGAGCGCGGTCTGCCGGCACTTCCCGACGAGTCACGCGCGTTGTGCGATCGGAGCGCGGCGATTCTCTTCGGCAGCGTCGGACTTCCGAAGTACGACGGCCGCCCGCTTTCCGAGCGGCCGGAATACGCGCTCTTTCTGCTGCGACGAGATTACGAACTGTACGCCAATCTACGTCCCGTTCGGGTTTTTGCGGGCCTCGAGGACGCGTCGTCGTTGAAGCCCGATTTGGTGCGCGGTCTCGACCTGGTCGTGGTGCGCGAACTGACCGGCGGCATCTACTACGGCACGCCCAAAGAGCAGCGCAACGTGGGCGGCGTCGACGAGGCCGTCGACACGATGATCTACCGGGCGCCGGAGGTCGATCGAATCGCGCGCGTGGGTTTCGAACTGGCGCGCGCGCGCAAGAAACGCCTGACTTCAGTTGACAAACAGAACATTCTCGAAACGTCGCGCCTCTGGCGGCGGATCGTCGAGCGCGTGGCACTCGACTATCCCGACGTATCGCTCGAACATTTGCTGGTGGATAACGCCGCGATGCAGCTGGTGCGCCGCCCCGGCCATTTCGACGTCATCGTCACCGAAAACATGTTCGGCGACATCCTCTCGGACGAGGCCGCGATTCTCACCGGTTCGATCGGGACGCTTCCGAGTGCGAGCCTCGGCACGCGCGGCACGCCGGGCAGGCAGTTCGGGCTCTACGAGCCGGTCGGTGGCACGGCCCCGGACATTGCCGGGAAAAATATCGCCAATCCGACTGCGGCTATTCTTTCCGCCGCGATGCTCCTGCGCCATAGTCTCGGCGACGAGCCCAATGCGGCGCGCATCGAACGCGCGGTCGAGCGGGCCTATGGCGACGGCGCGCGAACGTTCGAACTCGTGCACGACCAAGCCGGAGCGCTTTCGACGCTAGACTTCGCCGCTGCCGTCGCGGCGCGGCTGTGACGGTGGAGCAATCGGTCGTCTCCGCCCCGGCCCGAATCGCCGCGGTCGGCATGTACGCGCCCGAAAAGATCCTCACCAACGCCGATTTTGCAGCGCGTCTCGACACGAGCGACGAGTGGATCGTCAAACGCACCGGAATTCGCCGCCGCCACGTCGTCGCCGAAGGGCAGTACTCGAGTCACTTGGCGATTGCCGCGGTCGACGACATGCTCGCGCATCACCCCGAGGTGCGCATCGAGGAGATCGACTACATCATCGTCGGCTCGTCGACCCCGGACTACGCCTATCCGAGTCTTTCGGCCATGCTGCAGGCGCACTTTGCGCTGCCCAAGACCGTCGGAGCGCTGGACATCAGCACGGCGTGCGCCGGTTTTGCCTACGGATTGAACATCGCCACCGGACTGATCGCCACGCGCCAGGTTACACGCGTCCTCGTGATCACCGCCGACGCGTTAACGCGGTCGATCGACTACACCGATCGGTCGACGTGCGTGCTGTTCGGTGACGGCGCCGGCGCGGCGCTGGTCGAATACAGCGCGGAACCCGCGTTCTTCGGCATGGACTCCGGCGCCGACGGGAACGGCGGAAAGTTTCTCTACCGCACCGCGCTGCGCACCGAAATCAACGGCGTGGAGGATACGTCGCGCCTGTTGCACCAAGAAGGTCCGGCCGTCTACCGGTGGGTCCTCGAAAACGTTCCCCGAGCCGTCCACCGCATTCTCGACCGGGCCGGATTAACGCTCGACGAAATCGATTGGTTCGTGCCCCACAGCGCGAACCTGCGAATGATCGAAGCGCTCGACAAACGTCTGCCTTTCCCGATCGAACGCACGCTGCTCAGCGTCGAGGACTATGGAAATACGTCGGCGGTCAGCATTCCGCTGGCCCTCGTGCCGGCGGTCCGCGACGGACGCGTCAAACCCGGCCAGCGAGTGCTGCTCATGGGTTTTGGCGGCGGCCTCGTGACCGCCGGCAACGTCATTGTTTGGACGTGAAACAGAAGGCGTGTTGGATGACCGCGTCTGGCAACCGTGGAACTCTTTCGCCGTTGCGTGGCCGCCTACGCAACCATCGGGGTGGCGAATCTAGCGGCCTCGATCGCCGTATCCGCCCACTTCGATTGGATCGCCTACGACGATGAGGGACCCGACGGCATAGCGACGCGCGGCTTGTTCTTTGCGCACGGCGGCAAAAGCGTCGATCTCACCGCGACGGCGCGGACCTGGCGACTTACACGCTTTCCGACTGCTCCGCGATCGTTCGTCCGATGAAGTCGATAAAGCGCACGCGTAGCGTCGCGTGAACCTGCGGATGCGCGGCCGACCAGGCGCGGCGCCATCGGGCGACTACGGCATGTTTAAGGGCGGTTGCGGCGTCGTCATCCATGCCGATGAAGCTTTGCAAATCGAGACTGACGAACAGCGTGGTCGGGCTGCGGACGTCGAACCCCGTCACGATGCCCGAGTAGGCGCGTTCGAGCGGCGCCATTTGCGCGAGCTCGGAGGACGCCGCGCGCTCGCCGCGCGACGGCGACGCGCATCCGACGGCGAGAACCGCGCACGCCACGCAGGCCAGGCGCCGCATACCGATCACCATGCGGAAACGATTCGGTTACGACGCGCATCTACCATGCGGTCATGGACGGAATTACCTGGGCGGGCAGCGCGATGGTCGCGGCCCGAACCCGCCTCGAGATCGCGACCCAGAATCTTGCGAACGTTTCGACCGACGGCTTTGCACGGATCGGAGCGCGCGGCTTCTTAACGCCGGTGGGCGTGGCCGTCGACCGCCGCCCGGTTCCCGGGCACGGCGCGCTGCGCCGAACCGGGCGCGACTTCGATCTGGCCATCGTCGGCCCGGGCGGTTTCAGCGTCCGCGACGCCGCGGGCGCGGTCGGCACGACCCGCGCGGGTGCCTTCACGCGCGAGGCCGACGGCACGCTGCGGGACGCGGCCGGCCGCACCCTGCTCGCAAACGGACACGCGCTGCGCGTTCCGGATGGCGCGCGCATCGACGAGCGCGGCGACGTGATCGCCGCCGACACCGACGCCACGGTCGACCGTCTTCCGCTGCCGCCCGGAAGTTCCGTTCACGCGGGGTTTCTGGAAGGCGCGAGCGTCGACGCGATTCATGAAATGGTCGACGTGCTCTGCGCCGAGCGTTCCTTCGAGAGTGCGCAAAAAATCGTTTCAGCCATCGACCGGACGCGCGAAAAGTCATCCAGCGACGTCGCGCGCGTGAAGTAAGGGAGAATGTAACGCATGGATCGCGCTTTGTTCGCCGCCGCGAGCGGCATGGCCGCGCAGCAGCAGAATTTGGATACGATCGCCGACGATCTCGCAAATACCGACGTGGCCGGCTTCAAAGGGTCCGTGCAGCGCTTTGCCGAGCTGGTCGCGCCGGGCGAGGGCGGCGTCGGCACGGTGGCGCTCGGCGCGCACGTGCTCTTGGGTCAGGGCAAATTGGCAAAGACCGGAGGACCGTTCGACGTAGCGATCGACGGTCCGGGCTTCTTTGCCGTTCTCGACGCGCGCGGACACCGCGCGTACACGCGCGACGGCGAATTCGAGCGCGCCGCCGACGGGACGGTTCGAAACGCGCAAGGCTTCCGTCTCGAAGGGCTGCACGTTCCGGCGAACGCCCTGTCGGTTTCGGTTGCCGAAGACGGTAACGTGCGCGCGACGTTTGCCGACGGGACGCGCTCGATCGGCCGCGTCCGAATCGCGGAGTTTCCCGCCCCCGACCACTTACGCAGCGTCGGCGGATCGCTTTTCGAAGCGACCGTACGATCCGGCGCGCCGCGCGACGTTCTGCCGGGTTCCGAGAGCGGGCCGAAACTTCGTTTCGGCATGCTCGAGCGTTCGAACGTTGCGATCATCGATGCAATGATGCAGATCCTCGCGGCGCAGCGGGCCTACGAGGCCAACGCTAAGGGCGTTCAGGCGGCCGACGAAATGCTGCGAATCGCGAACAACCTGCAGCGTGGATAGCGCCGCCGCAGTTCAGGTCGGCGTGGCCTTCGAGGCGATGATGCTCGCGCCGATGCTGCGGCCGATGCTCCAAGGCGCGGACGCCCTCGGCGAATACGGATTGGGCTTGCTCGCCCGCGGAATTGCGGCCCGCGACGTTCACGGGTTTGCCGCCCTCGTCGCCGCCGGGTTCGAGCACCGGCCGTGATCGGTCCGGCCGGTTCGCGCGAGGAGACGATCCGAGCGCTGCTCCCGCTCGTGAGACGAATCGCCCGGCGGATCAAACGCCTCGTTCCCGGCTTCGATCTTGATGATTTGGTGGGCGACGGAAGCATCGGTCTGATCCGCGCGGTCGACTCGTACGATTCGTCGCGAGGCCCGACGCTGGAGCACTACGCCCGCCGCTTGATCGTCGGTGCGATGCTCAACGGCATCCGGCGAATGGATCCCGTTTCGGAACGAGCGCGGCGCATCGTGCGCGATGGCGAAAACGAGCGCTATGCGATGGCGCTGTCGCGCGGCGAGGTGCCCACGGCCGCGGAAATGGAACGGCGCTGCCCGGGATACCTTCGGGCGTTGGCCGCAACGCATCGCGGACAGCCGCTCTCGTTGGACGCACCGCTGCCGCAAGGCGAAATGCTTTCGGGCGACTGGAGCGGCGATCCGGGGCGCATCGTCGAGCGGCGCAGCCGGCAGGCCGACCTGACCGCCCTGATCGTGCGCCTTCCGGCACGTCAGCGCGCCGTCGTCGTGGAACATTATTTCGAAGGCAGCTCGCTGCGCGCGATCGGGCGCCGCATGGCGATCTCGCCGCAGCGCGCTTCGCAACTTCATTTAGCAGCGATCGCAAGACTTCAGGCGAGCGCCACGTATGCTGCGACGGATTGAACCCGACGAAGCCGCTGCCGCGACGCGGATGCCGGTTGGTACGGCGCCGTCCGACCCGATCGTTCCGGTCGTCGCCGAAGCCGAACTCGAGACGACGGGACTTCCACACGACCATCCGAGCTGGGTGCGCGACGCCATCGCCGTGTCGGCGCGAGCCCGCGAACTCATTTGGAGATTCAAGCCGGCCGTCGTTGCGGTCATGTCGGTATGGGACCACCGCCTGCGTTCGATCGTTATCGGAGATCGCCGGGTTCGCGTGGATCCGAGCGGCTGCTACCGCGCGGACGCGTGAATCGAACGTTTACTCGGAGGCTGCTAATGCAAGTGCGCCGCCAACGCAACCGCCACCGTCGCGGCGCCGATAAAGACGAAGAACACCATCGCTCGCGCGAGGATCAGCTCCTCGCGATTTTCGCCGGGACGACGTTCGCGCATGGGAGAGGCCTCCTTTGCGCGATGTGCCCGAGTCCGACACACTCCTAGAGTTTAATCACACGAACCTGATAACGGTCTGGACGGATCCATGGCGTTGGCTGAGGATCCGAACAGGTTCACGCCGGTCATGCGTTCGGGAGCCGGCAAGCCCATGATGTGCAACAACGTCGGTGCGACGTCGCCGAGCTTTCCGCCGCCGGCAAGCGTTCCGTGGAGTCCGTCGGCGATCAGCAGCAACGGCACGCGATTGGTGGTATGCGCGGTGAGCGGACTGCCGTCCCGATCGAGTTTTTCCTCGGCGTTTCCGTGGTCGGCGGTGACCGCGAGCAATCCGCCGGCCGCGAGCGTCGCTCGCGCCAGGCGCTGTAGGCAAGCGTCGAGTACCTCAACGGCCGCGATGGTCGGCGCCCACTTGCCCGTGTGCCCGACCATATCGGCGTTGGCATAGTTCATCACGATCGCATCGTAGGTGCCGGACGCAATCGCCTCGACCGCGGCATCGGTGATTTCGTTCGCGCGCATCGCCGGGGCGAGATCGTAGGTCGGAACGGACCGATCCGACGGAATCAACACGCGATCTTCGCCTTCGAACCGTTCCTCACGTCCGCCGTTGAAAAAATACGTTACGTGCGCGTACTTCTCGGTTTCGGCGAGGCGCAGCTGGCGCAGGCCGTTGCGCGAAAGGACTTCACCGAAGGTGTCGTATTGGGGGCGCGGCCCGAACAGGACCGGGTTGGGGAAATGCTCTTCGTATCTCGTCATCGTCGCAAACAGCAGATCGTCGTACGCCCGCGGCCCGAACGCATCGAACGGTACGTGGAACGCGCCGATGCCGGCGTCGAAGGCGGTGGTTAACTGCCGCGCGCGATCCGGGCGAAAGTTGAAGAAGATGGCGGCGTCGCCGTTTTCCACCGGGCGAGGCGTTCCGACGACTGTGGGAACGACGAATTCATCGTCTTCGCCGCGTTCGTATCCGGCGCGTACCGCAGCCAGCGCGGTTTCGGCGCGACAGCCGGCGCGGGCGTTGGCGATCGCGTCGTACGCCTTGTGCGTGCGTTCCCAGCGATGGTCGCGATCCATTGCGTAGAAACGGCCGCCGATGGTTGCGATCGCACCGTGACCTCCCGCGGCGGCGAGCTTCGCTTCGAGTTGCCGCACGTAGGTTTCCGCCGACCGCGGCGGAGTGTCGCGGCCGTCCAGAAAGCCATGAACGGCCACCGGCACGCCGCCCGCGATAGCGGCATCGATCAGGGCGAAGAGGTGTTCGAGCGAGCTGTGAACGCATCCGTCGGAGAGCAAGCCCATCAGATGCAGCGTGCCGTTTCGGCGCTTTGCGTGCGCGATCGCCGCCTGCAGCGTTTCGTTTCGGCTAAATTCGCCCGACGCGATCTCGGCATCGATGACGAGCAGGCCCTGCGCGACGACGCGCCCGCTGCCGAGATTCATATGGCCGACTTCGCTGTTGCCCATGATGCCTTTGGGAAGCCCGACTTCCTCGCCGGAAGCCTCGAGCGTCGTCCAAGGATACCGATCGAAAAAGGCTCGCCAGTGCGGAATCGCCGCGGCCGCGATCGCGTTGCCGTAGGCCGCGTCGCGGCATCCCCACCCGTCGAGCACGGCCAGAACGACGGGCCGAAACGTCATCGGGCGGCGTTGGCGATCAAGCCGGCAAAGCCGGCCGGATCGAGCGACGCCCCGCCGACTAAACCACCGTTGACGTTCGGTTTAGCCAAATACGACGCCACGTTTTCGGGCTTCATGCTGCCGCCGTAGAGGATCGGCGTCGTCGAGAGGCCCGGGACGCAGCCGCGGATCGTGGCCATCACGCGATCGGCCTCGTCGGGGTGGCAGTTCTTTCCGGTGCCGATGGCCCAAATCGGCTCGTAGGCGAGCACCACACGCTCGAGCGCGGGTGCGGCAACGCCCTTGAAGGCGTCGCACGTTTGCTCGACGATCCGATCGTCGGTCCGTCCGGTCGAACGCTCCTGCTCGGTTTCACCCACGGCAACGATCGGCGTCAACCCCTGAGCCAGCGCCGTCACCACCTTCAAGTTGACCGTACGATCGGTTTCGTCGCAGTACGCGCGCCGCTCGGAATGTCCTAAAATAACGTACGTGACGCCGAACTCGAGCAGCATCGGGGCGCTGACCTCGCCGGTGAACGGGCCTTCGAGTTCCCAATGCATCGTTTGGGCGCCGAGCCGCACGCGCGTTCCCCGCAGCCGCTTCGAAGCCTCCGCCAGCGCGGTGAACGGCGGCGCTACCACGACTTCGATTTCCGGCGGAAGCGCCGCTGCCAGCGGAAGAAATGCATCGAAGTACGCGGCGGTTTCGGCGGCCGTCTTGTGCATTTTCCAGTTACCGACGACGATCGTGCGTATCAACTGCTGCATCGACGTCT
This sequence comes from Candidatus Tumulicola sp., assembly GCA_039922955.1. Lineage (GTDB taxonomy): Bacteria > Vulcanimicrobiota > Vulcanimicrobiia > Vulcanimicrobiales > Vulcanimicrobiaceae > Tumulicola. Next base: position 11,943 of record JBDTDR010000051.1, read on the forward strand.
TTACCGTTCGAGCGCCGCGACGCCCGGAAGCGTTTTGCCTTCGAGAAACTCGAGGGTTGCGCCGCCGCCGGTTGACAGAAACGTCACCTTGTCGGCAAAGCCGAGCATATGGGCGGCCGCGGCCGCGTCGCCGCCGCCGACCACGCTGATCGCGCCATTGGCGGTCGCGCGCGCGATGGCGTCGCCGACCACTTGCGTGCCGCGGCGATACGCAGGTTTCTCGTAGACGCCCATCGGCCCGTTGAAAACGATCGTTTTCGCCGGCTCGATGATGCCGGCATAGGCCTGCGCCGTGGCGGGACCGATATCGAGAACCATTTCGTCGCCCACGCACGCGATGTCCGCGACGTGCGATTCGTCGGAATCAATAGCCTGCGCGATCACCGCATCGCTAGGGAGGCGGAGATCGACCGCGCGCCGTTTGGCAAGGCCGAGGACGCTTCGCGCCGGTCCGAGGTCGTTGTCGCGCAGCGATTTTCCCACGTTGACGCCGAGTGCGGCCAAAAACGTGTTGGCCATGCCGCCGCCGACGCAGACGGCATCGACGTGCTCCATCAAGCGGTTGAAGACGCCGATCTTGTCGGCGATCTTCGCCCCGCCGATCACGCACACGAACGGCTTGGCTGGGCTCTCGGTCAAACGCGCGAGCGCCGTGAGTTCGGCTTCCATCTGCAAACCTGCGGCGCTCGGCAACAGGTGGGCGATTCCCTCGGTCGAGGCGTGCGCGCGATGTGCCGTTGCGAACGCGTCGTTGACGTAGATCGCGCCGAGCTTCGCGAGTTCCCCCGCGAACGCGGGGTCGTTGCGTTCCTCTCCCGGATGGAAGCGAACGTTCTCAAGCAGGAGCACGCCGCCGTCTTTCAACGCGTCGGCGGCCTGCTGCGCGGTCGCGCCGATGCAGTCGGCGGCGAAGGCTACCGGGATGCCGAGCCGATCCGAAAGCGCCGCCGCCAGCGGACGAAGCGAGAGTCTTGGGTCGGGCTTCCCATCCGGGCGGCCCAAGTGTGAGAGGACGATCGTTCGCGCCGAGTGCTCGCGCAGCCACGCGAGCGTCGGGATGGCCGCATCGACGCGCGTGTAATCGGCGATCGCTTCGCCCCGCATCGGGACGTTAAGGTCTTCCCGCACCACGACGCGCTTGCCGCGTACGCCGAGATCCTCGAGCGAGCGAAACTTCATTGCGACGGCCGGACGCTTTAGGCCGTGGCCGGAATCTTCTCGAGCACCATTGCGGTCAAATCCGCTAGCCGGCACGAGTATCCCCACTCGTTGTCGTACCAGGCTCCGATTTGCACTAAATCGTCGATGGCGTTGCTCAGCTTGGCGTCGATGATCGCGCTGTGCGGGTCTCTTTTGAAGTCGCTGGAGACGAGCTCTTCCTCGGTGTACGCGACGTACTTCGCCAGGTCGCCTTCGGCGGCGCCCCGCAGGATGGCGTTGAGCTCGTCTTTAGTCGTCGGTTTCTTCGTTTGCGCGACCAGGTAGATCATCGAAACCGTCGGGGTCGGCACGCGCAGGGAGAATCCGTCGAACGTACCCTGGACTTCCGGGATCGTAAGATAGAGGGCTTTAGCGGCGCCGGTGGACGTCGGAATGATGTTGGTCGCGGCGTTGCGCGCGCGCCGGAGGTCCTTGTGCGGCGCGTCGAGGATATTTTGGTCGTTCGTGTAGGAGTGAATCGTCGTCATGAAGCCTTTGACCCAGCCCAGACGGTCCACGACCGGTTTCAGCGCGGTCGCCAAGCAGTTGGTCGTGCACGACGCGTTCGAGATGACGTGGTGCGCCAGCGGATCGTAGGCGGCATCGTTGACGCCGAGAACCACGGTGAAATCTTCGCCTTTGGCCGGCGCCGAGATCAGGACTTTTTTGGCCCCCCCGCCGTCGATGTGCGCGCGCGCTTTGGCCGCGTCGGTAAATAGGCCGGTCGATTCGATCACGACGTCGACGCCCAGATCCTTCCACGGAAGCTTACCCGGGTCGCGCTCGGCCATCACGCGAATGCGCCGCCCATCGATGAGCAGCGTATTGCCGCTCGCCGCGACGTCGCCAACGTAGGCTCCGTAGTTGCTGTCGTGTTTGAAAAGATGAGCGCACTCGGCCGCGCCCGTCAGATCGTTGATCGCGGCGATCTCGATCTGCGGATGGTGCTCCATCAACGCTTTGGCAAAGTTTCTTCCGATGCGGCCGAAGCCGTTGATTCCGATGCGCATGTACGACTCCGTGAGATAACGTGCAGCCCTGTTCTACCGGGCGCGCTTGGCCGGCCCCTGCCCGCGGCGGAGCCGCTCGGCCAAGCGCGCGAGGGCCGACAGGCGGCTGCTGACGGTCGGCTTGGCAATCTG
>JBDTDR010000052.1:0-6943 GCA_039922955.1 Candidatus Tumulicola sp.
AACTCTCGTCGTTTAATCCCAGCACCGCTAGGGCTGCGTGCAGCGGCCCCGCGTGCGTGACGACCACGGCGTGACCGGCGTCCCGCGCGCGGAGGTCGTCCAAAAAGGAGCGGACCCGCGCCTGGACGTCGTCGAACGTCTCGCCACCCTCGGGGGCGTAGCGGTTGGCGGCCGTCGCACCGAGATCGCGTAGGTGCGGTCGCGCCACGACGATCTCGTCCCACGTCGAGCCTTCCCACTCGCCGAAGTCGAACTCGCGTAGGCGCTCGTCGGTCGTCACCGCCAGGCCGTGCGGTGCGGCCACGATGCGGGCGGTCTCGTTTGCGCGCACGAGATCGCTTGAGTAGATGCAGTCGATCCGTTCGTGCGACAGGCGCAACGCGATCGCTTGCGCCTGTTCGCGCCCCTCGGGTGAAAGCTCGACGTCGGTGCGGCCTTGGAACCGGCCCGTCGCATTCCAGGTGGTCGCACCGTGACGAACCAGCGTCAGTTCTATCGCTACTTGACCTTCTGGAGCAAATCGTTCATATCGTTGGCGTGCTCTTCTTCCACCGCCAGGATGCTCTCCATGAGCCGTCGCGAGGTCGGATCTTTTTCCCCCAGAAAACGGACGATCTCGCCGTACGACTCGATCGCGATGCGTTCGGCGATCAGGTCCTCTTTGATCATGTCGACCAGTGACGTGCCTTCCTTATACTCGGAGTGGCTGCGGGAAGCGAGCCCCTCGGGGTTGAGATTCGGCGACCCGCCCAGCTGGGTGATGCGCTCGCAGATCGAATCGGCATGGCCCTGTTCGTCGTTCGCGTGTTCGAGAAACTCGGCCGCAACGGCGTCCTTGTTCAGGCCCGTCGCCATGAAATAATGACGCTTGTAGCGCAGGACGCACACGATTTCCGTCGCCAGCGCTTGATTTAAAATATCGCAAACCACGTTCGCATCGAGTTTGTAGCCGTCGGTTATCGCTCCTCGATCGATGTTTTGGCGCGCGCGGCGGCGCAGTTCTTTGACGTCGCTGAGAAACGGCTGGGCTTTAGTCACGGTCGAATCCTTTCTGAGCTTTTCAGAGAGCCTGGCATCGGGCATCGGCCGATACGCCGGCGAGATGCGTCCGATGACACTCTTCGATCAGACGCCATCGCGTGGCACGTACCTCGAACACCGCATAACCACCATTTTCCACGGGCGGTTTCCAAAAATCGGCCAGCGGCCGGCCGCCGGCCGCAAGGATCGCGAGCCGCACGAGAACGTCGTGGGTAACGATGATGACGTCATTCTTCCCATCGAGTGATTCCGCAAACCGCTGCCAGCGCGCGTTGACGGCGGCCAGGGATTCGCCGCCATCGAACCGCACGCGTTCGGGTGAATGTCGCCAAGTTTGCATTCGGGCGCCGTCGTCGCGCTCGATGTCCTCGCGTAAGCGCCCTTCCCACGTACCGTGGGCGATTTCGAGCAATCGGTCGTCGGTGTCGACCGCAAGGCCGAGCGCTTCGGCAATCGGACGAGCGGTTTGGGTACACCGCGCCAACGGGCTGCTGACGATCCGGCCGGCGCCGCCGGCGACGAGTTCCGCGGCGAGCGCGGCAGCTTGCCGCTCTCCCAACCGAGTTAGGTGCGACTCGCGCCGGCCCTGATAGCGCGCCGCGCGATTCCAATCGGTTTCGCCGTGCCGCGCAACGTACGCCCTTCCCACTATATCGAAACGAGGCGCACGCCTTCGATCCCATCCACGGCGCCGATCGCATCCAGCACGTCGTGGCCGACGCTACGGTCAACGTCGAGCACCATCATCGCCGAGCCACCCCGCCGTCCGCGCGCAACCTGCATCGTCGAGATGTTGACGTCGGCATTACCCAGGATCGTGCCGATGCGTCCGACCATCCCGGGTACGTCGCGATGACGGGTGACGAGCATCGTGCCTTCGGCGACCGCGTCGATTTCGAACCGGTCGATCTCGACGATCCGCGCGCCGGTCGGAAGAACGGTTCCCACCAAACGGTGTTCGCCCGTCGCGATCGCTAAGGATGCGCGAAACTGATGGGGCGAACTCTCGCTCGATACCATCGTACGCACCCCGATATCGGCGGCGACCGCTAGGGCATTCACGATGGTTACGCGGCGGTCGGTCACAAACGGCAGCGCGCCGGCCAGCAGGGCGGCCACGAACGGCTCCGACCCGACCCCGGCCAGGTCGCCCTGCAGAACCAGTCCGATCTCCGCACGCAGCGCGTCTTCGAAAAGCTGGGGGAGCAGGGCGCCCATCCGAAAAGCCAGATCGACGAACCCGCCGGCGCCTTCGGCCGCGGCGCCGCTGAGCGTCGGTGCGTTCACGGCGCCGCTCGCCGGGCGCCCGCCGAGCACGCGCACCACGTCCTCGGCAATCTCCAACGCGATTCGTTCCAGCGCCTCGAACGTCGTGCCCCCGAGGTGCGGCGTCGCAACCACGCGATCGTGGGCCAACAGGCGCGCCGATGCCGAAGCCGCGGGCGGCGGCTCCTCCGGGACGACGTCGACGACCGCGACGAGCAAACGCCCCGCGTCCAGGGCGCGCAGCAGCGCGTCGGCGTCGACCACCGCGCCACGCGCGCAGTTTACCAAAACCGCATCGTCGCGCATCGTCGCCAGCGCGCACGGCCCAATCATTCCGCGCGTTTGCGGCGTCAACGGAACGTGAAGCGTTACGACGTGCGCCGTTGCGAGGAGCTCGTCGAGCTCGCACAGCTCTACCCCGAGCGCGCCGGCGCGCGACGCCGGAACGTACGGGTCGTGAGCGATTACGTGCATGCCGAACGCGGACGCGCGCGCCGCGACGTTGCTGCCGATCCGGCCCAGACCCACGATGCCGAGCGTCTTCCCGTACAGCTCGTGCCCGACGAAGAGTTTGCGCTCCCACTGCGAAGCGCGCACCGACGCATACGCTTGCGGCACGTGCCGAAGCGCGGAGAGCAGCATCGCAAAGGTGTGCTCGGCTGCGGCGATCGTGTTGGCGCCCGGCGTATTCACGACCACGATGCCGGCCGCGGTCGCCGCGTCCACGTCGATGGCGTCCACGCCGGCGCCGGCTCGGGCGACCACCTCCAATCGCGGCGCTCGCGCCAGCAGGTCGCCGTCGACGCGCGTCTCGGAGCGCACGATCAAGCCGCGCGCCTCGTGAAGTGCGGCGTGCAACGTCGCGCGCGGCGCGCCGACGCAAGAGATCACGTCCGCTCCGGCGCGCTCCAAAATTGCGATGCCGCGATCGTCAAACGGCTCGGCGACGACCACGCGCCCGAGACGTCCGGACTCGATCATGCGCCCAGGTTCGCCCGAGGGTGGAGTCCACCTTGCGTGTTATTTCCAGCGGCGGGAGGAACGTCGGGATGCGCGAAAACGGGGGCCGTATCTCGCGGAGAGGTGGCAGAGTGGTCGAATGCACTCGCTTGGAAAGCGAGCAGAGGTGATAAGTCTCTCGGGAGTTCGAATCTCCCCCTCTCCGAAGCCTGACTACGCGTCTGGCGGCGCTCCGCTCAGATGACAGGGCTTTTGCTCGCTCCACTCAGCCCGTCGAGGTGTGCGAGCCAAAAGTCAAAACTGGCGTGCGCCTGCGCCTCGAGCATGGCGTCGCCGGTAACGACCTCGCGGTCGATTTGCCGCGCCAGCGTCGCGCGGTTCCCGTAGTTCACGTCCACGACGACCTCCGGGCCCTGGAGATCGGCGACCAGATCCTTGGGGAGCACCGCGTCGGGCGGCAACGTGCTCACCACGATCTCGGGTAGATTTTCAGCCGGCCAGGCTTCGGCCTCGAAACGCTCGCAGACGGTTCGCACGCGCGCCGCATCGCGGCCCCACACGAACGCGTAAGCATCGTTGTCGTGCAACTCGGCGAGGATGGCGCGCGCCGTTGCTCCGTATCCGAGGATCCCGATTCGCTTGAGCGCGATCGGCTCGTCGATCAGCGCTTCGATCGCCATTCGGGCGCCGATGCCGTCGGTGTTCGTGCCGACAACGTCGCGGCCGAAAAGGATCGTGTTGACGGCCAGCGACCGCCGCGCCTCCTGGGTAAGCACATCGCAGGCGTCGAGCGCTTCTTCTTTGAGCGGATAGGTAACGTTGCAGCCCGTAAATCCGTCGCGCCGCATCTCGCGGATCGTTGCCGCCGCGTGCGTCGCCGGCACGCGAATGGCGACGTAACTGCCGTCGATTTCGGATTCGTCCAGAAAGTTCCGATGCAGCAGCGGGCTGCGGCTGTGCTGGACCGGATCGCCGATGATCGCCAGCTTCACGGCGCGCGCCGGCTCGGCAGCATGAGCCGCTCGAAAAACCGGAACACCGACGTGAGTCCGAGGTCTTTCGATTCAATCGGCTCGGTGAGGATCGTATACAGTCCGCACAGCTTGCCGCCGAGTACGTCGGTAAACAACTGATCGCCGACGACCGCGATCTCGTGCCGGCGCAGTTGGAGGGCTTTCACCGCGCGTAGGAAGCCGAACGGCAGCGGTTTAAGCGCGTTGGGAATGCACGCGACGTTGAGTTGCCGAGCCATCGCGTTGACCCGCTCCGAAAAGTTGTTCGAAAGCATCACGATCCGAAAGCCGCGATCGTGGGCCCGGGCCACCCACTCCAAGTGCTCCAGGCCCAGTTCGGTATCCCGGTAGCCCACCAAGGTGTTGTCGAGATCGACGATCAGGCCGCGAATTCCAGCTTCCTCGAGTTCCTCGTGAGCAACGTCGTGGAGGCGCGCCGCGAACCGGTTTGGGCCGAGCATTGGCCTTCCGTTGCACCGGTTATCCCCGGTATCCTCGGATATCTCCACACCGTCTCCACGGGGCCGGCACTCGTCCGCAGCCAATCCTCAGATTTTAGTCGCTGCCCACAGGCAAATCACAAGGAGTTGCCCGGATGAACCCCAATATCTTGGGGTAATTCGATCGGCATGGCACAATAGGTATCCGACCCGGTGAAAACGGTGGCCTTAGAGCGAACAGGTGTTCGCTACGTCCGCATCGAAGATTTCGGGTTCCCAGGCTCGCCGACCAATCCAGGCAAGGAGCAGCGCCGCGACATGAAGTTTCACCGCACCTATTCGTCGGCTGAAGATCCCTACGCGGGCATAGTTTTCGAGCCGAGAACCTCCCGAATCGTCAACCCCAACGGATCGGTGATCTTCGAGGCCAAAGACGTGATGGTTCCGGCGGCCTGGAGCCAAGTCGCGGTCGACGTCCTGGCTCAGAAGTATTGCCGCAAGGCGGGGGTTCCTAAGGCCACCCAACCGGTGCGGGAAGACGGGGTGCCGGAGTGGTTGTCGCGCTCGGTAGCCGATCAGGCCGCGCTCGAAGCCGTCCCCCGGAACGATCAGTTCGGTCCCGAGCGGGATGCCCGCCAGGTCTTTAACCGGCTGGCCGGCTGCTGGACGTATTGGGGCTGGAAGCACGGCTACTTCGACACGGAAAACGATGCGCGCGTGTACCACGACGAAATGTGCGCGATGCTCGCGCGCCAGATCGGCGCGCCAAACTCGCCGCAGTGGTTCAACACCGGGCTGCATTGGGCGTACGGGATTTCCGGGCCCGCCCAGGGCCACTGGTTCGTCGATCCGACCGACGGCGTTGCCAATGCGTCGGCAAATACCTACGAACATCCGCAAGTCTCGGCGTGCTACATTCTGTCGATCGACGACGACCTCGTCAACGAGGGCGGCATCTTCGACGGCGTGTTGCGCGAGGCGCGCATCTTCAAAGGCGGCTCGGGCTCAGGTGCGAATTTCTCACGGCTACGGGGCGCCGGCGAAAAGCTCACCGGCGGCGGCACCAGCTCCGGTTTGATGTCGTTCTTGAAAATTTTCGACCGCGCGGCCGGCGCGATTAAGTCGGGCGGTACGACGCGGCGCGCCGCCAAGATGGTCGTGCTCAACGCCGATCACCCCGACATCGAGGATTTCGTCAACTGGAAAGTGCGCGAAGAGCGCAAAGTCGCCGACCTGGTGGTCGGATCGCGCATGTTCGAAAAGCACGTCAACGCGATTATTTCCGCCGCTCACGACACGCGCGTTCCCGAACACGCGCGCCTCGACCCCGCGCTCAACGCCGCGTTGCGGAACGCCATTCGCGAGGCCATTGCGATTGGAATTCCGACCGGCGCTACGCAAAACGCGCTCGACTACGCTCGCCAGGGCTACACCCGTCTGGAAGTCGAGCAGTACGACACCGCGTGGGATTCCGAGGCGTACGTGACGGTCTCGGGGCAGAACTCCAACAACTCGGTGCGCTTGACCAACGCCTTCTTCGAAGCGCTCGATCGCGACGACGATTGGCACCTGACCGCGCGCACGACCGGCGACACCGTCAAGCGCATCAAAGCCTCCGAACTATGGGAGCAAATCGCGCAGGCCGCCTGGCAGTGCGCCGATCCCGGGCTGCAATTCGACGACACGATTCAAGAGTGGCACACCTGCGCCGCCGACGAACGCATCAACGCCACAAATCCATGCGTCACCGGCGATACACTGGTCGCCACCGCCGATGGCCCGCAGCGCATCGAAGAACTCGTCGGTAAAGCCGCATTCGTCATCGGGGGCGACGGCAGGCCGCATTTCGTCAACAAAATTTTCCCCACTGGGACGAAGCCCGCCCATCGGCTCCGCACGAAATCGGGTTACGAACTGACGCTGACGGCCGATCACCGCGTGTGGACGGAGAACCGCGGCGACGTTCGCGCGGGCGATCTCGTCGCCGGCGATCGCATCGCTTTGAGCGGCTCGGGCTTCGGCACCGAGGAACTCGATCCGCGCATCGCTCTGGGCATCGGTGTCGCGCTGGGCGACGGATGCATCACAAATTCGCCGACGCCGGGCCTAATTCTCACGATGGCACCCGACGAAGCCGGCGTGCTGGATGACATCGCCGAGGGAGTCAACGCGGGAAAGTCGTCTTCTGCAGACGGCCGAGGACGCAGGACAACCTCGGTAACC
>JBDTDR010000053.1:0-14453 GCA_039922955.1 Candidatus Tumulicola sp.
CTGATCTCGTCGCAGTTTCAGCCCTATGGTCAGCAAGCATACTACCCCGGATACGGACAGAGCTATCCGGGATACGGACAAGGCTACCCGGGGTATGGACAGAGTTATCCTGGCTACGGACAAAGCTATCCGGGATACGGACAAGGCTATCCGGCATACGGGTATGGCGGCGGCAACACGTACACTAGGAACATTTACCGGTACTACCATTACGGCAATCGCGGAGGATCTCACGCGCAGCCGCCCGGTACAATGCATCCGTACTACCACCCCATTCATAACGAACTCACCTGGATCGCACGCGATCGCAGCCGCATTGCAAACCTGCGGGCTCAAGGCGGCAATCACGCCCAGATCGTCCAACTCAAGCAGAGCATCGAGCGCAACCAGGATCGCATCTCTAGGCAGCGCGCTGCCGAAAACCGCTACGACGGGCACGTGGCGACGGGACAGAACATAGCCCACAACCGGCCGATGTCTGTTTCACAAAACCACATCACAGCCTCGCATATGACGACGGCGCACATCGCGGCTTCGCATACAGACAATGCACCACGCATGACGGCTTCGCATATGGGCAATGCACCACGCATGACGGCTCCGCGCATTGAGAATGCACCGCGTATGGCGGCTCCGCGCAGACAGAATGCACCGCGTATGGCGGCTCCGCGCAGACAGAGCGACGGCGCAAGCGGCACCGGGGGGCATCATCGGCCTCCTGCGTAGTCGCCTCGTTTCGTAGTCCACCACCACCGTGCGCCTCCTGGGTTTTTCCAGGAGGCGCTTCTTATATAGAAAGTTTCTCAGGCGCGGCGCTTTTTCGCGCTCGGCGGGTCCACCTTATGGGTCTCCCCTCCATTGATGAGCGCAGCAAAAGCGTCCCAATGGCGCGCGTGCGGCACGCGCGTGCCGGATCGGAAGCGAGAACAAGCGGCTAGAGAGACCCGTCGCCCGAGAAATATTCGAAAGCGAAAAACCGTCGAGCTTTGGTGTGACCTCGCGTAGGAATCACGCGCGATCGCGCGTGCCTTTTCCATTATTGCGCGACCACTCGCGGTTGCGGCGATGATGCTCGGCATTCGCCTCACCGCGAGAACGGCCGGCCGCGGCGCTAATACGTGGATCCTGACCTTCGCGCGCTTTAACGGCGAGCGCGTCACGCGCCTTCGCGATCGCGCGCAGACCGTGCTCGCGACGGGCTTGCGGCATGCACGCATCGCAATGGCGACGACGGCGCTTCTCGACCGGTTTCCCGCAGCGAGCGCACGGCGTGGGAATAAGCGCGAGGGCGGTTACGCTGGTCGGCATGAGGCACGCCGTGCGTCGGGTCGAGGCCGGCTGCAAGCGAGGCGTGCCCGGGAGGAGGCCGAGTTCTTCTTACGAATGCAGTAAAACTGTTATTATATTGCATTGAGAGAAGGGAACGGGAAGTGAAGCCACGGGAAAAGCGGGTGTTCCGGCCGGTCGTCGAGCCCCTGATCCTCGACATGATGACCTACCTGCGGCTGGAGCGAAATCGCAGCCAGCTCACGGTCGAAGCCTACGCGCGCGACCTGCAAGAGTTCGGCGCATTCCTGGCCGGTTTGCCCGCCGGTCAGACGCCGGTCGGCCGCGAGTATCCGGCGTTGCGAACCGTGACGACCTCGGACGTTCGCAAGTACGTCATGCACCTGGCCGGCGACAAGCGCTACGACATGCGCACGGTCCGCCGCAAGCTGTCGTCGATCAAGGCGCTGTACCGCTATATGAAGCTCATGGGGCTGCGCGACGACGACCCGGCGTCGATCGTGTCCGGCCCGAAACTCGAAAAAAAGCTGCCCGAGCACCTCGACGAGTCCGACGTCCGCGACCTGCTGAAAACCTCGCTGGCGGGGCGCTCTGAGGCCCAGCGCAGACGCGACCTCGCGATTATGGAGTTACTGTACGCGAGCGGTCTGCGGCGCGCCGAGGTGACGACCATCGACCTCAAGGACCTCGATCTGAAGGGCCGCGAGATCCGGATTCACGGCAAGGGCAGCAAGGAGCGCGTCGTCGTGTTCAACCAGAGCGCATCCGACGCGATCGAGGCCTACCTGCGCGTGCGCCCGCACAGCCGCGACGAAGCGCTGTTTCTGGGTCGCGGCGGCAAACGGCTGACGCCGATGCACGTCTGGCGAATCTTCCGCAACATCTACAAAGTCAGCGGCATCGAGCAGCACGCCAGCCCGCATACCCTGCGCCACTCGTTCGCCACCCATCTCGCGGAGAACGACGTCGACTTGGAAACGATCCGCGAGTTTCTCGGCCACGAAAGCCTGGCCACGACCGGCATCTACCTACGCATGTCGATGCAGCACAAAAAGCGCGCCTACGACAAAGCCCACCCCCGCGACCGCATGCCAGACTGACGCGGATTCGCTTTCATCCATGGACGAGCACCCGTCCTCGCCTGCTTCTGGCGCGCGTTCGGCGAATCGTAATATCGACATCTTGCCCCAAAGCCGTTAATACACGCATCAGCCGCTCGTACGAGAATTCTCGCGTATCGCCACGCATAAGTCGCGAAACCTGCGGTTGCGTAAGGCCGACGAGCCGCCCCGCCTCCCGTTGGTTTATACCTCGACTCACCAGTAGCTCAGAAATAGTCTCCACAATGCGCGCCTTCGCGAGATAGTCCTCTGGCTGGTGAAGTTCAATATCGACGAACACGTTACCGCTACCGGTCATCACACGCTCGTCACTTTTTCTTGCCATAATATTCCTCATAGTGTTTCTTTGCAGCCCGGAGGCGCTGTTCGATCAGATCCAATTCTCGCTTCGGAGTTGCGGTGCCGATTATCGACTTTTTCTGAAAGGCATGCAGCACGTAAACGAAGTCGCCGATTCGTGTCGTGCATGTTGTCCGGAATGTTCGTTTCCCGGAATCGTCACGGACCGAACTTGAGGGAGCGGTCTCCGCCCACTCTGGCGTCGTAACTCATTTGATATTCTTATACCATATCCGGTCTATTTTCCGGACAGGTACGCTTGCATTGCCCGCCAAGCGGCGCGGCGCGTGGCCTGGATAGGCGAGACGCTCCCCAAGCGCCAAGATGCCGGCGGCGAAAGCCGGGGCGACCGCTTGGGCGGAACTACGCATGACGATGGGCTATTTCTCACTCGACATGGAAAAGCGCATCGTTCTCCTTCTGCTTCTCTCGGCAGTGGCTTGCTCGAACCAGACGCCGTACGCGACCACGGTCGGCGTGCTTGCACCCGGCTCGACGATGACCGTTCGGGTGGGCCACGCGACGTTGAGCGCGTTCCATCCGGCGGCCGGCGAGCCGCGCAACCGCTTCACGGTAGCGGCGACGGCCGTCGCGAAGGCGTCGCCGCCGCCGGCGCCGCGGATGCGGCTGGGTTCGCACGGCGTGACCGTCGCGGCCAACGATCCGCTAGCGGATCTGCTGGTGCGCGTGCCCGACGGCGTCACGCTGGCGGTCGACTCCCGTGAAGGCAACGTCAACGTCACCGACATCACCGGGAACGCTCGCATCGTCGCCCGCAACGGTGACGTGCAAGTCATGCTTCCGGGCTACGTCGAGGCCAAGGTCGGGCAGGGGAACATCAACGCGCGCCTGGGTTCGGCCGATTGGCCGGGGACGCTCCATTTTTCAACCGGACGCGGCGACATCGAAGTGTGGATACGCGACCGGGCTTCGTTCAACGTGCATCTGCACACCGACGACGGCATAATTTTCACGGATTTCAATCTTCGGGGAACGTCCCACGGTGGCTCGGAAACGATCGACGGCGAGGTCAACGGCGGCGGCCCGCACGGCATCGACATCGAGTCGCAGGCCGGGGCGGTGCGCCTGCTGCAGCTACATCCGCAGCCGTGACAGAAGCGTTTCGCGCGCTTTAATCAGGCGCACCATCGCGTCGTTGTACGGCGTGGGCGTTCCGGTACGCCGCCCGAACGCGACGACGGCGCCGTTAATGTGGTCGATCTCGCTAGGGTGTCCGGACTCGAGGTCGTAGGCCATCGAACTCTTGGCATCGGCGCCCAGGGCGACCACTTCGGTTACGTACTGCCACGGATTGACGAACGGCAGGTTGATTTTCAGCGCCGCGGCCACGTTCGCGGCTTCCTCGGCCAGCGCTTCGGCGAGATGGGCGGCGTTGGGGTCCTGCGGAATTGCGCCGGCTTCACAGTCGAGCAGCGCCGATAGAGCGTTGATTGCCGCATTCGCTACCAGTTTTCCCCACAGGTGCGGGCGAATGTCGTACACCACCGAAGCGCGCAAGCCGCTGCGCGTTAAGAGATCGGCCACCATCCGCGAGGTCGCCGGCGCGGCCGAGGTCGAACCGATAATCGAGTGACCCTCGTCCGAGCCGCGCACCCGTCCGAGACCCACCGTGTGCGACGACTCGGTGGTCATGCCGAGAATCACCGGCACCGCGCCGCCGAGCGCGGTCTTGATCGCATCTTCGTTCCCGACGCCGTTTTGGAGCGAGACGATCGGCGCCGCTGGATTCAGCTCGCCGGCAAACGGTCGCAGCGCCCGCAGCGTATCGACCGCTTTAACGAACAGAAAGAGCACCTGCGAGGCGTAGAGGTCGCGCGGATCGTGCGCGATTGTGACGCGGCGCGGCGGCAGATCGTTCGCCGACAGACCGTCGCGTCCGATCGCGTCGGTTAGCGCCGCGTTTCGGTCGAGCATGGTTACGTCGCAGTGCTCGGCAAGGTGGAAACCAAAGAGGGTTCCCATCGCACCGGCCCCGATGATTCCTACGCGCGGTCGTGTCTGTTCCATGGCGAAAGCGAAAGGTTACAACGTGTACTGGAAGCCGTAGACGTTGCGGCGGCTCGCATGCGTCATGTCGCGCTGTCCGAAGAACAGCTGTGCGCCTTTGGTAATCTTGATGTTGCCGTAGAGGTCGATCATCGGATACGTCAGGTCGTAAACGCGCGTCTCCAAGCCGAACCCCTTCAACGCGTTCATTTGAGCCAGCACGCCGATTTGCGAGTACAGCACGCCGCCACCGAAACGGAATCCGCTATCGGAGCCCTTCATCAGGACCGCGTTCCAGGTCGTATTGTTGCCGATGGAGTTCGCTCCGACCATCAAGCTGGTCGAGGCGTGCGGCAGCACGATCAGGTTCAAATCGCCCAAGGGGCCTCGGCTCGACGTCAGCACGGGGTTCAGGCCGGCCGACTGTTGTACCGAAAGGCCGCTGATGCGAAGCTGGATCGCCACCAAATTGTGCACGACGTTTTCGAGTTTGCCCTGCAGCTTGGCGCGGGTCGCCGGTGCCATGGTTTGCGCCGACGGCATCGGATAGGGCGAGCCCTGCGGCACGACGGCCGGCGCCGGGGTCGCGTGGGCATCGACGCCGTAAACGCTGCTCGTGCCGCCCAAGTCTCCGAGCAAGGAGTTCGCCTTTTGAAGGGTCGCATCGAGGTTAGCGACCGTATCGCGCACCTGTGCCTGCGTCTGCGGATCGCCGGTGACGCTGCGCAGATCCTTCGTAAGTTCCGCGAGCGTTTGGGTCGCCTCGGCGATGCTTTGCGTGGTGGTCAGGACGTTGGCTTTCAGTTGCGGATTCGTTGCCAGGTCCTGCAGCGACGTCATCGATTTGTTGAGGGCGATGGACGTCGACTGTAGCTGATCGAGCAGCCGATCGACCTTTTTGGAATCCTTCGACGCCGCGCCGTTGAGCGTATCGGTCAGCTCGACCACGTTCGCGCTCGCGGCGGTCAGGCTTCCCTGCATGCTCGACCCCAGTGCGAGCAGTTCGCGCGAAAGCTGCGACATGGAGTTCTTCGTCGTGAGGGTGAGATCGTTAGCGTTGTTCAAGGTGGTTTGCAGCGTATCGAGCAGTTTCGGAGTCCGGGCTTCCAGCTCGGCCATGACCACGTCGAAGCGTTTGATCTCGCCTTGACCTTGCTGCAGCAAGTCGGCGATCGTTGCGGTGTTCGAACCCTGCGGCTGCTGGTTCACCGGAAGCACTTGGCGCGGCAGCAGTGCGACCGGCGGCTGCGCGCCGGCCGGCGGCACGATCAGCACGTTGGGCGACCCCGTCAGCGGCGCTTGGATCAGGAATTTGGACGCCGCCGGGATGTCGATGTCGCGGTTCACCGCCAGGACCACGTCCACGGTGTTGTCGGGCAGCAGCGTGATCGAATCGACCGACCCGACCCCGACGCCGCTAAAGTACACCAGCGCCCCGGACGTCAGCCCGGCGGCCGACCGAAAATGCACCCCTACCCGATAGCCGGTATGCCGCGTTCCGAAATCCGTAATGACGTAGAACACTCCGAAGAGGAGCAGCAACGCAATGATCGCAAACGCTCCGACCTGAGCCTGCCTAGTCATAGCCTGCGTATTAGCCCTCCGCAAAAAAGTGCCTCGTATCCGTCCGGTGGGCCCCTCAAATCGGTATCGGACCGACCTCAGAGCCCTGCATGAACTGCTGCACGATCGGGTTCTTGGAGGCGCGGATCGCCTCGACGGTATCGAAGGCGATAATCGCACCCTCGAAGAGCATGGCGACGTAGTCGGCCATCATAAAAATAGATTGAAGGTCGTGGGAAATGACGACCGCCGTGCCGTTGAGCTTTTGGCGCAGCTTGACGATCGTATTGGTAATCAAGTGCGTGACGATCGGGTCGAGCCCCGTGGTGGGCTCGTCGTAGAGGATCAAGTCGGGGCGCGTGACCACCGCGCGCGCAAATCCGGCCCGCTTGAGCATGCCGCCCGAAAGCTCGCTGGGAAGGTTGTCGTAGGTGTGCTCGAGGCCGACGCTGTCGAGCGCGTCCATGACCGTTTGACGGATCTCCACGTGCGAAAGATCGCCGCGTTCCCGGAGCGGCAGCGCCACGTTGTCGCCGACCGTGAGGCTGTCGAGCAAAGCCGCAAACTGAAACGCCAGGCTGATCTTCCGGCGTGCGGGAATCAGCTGCTCTTCGCTCATGTGGCAAATGTCCTGACCGCGCAGGTAGACGTGCCCGTCGCTGGGGCGAATCAGCCCGTCGAGCAGGCGGAGAATCGTGGACTTGCCGGCGCCCGAGAGCCCGACGATGCAGGTGATCGCGCCTTCGACGATGTCGAGGTGGCAGTTCTTGAGCACGACGCGTTCGCCAAATGCCAGCGAAACGTTGTCGAGCTTGGCGATCAACTTCGGCATCGCTACTGCCCTCCAAACAGCAGCAGCGATAGAACGAAATTCGAAATGAAGATGAGGATGATCGAGATGACGACCGAGCCGGTCGTCGACTGCCCGACTCCGGCCGCGCCGCCGCGCGTGTTAAGCCCTTGGTAGGCGCCCACCATGGCGATGATGCCGGCGAAAACCAGCGTCTTGATGAGTCCTTTAACGACGTCCTCGAAGCCCACGGTCTGCCGCGCCGACGCCAGGAACGTGTCGCCGGAGATGTGCGCGTAGGTTTGAGCGACCCACATGCCGCCGACGATCGAAACCACGTCGGCAAAAATCGTCAGGAGCGGGAGCATGATCAGTAGGGCCAGCAGGCGCGGCACGACCAGGAAGCGCGAGGGTTCGAGACCCATCGAGCGCAGCGCTTCGATCTGCTCGGTGACCACCATCGAGCCAAGCTCGGCGGCGATCGCCGCGCCGACCCGTCCGGCGACCACCACCGCCGTCAGCATCGGGCCGAGTTCGCGTACCGACGCATAGGCGACCGCGCCGCCGACCAGATTCCCGACCCCGAACTGAACGGCTTGTTGCGCCGATTCGAGAGAAATCACCATGCCGGTAAAGAGCGACGTTAGCAGCACGATGATGAGCGACCCAACCCCGAGCAGGTAGCATTGAGAAATCGTTTCGGCGAACCGGATGCGCAGGCGCACCATGAAACCTGCCGACTCGACGGAGAGCAGGGTGAGGCCGCCGGCATATTCAACGAAGTTCAGGGTGGCCCGCCCGACGCGATCGAGCATTTTCACGGCGTCACGGGCTCCTCGATCGCCACGATTTCGCGCAGGACGGCTTGCGTCGCCTCGATCCGCTTCACCGCGACGCCGCGCTCCGCGGTTAAGTTGAAATGCACTTGATTGAGGTGAACGAGGCGCGCGTCGACGTCGCGCAGATGCACCCGCGCTTCGCGCTGGAATGCATCGAAGTAACGGCGTACGGCCGCCAGATAGACGGCGCGCGCGCGATCGTCGACGTCGCCGGCACGGATCGCGCGATCGATCTCGCCCTGCGCGCGCTTCATGGCGCGGTCGGTGACGTGGAATCCGCCCACGTGGGCTGCCAGCGCGGCCAACGCGCCGTCAACCGGCATGGGCCCGAAGCGTAGCCGCGAGAACGTCGGCTTGCAGTTCGAAGAGCCGGTGTATGCCCCCCTCGGCGAGGCCGAGCAGCGTGTCGAGATCGCGGCGGTCGAACGGCGCCGCTTCGGCAGTTCCCTGCAGTTCCACGAAGCGGCCGGCGTCGGTCATGAAGACGTTCATGTCGACGTGCGCCGCGCTATCCTCGTCGTAGGCGAGATCGAGGAGCGGATAACCGCTTACGATGCCGACGCTGGTGGCCGCCACGGCGCCGGAGATCGGCCAGCGCGCCTTATCCCCGGGGTCGAAGAGGTTGCGCAACGCCAACGCCAGCGCGACGTAAGCGCCGGTTACGGCGGCGGTTCGGGTCCCGCCATCGGCTTGCAGGACGTCGCAGTCGATCCACAGCGTTCGTTCTCCGAGTTTCGCCATGTCGGTGACCGCGCGCAACGCTCGGCCGATGATCCGCTGAATTTCGTGCGTGCGGCCGCCCAGCCGGCCCTTGGTGGCCTCCCGCTGCGTCCGGTCCTGGGTGGCGCGCGGCAGCATCGCATACTCGGCCGTCACCCACCCGAGCCCGCGCCCCCGCATCCACGGGGGTACGCGATCTTCCAGCGTGGCGGCGCACAGCACGCGCGTGTTCCCCACGCTGATCAGCGCGCTGCCCTCGGCGTACTTCAAGAAGCCCGGTTCGATCGTGACCGGCCGGAGCTCGTCGGGGCGCCGCCCGTCGCTGCGATTCATATCGCCTCGCTGTTATTGCCGGGCGACCGCGATTCCTATTCCACCGTTACGGTTTTGGCGAGGTTTCGCGGTTGGTCGACGTCTTTGCCTTCGATGTCGGCGATGTGATATGCCAGCAGCTGTAGCGGGATCACGTTAACGATCGGCGAGAGCAGTTCGTCGACTTTCGGCACCCAGAACACGCGATCGGCGACCGCTTTGGCTTCTTCATCACCGTGGTTCGCGACGACGATCACCGGCGCTTCGCGGGCCTTCGATTCCATCAAATTGGAGAGCATCTTCTCCCGCACGCGGTCGTCGGTCATGATGCCGATCACGGGAACGCTCGAGTCCAGCAGCGCGATCGGGCCGTGCTTCATTTCGCCGGCCGGATAGCCCTCGGCGTGAATGTACGAGATTTCCTTAAGTTTGAGAGCGCCCTCGAGAGCGGTCGGAAAGTTCACGTAGCGGCCGAGGAACAGCACGCTGTGCGCCTTGCGAAATTCGCGCGCGACCTTCCGAATCTCGTCGGACGTGTTGAGAACGACGTCGACGGCGGCCGGCAGCAGTTTCGTCCCGTCGGCGATCTCGTGCAGCCGGCGCGCGTCGGCGGTGCCGCGCAGCTTGGCGAGATGGAGCGCGAAGAGCGTCATCACGATCACTTGCGAGACGTACGTCTTGGTCGCCGCGACGCCGATCTCGGGGCCGCCGCGCGTGTAGAGCGTTCCGTCGGCCAGCCGGCTGAGATGCGAACCCAGGACGTTGCAGATGCCGAGGACGGCGCTGCCCTTCTGCTTGGCGATGCGCACGGCTTCGATCGTGTCAGCCGTCTCGCCGGACTGCGACATGGCGATCACCAGCGCCGTCGGATCGATCACCGGATCGCCGTAGCGGAACTCGCTGGCAAGCTCCATTTCGACCGGCAGCTGCACCAGCGAGCGCAGCAGATACATGCCGACCAAACCGGCGTGATAGGCGGTGCCGCAGCCGGTGATCGCGATCTTATTGAGCGAGCGCAGCTGTTCGGCCGAAATGTCGCCGATCTCGCGTCCGAGATCGACGTCGCCGGCGGCGTCGATCCGCCCGGCGAGCGTCTCTTTGATCACGCTGGGCTGCTCGAAGATTTCCTTGAGCATGAAATGTTTGAAGCCGCTCTTCTCGGCGGAGGTCGCATCCCACATGATCTGGACGGGTTCGCGCTCGATGCGTTTGCCGTCATAATCCATGAGCTGGAGGCCGTCGCGGCCGACAACCGCGATTTCACCCTCTTGGAGAATGATTTCTTTGCGGGTGTACGGGAGGATCGCGGGCGTGTCCGAGGCCACGTACATCTCGCCGTCGCCGATCCCGATCACCAGCGGGCTGGCGCCGTTGCGCGCGAACACCAAGTGCTCCGGATCGTCGCTCGAGATGACCCCGAGCGCGTAGGCGCCGCGCACCTCGAGCAAAGTCGCGCGAATCGCTTCCACCAGACTGCCGTCGCCGTCACCCGGCCGATAGTGCGTCTCGATCAGATGCGCCAAGACTTCGGTGTCGGTCTCGCTTTTGAAGACGTGGCCGTGCTCGGCCAGGCGCGCGCGCAGCGACGCGTAGTTTTCGATAATCCCGTTGTGGACGACGGCGATCGTGCCGCCGCAGTCCATGTGCGGGTGGGCGTTGGCATCGGAAGGCCGGCCGTGCGTCGCCCAACGGGTGTGCCCGAGGCCGACCCGGCCGGCCAGTGGTTCGCCGTCGCGCAAGCGCTCCGCCAGTCGCGAGAGCTTGCCTTCGGCTTTCGAGCCGGCGAGCGCTCCGTCAACGTCGATCACGGCGATGCCGGCACTGTCGTAGCCGCGATACTCCAAACGACCGAGCGCATCGAGAATGATCGGCACGCTGTTCTGAGGCCCGATGTATCCGACAATTCCACACATAGGTTATCGCACCGGCGTCCGCTCGATCAGGCTGCTCGCGGCGCCGTTACTTGATGCCTTCGCGCGTGCGGTGGTAGGCAATCTTTCCCTCGGCGATTTCGTCGAGCGCGATCGAAACCGGCTTATTGGGATTGATCGAGTCTTGGTCGACCAGCGGCTCGCTCGCGAAGTACTCGCGCCGCTCGGTGGGCGGGAGCTGCTGCACGCGAATCCAGTTGTTGAGCTGACGCGCACGCTTGGTGACGATGTTGACCAGGCTGAACTTGGAGTCTGCGTGTACGAGCAGGGCGTCGAGGTCGCCGAAGACTGATTTTGACATGGAGGTATTGTTGCTTGTCTTTCTGCTAGAGCGTCGCTGGCTCTAGGATGTTTGAACTTTTTGGATGGAGTCGTCGGTATAGCGGTGGATTCTGAAGCGTTCCGCGTGCAGGATCGCTTGGAGATCCCGCACGGCTGCTTCGGGCCGGTCTTGTTCGTTGACAACGAGGTAATCGAACTTCCGAATGCACGTCATTTCCCGATGCCCGATCTCGAGGCGCCGCGCGATCTCCTCGTTCGTCTCAGTGCGGCGAGCAAGCAGGCGTTCGCGGAGATTCGAAAACCGGTCCGGCACCAGAAAAATCAGGACCGCGTCAGGGTACGCCGCCTTGACGGCGAGCGCACCGTTGACCTCGGGCTTCAGGATCACGTCATCGCCCGCGGCCACGCTTCGTTCAACGTAATCGCGGGGCGTGCCGTAAAGGTTGCCGTTGTACTCCCGGGTCTCCAGGAGCGCGCCGGCCTTGAGGCGGCCTTCGAACTCCGGGCGTGTAAGGAAGAAATAGTGCTCGCCGTCGCGTTCGCCCGGCCGGGGCTCCCGAGTGGTCGCCGAGATCGAATACCGCAGCCGCGGCATCTTCCCGACGAGCGCCTCGACGAGGGTATCCTTGCCGGCCCCCGAGGGGCCTGAGACCACAAATAGCAGACCCGGCCCGGCGATCAAGCGAACTCCCCGGAGAAGCAAAGCCTTTACAGTTCACAACGAAGGGCCGGTTAACCTCGTATGGTCACTGACTGGGTCCTCGTGCGGCGGCTCGGGCACGAGCTCGAGGGACGGCTGCGCGGGGCGCGCCTTGCCGACGCCGGCATGCTGCCCGACGGGCGGGTGGCCCTGGCGCTGCGCGCCCGCGGCGGCGCGATCGTCCGCTTGGCCGTCGACGCGTTTGCCTCGCCGCCGCTGGTTACCCTGGAAGACGGCGAGCTTGGAATTGCCGTCGAGCCCGGGTTCGTGCGGACGATGGCGGCGGCGCTGCGGGGGACCACCTTGACGGCGGTGCGTGCGCGACGCGGCGACCGCTTGCTACGGCTGACGTTTTCGTCGCGCTCGCGATTCGGGGTCGGCGACGAGCTCGAGCTCTACCTCGAGCTGGTTCCACGTTTCGGAAACCTCGTGCTCGTGAAGCACGACACGGTGCTGACCGCGGCCAAAGAGTTTTCGCTGGCCGACAACGGCCGGCGCGCGGTGGCCGCGGGCATCGCCTACGCCCTCCCGCCACTGCCGCCGGAGAGCGCGCTCCTCCCGAAGATCGTCGCGGAGACCGGGATCGACCGCGACGCTTTTCTGACAATCGCGCAAAGCGACGATGCGCTGCGCGAGCCGCTGTACGTTTATCGGCGCGACGGAATCGTGCTGCAGGCCCACGTCGTCCCGCTGAGCGGGTTTGCGGATGCGGAGTGCACGCGCGAGCCGGCGCTGCTCGGCATCTTGGCCGAACTTCGGGCGCAGCACGTCGGACGCGGCGAACGCGAGCGGGCGGAACGCCGGCGCCACGCCGTCGTCAAACGGCTGGCGCTGCGCGAACGCAAGCTCCGCGCGGAGCTTGCGTCGCTGTCCGACCGGCGGCGCCGCGCGGCCGATCGCGACGGCCTGCGCGTTGAAGGGAACCGCATCTTCGAAACGCTTCACGAGCGGCCGGCCGGCGAGCGGGACGACGCCAAGGAGCGCGCGGTGAAGCTGTTCGCGCAATACAAGAAACTTGGAGCGGCAATCCCGCACATCGACCGGCGCGAGCGCGACCTGCGCATGCTGCTCGAAGCCGTCGACGCGCTGCACTGGGAAGCGCAGCGTATCGGCGTCGACGATCTCGACGACCTCGAGGCCGTCGTAGCGGCGATGGACGCCCGCGGGAGCCTTCCCGGCCGCCCGGCTCCGGTGCGAAAACGCAAGCGCGCGCTGCTCGAGTTTCGCACGGCCGGCGGATCGCGGATCGTCGTCGGACGCTCGCCCAGCGAAAATGCCGACGTCACGTTCAAGCTCGCGCGCCCCAACGATCTGTGGTTCCACGCTCAAGGCATTCCCGGAGCCCACGTCATCCTGGCGCGCGACGACCGCTCCGAACCGTCGGCCCAAGATATCGAAGCGGCCGCGGCGCTGGCCGCGTACTATTCCAAGGCGAAGGCCAGCGCCAAGGTGACGATCGACTATACCCTGCGCAAACACGTTCGCAAGCAGCGCAACGCTCCGCCGGGCCTGGTGTGGTACACCAACCCAAAAAGCGTGACGACCGAGCCCCGCGACGGCCTGGCCGGCGGCCGTTCGGAAACGTCGACCGTTTAGACGTCGCGGACGGGCTGCGCGTTTCGGGTCAGGAACATCGCATCGCCGAAGGAAAAGAACCGGTAGCCCCGGTCCACCGCGGCAGCGTAGGCGCGTAGCATTCGTTCGCGTCCGGCGAAGGCGCTGACTAACACCAGCAGGCTCGACTGCGGCAAATGAAAGTTCGTGATCATCGCGTCGACGACGCGAAACGTAAAGCCCGGCGTGATGAACATGTCCGTGCAGCCTTCTCCCGCCACGATCCTTCCGTTGGCTTGGACGTTGCCTTCGAGCGCGCGAACGACCGTCGTGCCGGCTGCAACGATGCGGCGCCGCTGGGCGAGCGCGCGTTCGATAGCGGACGCGGCAGCGGCTGGAATCGCGTACGTCTCGGCGTGCATGAGGTGATCGTCAATCCGGTCGGCGGCGATCGGACGAAACGTTCCGAGGCCGACGTCGAGCGTAATGCGCGCGATCTCGACGCCCTTTTCCGGGATACGTTCGAGCAGCTCGGGGGTAAAATGCAGCGACGCGGTGGGCGCAGCGACGCTGCCGGGAACGCGGGCGAAGACGGTTTGATAGCGGCGTTGGGCTTCGTCGGAGTCGGTGTGTACGTAGGGAGGAAGCGGCAGCCGCCCGGCTCGTGCGAGAAACGTTTCGAACGGGACCGATAGCGCGAACTCGACCTCGCGCGCGCCGGCATCGAGTACGCGCGTGACCGTCGCCGTGCCGTGGGGGCCGAAGGCGATCCGCGCGCCGGCGCGCAGCCGCCGCGCCGGTCGAGCGAGCGCGACCCAGCGGGTTGCATCGGCGCGATAGCGTGCGAACTGCGCCGGATGCAGCAGCAGCAGTTCGACCCGACCGCCGCTGGGCGCCCGTTCGCCGAAAAGCCGCGCGGCGATGACCCGCGTCTCGTTGAGCACGAGCAGATCGCCGGCTTGCAGGTAGTCGGGGAGATCGCGAAACGCGGCATCCGCGAAGGCGTCG
>JBDTDR010000054.1:0-2793 GCA_039922955.1 Candidatus Tumulicola sp.
CGACCAGTGACTCGAGCGCCATGCCGCAGATCGGGCAGCTGCCCGGTCCGATCTGCCGAATCTGCGGATGCATCGGACAGGTGTACGTCGTGCCCTCCGCACGGGCGGGCGTTGCATGTTCCGTCGGTGGCGCAAGATAGGTTTTCGGCGCAGCAACGAACCTGGCTTTGCAGCTAGATGAGCAAAAGTAGTAGGTTCTGCCTTCGTGCGCGGCGCGGTACTCCGCCGTCGCTATGTCAACGTCCATTCCGCAGACGGGATCCAGGGCGGTTTTCGTAGCGATCGATCGCATCATGCGACCTGCTGGCGAAACGAGAGGATTTCCATAACTTCCGCAACGGCGTGATCGGTCTCACCCGCCTGCACTTGCTCGACGAGGCAATGCGCGAGGTGATTCTCGAACTCGATGCGACTGACGCGATCGAGCGCTCCGCGACACGCGGCGATCTGTTTGATAACTTGAATGCAATACGTGTCGTCCTCGACCATCTTGATGACGGCTTCGAGATGCCCGCGTACCGATTTGAGGCGATTGAGAACCTTGGTTTTCTTGGCCGGGTCGAGACTACTTTTGCGGGTCTTCATAGGCTCATATCCTCCCCACCTAGGGAGGGGTGTCAACCAGCGAGGGCTAGCAGCGGTTGACAGCCCGTAGCCCGGCCAGGGTCACGGCCACCAACCGACCAACGGCCGCTTCCGAACGGAGGCTGTTGGCCGCCGCGAGGGCATGAAGGCAGTAGTTTGCGAGTTCGTCCGGAGCTACGTCGTTACGGATGTCGCCGCGCTGCGCCCCTTTAGCGATCAGGTCGCGCACGAACGAACGCAGGTGTCGGTAGGCCTCGGCGACATGATCGCCGTGATGGAGCATCGCTTCGAGTTCGGAGCCATGGCGCTCGTGCGATATCCGCGCAAAGGCCTCGAGAACGGCCTCAAGGCGCTCGATCGCACTTCCCGGGCGATCGCCTATTTCAGCGAGCTGGTGGAGATGGGCGCCTACCTGGCGCTCGTGCCAGGCGACCAGGATTGAATCCACATCGGGGAAGTATTTGTAGAGCGTCGCACGCCCAATACCGGTGTCCTTAGCGATCTGGGACATGGTGACTGACGCAAGACCACGGTCGGCCACGAGTCGCGCGGCGGCATCGAGCGTAGCATCCCGCACCGCGTTGCGATGCGCCTCGATCGTATCATTCCAAAGTCGCGGCACCGGCTCAGTATACGCCAATCATGAGATCAAGACACCATGACTTGACAGAGACAGAGTGTATCGAATACGATGCCCGCATGGATCGCCCCGTACGGCCGACCGGCAGTGCGGCGAAACGCTCGAACCGCCCCACGGGCAGCGGGCCGCCGCGATGGGTCTACGCGATCGGGATATCCGCTCTCGTCGTCGTGCTGGTTCTTGGCGTCCTGACGCACCGTGGCGGTGGCATGCAGGGGCACATGTCGACCGGAGCGCAGCGCCCGTGACACTCACGCCGGGTCCGTTCAAACTTACGCTGACGGTCCACGTCATTTCTTCCGTTGGGTGGTTTGGAGCGGTTGCCGCGTTTCTCGCCCTTTCGATCGCCGGACTGATCAGCCCGGATTCGCAGACGGTGCGGGGCGCCTATCTCGCGATGGATATCACGACCTGGTGTGTTACCGTGCCGCTCGACATCGTCGCGGTGTTGAGCGGATTGGTGCTCTCACTCGGAACGGAATGGGGCCTCTTTCGGCACTACTGGCTCATCGTGAAACTGCTCCTGACGATCCCAGCGACACTGCTCTTCCTCTTGCACGCGCAGTCGATCGACGTCGTCGCTCGCGCGGCGGCCACGAGGATCCTCGCCGCTGGAGACCTCGGCAACTTGCGAACGCAACTCGCGGCCGATGCCGCAGCGGCGCTCCTGGTCCTACTCGTTGCCACGGCGCTCTCGATCTACAAGCCGCGCGGCAGAACGCGCGCATCGATCTAAGCGGTGAAGAGCGCATAAACCCCGACGGCGGCGACAAAGAGGCCGCTCAATACCTCGCCATATTTTTCTAGCGGCCCGAGTGAGGTGCGTTGCAGTCCGCGAACTCCCGCTACGCAAAGTGCTATATATGTCGCGATCGTCGAGACGCCGAAGACGATCGCCATCGCACCGAGCAGGGCCGGTCCTTTCATCAATGCGCTCAGAAACGCGGGGATACCCTCGACCATCGGGGACGATCCCAAGATCAGCAAGAGTGCGGTACGCCCCGAAGCCGATTGACCGTGCGCGTCGAGCGTCGCGAGACCGCTCTCGACGGCGTGCCAGTCCGCGTCCTGGTGCTCCTGCCAATGCACATGCTCCGGCCTTCCTCGTGACTGTGAAGGTGCGCGTGTTCGAGATGTGAGTGCCCGTGGTCATGGGCATCGCTACCGCGCGCCTGCTTCCATCCGCCGTATGCGATCCAGAGTCCAAAGGCGAGCAAGGAGACGGCCGACACTAATGAGACAAGGTGCGCGCATCGTGCGGCAAGTACCGCTCCGACGATCCAAAGCAAGACACCGAGCAGTAACATGGTCGTGACGTGGCCCAGCCCGGCAAGCGCGCCGGACCGCGCCGTTCGCGCGATTGACCAGCCTGCTGACGTGCGAGGACGACAATCGGCGCCCAGTGATCGGGGACGATGGTGTGCAACACCCCGACGGCCAGCACCGTCGCGAGTCGGCGGGAAAGCGGCCGTACCCCGATAATGCGATTCTACGGGCCTCAGGCCGCGTTTTGGAACAAAACCTTCGTCATGCCCGACGTTGAACCGGTACCGTGATCATCAGTCGCG
>JBDTDR010000055.1:0-8301 GCA_039922955.1 Candidatus Tumulicola sp.
CGGGACGCGAACGGCGGTCGCGCTGACGAACAAGTCGGGCAGACCCAACATCTTGCGCGTTTCTTCGCGTACTTTGCGCTCCTCGCCGCTGTAGCCCGAGGCGTCGAACGTTCCGACTTGGGGCACGACGTTGCGCGCCAGCGGCCGCGGAAAGATCGCCGGCGCCGGCTCTTGAGTTCCCAACGCGATCGCGCGCTCGCCGGCGAGAAACTCCTCGAGTCCCGGCCGCCCGGCCCCGCTCGCCGCCTGATACGTCGCGACCCGCACCGCCCGCAGCCCGGCGACGTCGCGAATGGGGCCGAGCGCCGTGCACAGCACGATCGCTGTGCAGTTGGCCACCGGAAAGAGCCGGTGATCCGCGTGCATCGCACCCGGATTGACCTCGGGCACGATCAACGGCACGCCGTCGCGCATGCGAAACGCGGCGCTGTTGTCGATCACGACCGATCCGCGTTCGACCAGTGCCGGCGCGTAGGTTTCACTCGCGTCCTCGCCGCCGGCGAAAAACACGACGTCAAAACCACGCAGCGCTTCGTCGCTGGTAACGCGCACGTCGAGCGCAGCGCCGCGAAAGCGCACCGCGCCGCCACGTGCCCGCGACGCAAACGGCACCAGCGCGCCGACCGGAACGCGGCGTTCCTCGAGGACGCGCACGATCGTCTCGCCGACGGCGCCCGTCGCTCCCACGACCGCTACGTCGATGATAACCGCTTCCTCATCTCGTCGAGGATCGTGTCTAAGCCGATCACGAGCCCACGGACGTGCATCACGGCGCGCACCGCCGCGAACATTCCCGGAACGAACGACTCACGCGAGAACGAATCGTGACGAATCGTCAATATCTCGCCGGGGCCGCCGAAGAGCACTTCCTGATGCGCCACCAGGCCGGGCAGCCGCACGCTATGGATTGCCGGTTTGACACCGCCGGCGCGCTGCATGCGCGTAGCCGTCTGCAGCGCCGTTCCCGACGGCTTGTCCTTTTTCTGCGCGCCGTGCATTTCGACGATCTCGGCCGATGGGAAATACCGGGCGGCTTCTTCGGCATATCGCATCATGAGCACCGCTCCGGGCGAAAAATTCGGAACGATCATCGCGCCGATTCCGCGTTCGCCCGCCATTCGCGCCAGCGCGTCCCGTTCGTCGTCGGTCCAGCCGCTCGCGCCGATCACCGGCCGCACGCCGTAGGTCACGGCCTTCATGGCCACTTCGACCGAGGCCGGATGCGTGGTAAAATCGATCAGCACGTTGGGGATTCGCTCGACCAGCAGTTCGTCTACGGAGCTGTAAATTCGCTCCGCGGGATCGGCCTCGCGCGCGAACCCGCCAACGTAGTCAAACTCCTTTGACGCGCCGAACGCCTCGACCGCGACGCGGCCCATCTTGCCGCGCGCCCCGGCGACCGCAACGTGGATGAATATTTCCGATTCCAAATGGTTTCTTGCTTAGAGCTTTTCGAGAGGTGCGTATTTCAACATCAGCATTTTTTGCCCGACGTTTGGGAAATCGATCGTGACGAGACCGTCGCCGCCGGCGCCGACGACGTTTTCGACCGTGCCCTCGCCCCACTTCGGATGACGCACCTTGTTGCCCGCCTCCAAGCCCAGATGCACGCCCGCGCCGGCGGATTCGTGAATCGAAACCTCGCGCCAGCGCCCGCCCGCCGGGCGTGGCAGCGGAACGCTGTCGCTCTCGAGGATTTCGAGGTCCGGAATCTCCTCGAGAAAGCGTGATTTCGGATAGGCGTAGGTGTTACCGTAGAGCGCCCGGCGATACGCGAAGGTTAGAAAGAGCCGGTCCATCGCGCGCGTCAGCCCAACGTAGGCGAGCCGCCGTTCCTCCTCAAGCTCGGGCACGTCGGTAAGCGCGCGGCTGTGCGGGAAGACGCCTTCTTCAAGACCGGTGAGGAACACGCTGCCGAACTCCAAACCCTTGGCTCCGTGCAGCGTCATCAGCGTCACGTACGACTCCGACGGATCGAGCGCGTCGAGGTCGCTGATCAGCGCGATGTTGGCCAAGAATCCGGCCAGCGACGATTCGGGATCGCCGGCTTCGTACTCGCGCGCGACGCCGATCAGTTCGTGCAGATTCTCCAGCCGGGCGCGCGCGTCGTGCGTGTCTTCGGATTGCAGTTCGCGAACGTAGCCGGACTCTTCCATCACGTTGACCAGCAGATCCGCGACGCTGGTCGATTCCACCCGACGGCGGAAATCGCCGATCAGCTCGGCGAAGCGTTCGAGTTCCTTGAGCTTCTTGGGAACGGCGGTACGCAGCAGTGCGGCCGAGAAAATTGCCTCGCCTACCGACAGGTGGGCGGCTCCCGCGGATTGCACGAGCGCCGCGAGCGTTTGCTGGCCGATGCCGCGTCGCGGCACGTTGACGATCCGTTTGAACGCCAGGGCATCGGATGGATTTAGAATGTAGCGCAGGTACGCGATCACGTCCTTGACTTCGGCGCGCGCGTAGAAGCCGACGCCGCCGACCACCCGGTATGGGATGCCTTCGGCGAGCAGCGCCTCTTCGAACACGCGCGATTGCGCGTTGGTGCGATAGAGCACCAAAAAGTCGCGATACGCCGATCCGTCGCGAACCAAGTTCTTGACTTTTTCGACCACATAGCGCGCTTCGTCGCGTTCGGTCGCCGCCGGATAGACCGTGATCGGGTCGCCGCCGTCGCGCCGCGTAAAAAGCTTCTTCGGCGCGCGCGTTGCGTTGTTCGCAACCAGCGCGTTGGCGGCGTCGAGGATCCGTTGGGTGCTGCGGTAATTTTCCTCCAGTTTGAAGACCGTCGCGCCCGGGAAATCTTCTTCGAACCGCAGGATCATGCGATAGTCGCTGCCGCGCCACGAGTAGATCGACTGATCGTCATCGCCCACGACCGTGATGTTGCCGTGACGCGCCGCTAAAAGCGCGACCAGCCGGTACTGCGCGATGTTGACGTCCTGATACTCGTCGACCAGCACGTACTCAAATTTGCTCTGGTATTTCTCACGCGTAGGTTTATCGCGCTCCAAGAGGTCGATGGTGCGCACGATCAAATCGTCGAAGTCTAGCGAGTTCGACTCGGCCAGCCGGCGCTGATACTCGGCGTAGACGTTCGCGATGCGCTCGGCGACGAACGACGTCGCCTTCTCGGCGAATGCATCGGGCCAAATCAGCGCGTTCTTCGCCTTGCCGATTTCCGCCAGACACGCGCCCGGCGAGAGCTGCCGCTCGTCGTAGTCGAGGTCGTCCAGGATTTCTTTGATGAGCTGGCGCTGGTCGGTGTCGTCGATGATCGCGAAGCTCGGCGCGACGCCGATGCGCGAACCATCGCGGCGCAAAATGCGCACGCACATCGCGTGAAACGTTCCGACCCAGAGATCGCGTGCGACCGATCCGACCATCTCGTTCAGACGCGATTTCATCTCGCCGGCGGCCTTATTGGTGAACGTTACCGCAAGGATGTTGTCGGGGGCGACGCGCATCTCGCGAAGCAAATACGCGATGCGGTGCGTGAGCACGCGCGTTTTCCCGCTGCCCGCCCCGGCGAAAATGAGAACCGGGCCATCGGTCTGCCGAACGGCCGCGGCTTGCACGTCGTTAAGTATTTCAGTTTCGAGGAGCATTTCAGTAGTTTCGCCGCCCGCCTCTTTCGGGCCTGTAAGACGGTAAAAGGGTGGGGGTTTCGGAATTCTCAGCGATTAACGGCGCGCAACGTCCGGGTTTGGCGCTCGCCCATCGCGTATGCCCCCGCAAGCAGAGCCAGCGTTGACTCCGCACCCATATTGCGATTCACGGCTTTTTCTTCGAGTCCGTCGTAGCAGCCGCCGCCGTGCGCCATCGTCTCGGCGCGCGAATTCTTCCCGTAGTACCACGCCAGCCCGATCTCGGCAGCGGCGAGGTGCCGGGCGTCGCCGCCGGCGTCGAATGCCGCCAACTCGGCGTCGATCAGCGCGCAGGCTTCCAGCGGCTGCTGCCCGTAGAGGGCGCGCGGCCCTCCGCGGGGGTACCACCCGCAGTTTCCGATCGGAACGAACGTGCCGTCCAGGATCGTCACGCGTTCGAAAAACGCGAGCGTGTTTGCGCCGACGCCGGCGTAGCGCGCGTCGCCGAGCGCGAAACCGGCTCGAATCATCGCTTCGGGGAGACGTGCGTTGTCGTACGTCATGGTTGGTGCAAACCACGGCCAGTCGTCGCTGCGTTGCGTTTCGTAGGCTTTGGCGAGCGCGTCGCCGAGATAGCGAAAGGCGGCGGCGTAGGGCGTCTCGCGCAACGTTTCGTAGGCGTGCGCCAGCCCTAATATCGTATACGCACGCGGATGCAGATATTCGAAGCTTTCGATCGACCCCAAGCCGCGATCGAACAGCGCCCGGCAGGCGCGCCGCCACGCCTGCGTCGGCGCGTGACGGATGCCGTAACCCAGCGCCCACATCGCGCGCCCGCAGCTGTCCTGCGTGCCGACGACGTCGAGCCAGGTGCGCTCGTAACTCATGAAGTTGTGGAAACGGCCGTCTTCCAGTTGCGCGTGCTGCAGGAACGAAAGGTACGTCGAGGCAAGCCGCAGCGCGACTTCATCGCGCGGCGTCATCCGCAGCCGGGCGAGCACGACCATGAACGCGCGGGCGACGTCGTCAGTGCAATAACCGGTCGAACGATCGGGCACCGTTTCGGTCGCGTGCTGAATGACGCCGGTGTCGTCGGACAGCACGGCCAGATAGTCCAGCGAGGGCAGCAGCGGCGTGCGGGCGACTTTCAAGCCGACGACGCCAGTTCCAGCGACCCCGGCGCAGCCAGCTCGAGGAAGAGGTTGCCGTATTCGACCGCAACGTGCGGCCATGTCATTTGCCGGCCGAAACGATAGGCGCGCCGTTCGGTCGCACGTCGGAGCTCGGGATCGTCGAGCAGCATGTTGAGCCCGCGGGCGATGGATACACGATCGCGGAACTCGCATAGGAAGCCGCGGTTGTGCGCCAACAGTTCCTGCGCGTACAGGTACGGGGTCGAAACGATCGCCTTGCCGCAGCCGACCGCGTAGGCGAGCGTGCCGCTGACGATCTGATCGGGGTTGAGATACGGCGTGAGGTAGATGTCGGTGGCGGCGAGATAACTCACCAGTTCGTCGAAGTCGAGATACTTGTCGACCAGCTGCACGTTGTATTGCAGCCCGTACTCACGAACCTTCGCCTGGAGCGATTCGCGATACGACTCGCCTTCCTGACGGCGCACGACCGGATGGGTCGCGCCGAGAATCAAATACAGCGTTTCGGGATGACGCTTCACGACGTCGCGCATCGCCTCGACTGCGTATTCGAGGCCTTTGCCGCGGCTGATCAATCCAAACGTGGAGACCACCACGCGCTGCCCGATGCCGAACGACGCCTTGGCAGCGTCCGTGTTTTGGAACGGCACATCGGGGACGCCGTGATGGATGACGCGCAGAATCTCCGGGTCGATTCCGTAGACGTTTTCGAGCAGGTTGCGGCCGGTTTCCGAGAGCGAGACGACCCGCGAGGCGCTCGCGCAAAGCGCGCGCGTGACGCGTAGCATCGTTTCGTCGGGCTGCGGAAGCACCGTGTGCATGGTCATCGCCACCGGTTTATCGAGAGCGCGCATCAGGTCTACCAACCACTCGCCGCGCTCGCCGCCGAAGAGCCCGTACTCGTGCTGAATGTTCAACAAATCGCTCGGATGACGGTTGACGAAATCGGCGATGCCGGCGTAGCTAAAACGATCCTGCTCGGAGAGCCGCGCGATCACTTCGGGGCCGTAGCGCCGCATCTCGCCGCCCGGCTCGTCAATGGCGATGACCTGGCTGGAAATGCCAAACGCTCGATTGTACGAATCCACGACGTCCTTCGTGAACGTCGCGATCCCGCACTCGCGCGGGGGATAGGAACCCAAGAACAAGGCACGCGGCGGCAACATGGTTGTACGGATACCCCTCCACTGGCGGTGGACTTGAATTTACCCGCCGAAGGGCGGAGTGCAAACCTGAGAGAGGCGGGGGGAAAGGCTCAGGTCGAGGGCGGCGCCTTGGGCGGCAGACCTACTCGGCTGCCTGCTTCCAACACCTGACCAGGCGCTATGGTTACGTCGTGCCCGATCACGCAGCCCTTTCCAAGCCGCGCCTCGGGCCCGATGGTGACCCCGCTTGCGACGATCGTTTCCTCCAGGAGCGCCCTCGGGCCCACGCTGACCCGCTCCCACAGAACCGACTCGCGAATGACCGCGCCGGCGCCCACGCTGCAGCCTTTCCCGAAGACCACGTTCGGACCGACCTTGGCGCTGGCGTCCACCACGACGTCGTTGTCGACATGGACGGGGGGCACGAGGCCCGGGTGTCCGCGCAAGGCCTCAGCGCCGGGTCCGCTGATCCCGGGCTCGACCCGGAGCGGCATCGCGCTACTCAGGATATCGCGGTGCGCGGTGAGGTACTGCTCGGGGCGCCCGACATCGATCCAGTAGTCGGCGGTGGTGTACGCGTAGAGGTTCTTGCCGGCCGCAATCACCTCGGGGAAGGTTTCGCGCTCGATTGAAACGGGTCGTCCGGGCGGTATCATCGCAAGAATCTCGTACTCGAGCAGGTAGGTTCCGGCGTTGATTTCATTGGTCGGCGCTTGGTCCTTGGGCGGCTTTTCGATGAAGGCGCTGACTCGGCCGGTTGCGTCGTGGACGACGCAGCCGAAGGCCGAGGGATCCTCGACCGGGATCAGGTGAATGGTGCCGATGCCGCCCTTCTCCTCGTGGAAGCGCAGCATCGCCGGTAAGTCTAAGCTGGTCAGGACGTCGCCGTTGAGGACGAAAAACCGGCCGGTGACGTGCTGCTCGACGTTTTTGATCGCGCCGGCCGTGCCGAGGGGCGTCTCCTCGATCACGTAGGTGATCTTCATGTCGAGGCGCGACCCGTCGCCGAAATAGTCCACGATCGCCTGCGGCATGTATCCTGCCGGCAGAATCACGTCCCGGATCCCGGCCTCGTAGAGGCGCTCCATCGTCCGGGCCAAAAACGGCACGTTGACTATCGGCACCATCGGCTTGGGCGTTCCGTAAGTCAGCGGCCGCAAACGCGTCCCCTCCCCGCCAACCAAAACGATCGCCTGCACGGAAAGACCCTCCTTCAGTTGCGCTAGTTCCGCGACGGACGCTTACTATTCTACCCAAGGCCGCCAAGCGCATCTCAAAAATGCCACCCGGTTTGCGCCGCCTCAACCGGCTCGGACGGCTGGAAGCTCCGGGGGCGACGGCGGTTGCAAGACCAGCCGCCGGTCGTGTAGTATTACCTGCGCTGCCCGTTCCCGGGTCGTCTAACGGTAGGACTGCAGCCTCTGAAGTTGCGTATCGGAGTTCGAATCTCTGCCCGGGAGCCAAGCGGCCCTATCGTCTAGAGGCCTAGGACGCCGCCCTCTCACGGCGGTAACGCGGGTTCGAATCCCGCTGGGGCTACCACAAAAGAACCTTATCCCATCAGGGTTTTTACGCGCTCTCCCGATTTTCGTCTAACGGATATCTAACGGACGGGTTCGCGCCGCGACTTCGTCGTCCTCAGCTCACCAGCCGATCGAAGGCTTGGGCGGCCGCCAAGTCGCGGTCACGATAGACCGTGATATAGCGGTCCACCGTGATGCTGATCGTGCTGTGACCCAGCCGCTGGCTAACGACCTCGATCGGCACGCCGGCCTTCGCCAAGAGCGAGGCATGCGTGTCGCGTAGGTCGTGCAAGGTAATCCGCGTGACATCCGCGCGACGTACCAAGTCGCCGACGGCTTCCGCGAAGTTCCAGGGTGGAATCGGACGGCCGTCAGGTTGGGCGAACGCGAGGTCCTCATCCTGATACGCAGCGCCCAGCGCGAGACGTTCTGCCGCCTGCGCTGCCCGATGCGAACGCAGGGTCGCGACGAGCTGCGCGGAGATGCAGAGCGTGCGCGACCTGCCGTTCTTCGGGTCTTTAAACGACAAATGCCCACGCGGTGCATCGGTTAGCGACCGCGCGATCGTGGCCGTTCCGTTCTCCAGGTCGAGATCATGCCATCGGATGGCCAGGATTTCTCCCCGCCTCGCTCCGGTAAACGCCGCAAAAGCGACGGCCGGATAGAAGGCGGGGTAGGCCGACAGATACCCACGCTTACGCGAGCGCTGCGTGGGATGCTTCGCCTCATGGAGCAGCCGGCTCAGTTCGGCTTCGGTAAGCACGGCTGAAACTGGCTTGCGTAGTCGCGGAAGATCGTCGGCATCCAGCAACAAGGCGGGATTCCGCGGGATGATATTCCACTTTACGGCACGATTGAGGACGTTTCGCATCAAGTCGGCTGCGTGGCGCACCGT
>JBDTDR010000056.1:0-5788 GCA_039922955.1 Candidatus Tumulicola sp.
CAATCTGCTCAACGGCGTTGGCAGCGTCCAGCTGGTTCCCGGCGGCGGCGACGCCACCCACGGCAATACCGGAACCGGCCTCGTGCTCTTCACGGCCAAACACGGCACCTATCCGTCGTACGTTCACGCCGATGCCGAGGCGCTGCTCTTCCCGTACCTTCATCAGCTCGGACTGGAGTGGGGATGGGCCGATCCCCGGCAGCGGCTCTCCAACTACGCCGGTTTCATCGGCATCCGGCGCAACTATCAGTACGGCACGCGCGGCACCGCCGCTAACGCGCTCGGCACGCTGGGCACCAACGCGGCGACCCTCGGCAGCGTGATCGACCCAAATATGGTGTATTACGCTCCGTCGTTCCTGTCTTCGAACGATTTCGTTGACAACCTCATCTACCGCTTCGGCAAGAATCAAAGCCAGCGACTTCAGTTTTTCGTTCAAGATCAAGCCATCGTGCAAGACCTGGATTACGGGGGCTTCGCGAATCTTCCGTACATTTCGGGGGGCGCTACGCCCGGTAAGTGCTCCTCCTATCCGGTTATAGGCCCGAACGGCCCGATCAACTCGCCGCAGCAGAACTATGCCTGCGATGCGTTGATACCGCTCTTCCCGGGCCAGCCCAACACCTATGCGTTCGTGTCGCAGTCCGATCGGCTCGAGAGCCCCTTTCTCGCGTACAAGTTCGAGTACGGGGCGAACGTCGGGAGCTCGGCTCTCCTGACGGCCCGCTATTTCCGTACGTTCATCGGGCAGTCGCAGGACATGCCGGCGCAGGGGATCTTCGCCTCTCCGTACGGCGGCACGCGCACCGGCGGCCAAGTTGACCTCACGGCTCAAGTGGGCAGCAAGAGCACCTTTAAAGCCGGCGGCATCTACGAATATTCGCGACCGTTCGGCGACCGGTTCGACTACACGTCGTACACCGCATTCACCGTGCCGGCGTTCGTCGTGACCTACGCGATCACGCACCCCAATTCGCCGCTGCCGCTTCCATACACGTATCAGGGTTTGCTGCCGAATAACAACCCGAGCACCCAGCAGGGGCTTGAGCAGGACTTTTTCTCGCAGTCGCTTTGCCGGCAGCTGCGAATCGCTTCGAACTGCGGGTATTTGAGTTCGTACTTTCCCAGCGGCGTGCGCTTCCCGTACGAACACGACGTCCCGACCGCCGACCAGCAAATTTACGGTCTGTATTTGCAAGACACTATCGAGATGTCGAATCGTTGGAGCACCGAGATGGGGCTGCGCCTCGAAGGTTACAACTTCCAAATTCCCAACGATCCGGGCAGCCCGCCGGGAATCGCCGCCGCCGCGCATCAACGCCTGTACGAACCGCACTTCGATCAGTCGTACCAGCCCGATCCGCGCGACACGATTCGCATCGGCTTCGGCCACACGCTGGCGGTTCCGTTGCCGAGTCAGCTCGGCGCCAACGTGAGCCGCGATCCGTACGCGTCGTTTGCGTCCGTCCCTTCGTACGATAACTCGACCGGACTGCCGGCGCAGTACTGCGGGCCGCACGCCGACGTGCGATGCGCCAGCTACGCCGACCAGCTCTACTGGCTCTCGCGCGATTACCGGTTTGGAAGCTCCACGCTGGAAGCGCCCTTGCACGGTGCGACGTTTACCAACGTGGATCTTTCGTGGGCCCACGAATTTCGCGACGGGTCGGCGATAAAGATCACGCCATTCTACCGCCGCGGGTACGACGTGATCGAGCAGACTGCCCAGATCATCGGATTCAATTACGACACCGGAACGCCCGTATACGGCGACATTCAGTATTCGAATCTCGGCATTCAAAAAGCCGCCGGCATCGAACTGCTTTACAACCGGGACGCTGCGCTCGGGTTGTCGATGCAAATCGGAGCGACCTACATCAGCCAGTTCGGAAACGAGCCGCCCGGCGCATTCTTGCAGCCGGCGGCACTAGCGCTGGGCGTCACCTATCGCTCGTCGGATCTGTCGCCGTTCCAAATGAACGCCGCGTTCAACTGGAAGAATGCGCACGGCTGGCGTATCAACCCGGTGATTGCTTTCAACGTCGGTTATCCGTACGGTGGCGGATACTTTACCGCCGTCTACTGCGACGGCAAGCCCGTCATCGTTCCCAGTTCCAGCCTCTCCACGATCTTTTCGCAAACCCCGGGATACATCGATCCTCTCGACCCGGGATCGTGTACTGCGCCCAACATAGCCGCGACTCGCGGAATCCACGAACCCGGCCTTCCCGGCGGTTTGCTGACGACGCCGCGCGTTAATGCCGATATCACCTTCGAGTATAGCCCGGTAACGAACAACGCCGCAAAATCCGTCTTCGGCCTCCAGATTACCAATCTGTTCAATCAGCTCTACAACGTTCCGGTGACCAACGGCTGCTACGGCACGCCCGTCACGACGGGGCTCACGAGCGGCTCGGCCCCGTGCACGTACTCGACGCCGCAATACGCTCCACCGGACGTTTCGGCGCACGGCTCCTACCCATACCTGACCTATCCGAACGAACCGCCGATTTCGTTCCGCCTCTACTATCAGGTGACGATATGACTGCACGACTTGGCGCCCTTACCGCGGCGCTTATCTCATTGTGCCTCGCGGCCGGATGCGGCAACGGGGGCGCATCCGAACCGCCACTGACGTCGGTCGATCCGGCGGCTTCGAGCAAACTGCAGTTTGCCGTCGGCATTGCCACTATCGCTTCTAACGGCGGGCAGAGCGTCGCGTACGGGCTCGACACGGTCTTAACGCTACGTCAGACGAACGGCCTGTCGGGAACGCTCTATAATATTCCGCAAATCATCGGGCCGTCGACTTTTGCCGTCCTCACTTCGACTCAAACCGGCAGTCAGGTCCAGTCGGCGGGATCCGATCTGGGCACCAATCACGTCACCTGGTCCACGCTCAATCAGCCGCAGTGGACCGGTCCGCCCCGCGGCATAAAGGCGGCGACGACCGGCGCGTTCGGCTACGGCTTTTGTCCGTGCAACTCCGATGCCGGCCCCGTGAACGGCACGCCGTCGCTGTATCAAGCCTTCAATCTGCCGGTTTACGGGAACAACGAAGAACGCTTTTACGGGGGTCCACCCGCGTTCCCGGCGATCGACCCAGCGGTCGCCGCGCTGGGATTTCAAGGATACTCGCTCGGGTTCACCGATTTCGCGGTGCAGCCGGTTATCGGCGTCTATCGTTTGTACGCGGCGGTGCCGCCCGCGTACACGACCCCGCAGAATCCCACTCCGAATCCTAATCCCGACGGCACCCCGACGCCCGCACCCGGCGTTCTCGCGGCGACGGCGCAGTTAACGCGGCTCAGGCCGCTGCCGGCATTTTCCACGCCCGCGTTTACGCCCGACGGTAAGGGCGGCGGTCAGGTTGGCATTCGCGTACCGGCAGGCGTTCGCGACGCGTTGGTAGAGATTCGCGCCGTCGGCGCAAGCGGAATCGGTACGTGCGTCTTATCCCACGGAAACGATAGCTACTACACGCTGATCGCGCATCGCTCCGGGCGTCGGAGTCTCACCCTTCCCGACCAGATTGGGCCGGCCACGAGTTCGGGACAAGCGACCCCAACGATCTGTCCGCGAGAGAGCTACCAGATTTATGCCGCCGGCACGAACTACCCGGCCTACGAATCGTCGTATCCGGCCGATCTGTCTCAGCTGCCGTTGATACGAGGATCGAACGGGCAGGCGGACGTTACGACCTCCGACGCGCTTAACGGATCGTATCCGTAATGGCAAGCCGCGGACTCCGGCGTTGCGCGATCGCCGCCACCGTCGCAGTTTTAACGGCCTGCGGCGGAAGTCCGAACACGCCGAACGGTTCGCTTATCGGGTCGCCGGGCAGCCCGGCACCGCCGCCGACGCGGCTGGTGAACGTCCACCTGACGGTCACCATTCCGGCCGGCAGCAACCGCCACGTTCTTCACCCCGACTATCTTTCGGCCGACACGCAATCGCTCGCGATTCTCCTGGCCTCGGTTAACGGCCAAGGCGTGAGCGGCGCGAATGCCGCCACCGTCGACACGGCTCCGGCATCACCGCATTGC
The DNA here is from genome assembly GCA_039922955.1 of Candidatus Tumulicola sp. Taxonomy (GTDB): domain Bacteria; phylum Vulcanimicrobiota; class Vulcanimicrobiia; order Vulcanimicrobiales; family Vulcanimicrobiaceae; genus Tumulicola. The sequence goes on from JBDTDR010000056.1 coordinate 4,047, forward strand.
CACGCGCAGGCTGGGAAAATCGTCTGTACCGCGACCATCGCCGGCGCCGCCGGAAATGATGTTTTTACCGTAACCACCTACGCCGGCCTCAACGCGACCGGTGCGGTGCTGTCGGTCGGCACCGTGTCCGCCGCGATCGGAAAGGACGGCGGCGGTTTGGGCATCAGCGATTCCCTGTCCCTCTCGCTGGCCGGCGTCATCGCGTCGCTCGAGCTGACGCTTTCGCCGAAAGAAGGACGTCGCGGACAGCCGGTAACCTCCGCGGTGACGCTGACCGCATTCGACGCGGCCGGCGCGCGAATCGTGGGTGGAAGCGACTTCCAATCGCCCATCAGCCTCAGCGTACAAGGCGATCCCGTGGGCTCGTTTCGCTTGCATTCGGCGGGCCGGTCTGGGCCCTCGTTGTCGATCGCGAAGCCGGTCTCGGACATTACGCTGGCCTACGACGGGAATAAGCAGGCTTCGTCGGTGACCGTTGCGGCCGCCGTTTCGGGTTCGCAGCCGGCAAGCGCGAACGCGCCCTTCGCACTGCGCGGGCAACGCCCCCCGCCGCCGGTTGGAACCATCTACGCGCTCAATGCGGGAACCAACGGCGGCCTGGCCGCCACCGTGACCGAGTACGACGGGCACGCGAACGGAGACGCCGCGCCGATACGCACGTTGCAACTAAACTCGAAGCTGTACGCGCGCAGCATTAACGTCGATGCCGCCGGAAATCTTTACGTCGGCTACCTCGATAGCTCGCTCGGGTTTTCACCTTCCAACGGCGCGCCCGACGCCAAAAACCTCGTCGCCGTGTACGCCCCGCGGGCGAGCGGAAACGATCGGCCCACGGCGACGCTGGCCGGCGATCCCAAAACACATACCGCCCTTTTTCCGCTGTATGCGAGCGTCGACGCCGCCGGCCGGTTCGTGACCTATGGCGCGACGGCCGTCGACGGAAATAGCGGCGATGCCGTCCTCACGTATGCGGCCGGGAGTTCGGGACCCGCCGCTCCGCTGCACGGCTGGGATTTTGCGACGCCGTCGATTGCCTATGCCGGCCCGACCGGACTGAGCCTCGACGCGGCCGGAAACTTCTACGTGGCCGGCGCGCTCAAATCCGCCCTGGGCTCGACGTACGGTCTGTTCGTAGCCGCCGCCGCTGACATCGGGAATCCTAGCGCGAATCCCGCCCGCACCATTCCGTGGGACCCCACGACGCAGCTCACGCCCGGCCAAACCACCAACGTCGCGCTCGATTCGAGCGGTGAGGTCTTCATTGCGAACTCGCTGCTACAAGAGCACGGCAGCAGCGTCGCATGCCAAGGGCGAGCCAACGTTTATGCCGCCGGCGCGACCGGCGGCATCACCGACGTTCCGCCGTTGCGCGTCGCGGTCATGCAGGGAGTCTTCACCCGAAACTCCGCGTGCGCATCGCCCAGAAGCTCGCTCGCGCCGTTCTTCCCAACGCTCGCGCTATACGGCCCGACGGTCTTCGTCGCTGATGACTTCAACAACGCCATCGCGGCGTATCCTTCCAACCGCGGCGGGATCGTCATTCCCACGCTGCACATCGCCGGCTCGGCGACCGGGCTGAACGCACCGATCGCCGTCGTCGTGTCATCGCTTTCCGGTCACGCCCCGGCTTGGCCGGTTGCCGGCCGCCCGCAGGCGCCGGTTTCCACCCGCATCCTCTCACCTGCACCCCACCACCCATAAGGAAAGCCCATATGAGCAAGGTCCTCGCTACACTGGCCATG
>JBDTDR010000057.1:0-2952 GCA_039922955.1 Candidatus Tumulicola sp.
CATCAGCGAATCCTAGTCGTGTCCGGCTGTTGCCGAGCTAAATCCCGTGCGAATCCGAAGTCCGGTCGTGCGCAAAAGTGAATCCGGTTGGCTCTTTGCGGCACGAAGTGATCCCCGGCGTTTCCCATCGTGTCCACGCTGAATCCGGCCATGCTCATCAGCGAATCCTAGTCGTGTCCGGCTGTTGCCGAGCTAAATCCCGTGCGAATCCGACATCCGACTGTGCCGAAAAGCGAATCCAATCACCTCGGACGATCGAAGCATTTAACTAGAAACGTACGCTCAGTCTGAAAGATCGCGAATATACCTTGATGCCTACGACTCGTCGGTAAGTCGAATTCATATCCGCGTAGGTACGAGACTTCCGTACGTAGGAGTTGGGTAGTGTCTAAGAGAGGTGGCCTCGGGTAGTCGGACAGACCGATAAGTGATGACTCTGCTCACCGGAGGGCGAACAAACCCTCTGAATAGGAGCAGACATTGGCCCGACGTCCTCGCCGGAACCACTCTCCGGCCTTCAAAGCGAAAGTGGCGATCGCCGCCGTCAAGGGCGACATGACCGTCACCGAACTGGCGAAGCGGTTCGACCTTCATCCCAACCTCATCACGCAGTGGAAGACTCAGCTCTTGGAGCATGCTGCCATCGCCTTCGACGGAAGCAAGCCCGCCGCCGACGGGCCTGATCTGAAGGCGTTACACGCGAAGATCGGCCAGCAGGCGTTGGAGATCGATTTTTTAGAAGGCGCGCTCGGTCGCATCGGAGATGCGAGCGCAAAGCGATGATCGATCGTGCACATCCGTTGCCTGTTGGTCAGCAGGCCGATGCGCTGGAGATTTCCCGGAGTTCGGTTTACTACACAGCAAAGCCGCCAGCGCCGGCCGATCTCGAGTTGATGCGCATCATCGATCGTCTGCATTTGGATTTTCCATTCGCCGGCGCACGGATGCTTCGAGGCCTGCTGCGACGCGAAGGTTACAAAGCCGGCCGCCGTCACATCGCGACGCTCATGCGCCTGATGGGCATTGAAGCGTTGTATCGCAAGCGGAGCACCAGCCGGCGCAATCCCGAGCATCACGTTTTCCCGTATCTTCTTCGCAACGTCCTGATCGAGCGACCCAACCACGTTTGGTGTGCAGACATTTCATACATTCCGATGCGCCAGGGCTTTCTCTACCTCTTTGCCGTGCTCGATTGGGCTACGCGCAAAGTCCTTGCTTGGCGGCTTTCCAACAGCTTAACGACCGACTTCTGCATCGATGCGGTCGAGGAGGCGATCGCCCGATATGGCCTTCCGGAGATCTTCAACACCGACCAAGGCTCGCAGTTCACGGCTGCCGATTTTGTCGCGTTGCTCAAGGAGCACGCAATCGAGATCAGCATGGATGGCAAAGGCGCTTGGCGCGACAACGTCTTCGTCGAACGGTTCTGGCGCTCGGTCAAATACGAAGAGGTTTATCTGCGTGCGTACGAGAGCGCCTCGGAGGCCAGAACTTCGCTCGGCCGCTACATCGCGTTCTACAACGAGCAACGGCCGCACTCGTCGCTCGACGATCTCACGCCTGATGCGGTATACTTCGCCTCAGACCCCATCGCTCAGGCAGCATAACTCGCAGAGTTCCACTTATCAGACCCCGATTTCGTGTCCAAATCCGCGGAGCCACCTCTGAAGAACGGTCGACCTCGCACTGCAAGTAGGTGGAATTTCGATAGCTTCGCGGCACGCCCACCGAAGCCGTCGACGTGAAACGTGATCGCCAGGCCGCGACGCGGGAGCACGCGGTCCCGATGAGCGATCATGCCGGGAGTGAATTGATGCACGATGAGAAGCTTCTGCGGCAGCTTGTCGCGGTCCACAAGCGTTGCGAGATACGCGGATACCGCATTGACGCTCGCCGCATCGGTCCCGCCGATCGTCCGGCCGGGAACTTCGTGGGGTCCCATCTGCCATTCGGAATCGAGTGCAAGTCCGACGTCCGGTTCCGTGAGGAGCTTCTCATAGCGTCGTACCTCGGGAAGTCATGCGGCGCGCCCGGGCTGCACATCGAGAATTAGCAAGGCGTGGATCTTGCGCGCCGCCGCGAGATACGAGCGGATCTGCGGATCGCTGAGGTGACCGTTATACGTGCCGTTGCGCGACGATGCCTGTGCGATCGTCGCGATGAGCTCAAAGGCCGGAAGCACGCGACGTGCCAGCGTTTCGTACGCCTTCGCCTGCTGCAATAAGTGCCTCCCAGCCTGATCCGGCGAGCCGACGCCGAGCACGCCGAGGTTCGGATTGTCCGCAGTTCCGTAGTATGCGACGACGCGGTACGCTGGGAAGATGACGCTGCCGCCGACGGGAAGCAGCTTGCCGGTCACGGGCACGCTCGGCGTGGGCCGCGGTGTCGTGGTGGACGTCCGCGGCGTGCAGGCGACTAGGCCACATGCCGTTGCTAGCGATGCAGCGAGCACCCTCGGCATGACCGATGAGAGCAACGACACGCCTGTTTTATTATGCCAAGGGCGAATCGTATCCTTACTCTCGTTCACTTGCGCGTCTTGCGTGCCTTCGCGTGCTCGCCGGCTTCTGCTCGGCAATGTCACTCCGAGATCGCGCGCGGATGTGCGGTCGAAAACGTCGCCCCGTAGCAACGCCGCGAAGTCCGTTCGGCGGTGACCTACCGCATAGAGGTTCTTGCGCCCTTTCTATCACTTAACGAACGAGCGATTTCGGCTGCTTTTGCGCTGATGTGATTGTGATGGCGCGCTCACTGTTAAATCGCGCAACATCGTAGCGTGATCCTTCGCGTAGGGCGCATCTCCGGCAGCAGCGCCGCGCAGGCTTGCGGCCAGGACGCGACCCAACTGAAGAATGGCGCGCTCGCGGCATCCCAATGCGCGGACACCCAGTGCTTGTCAATAATAACGTCTAGATATCCGTCGCTAACAGCATTAGGCCGTGCCGCGTGCCG
>JBDTDR010000058.1:0-41209 GCA_039922955.1 Candidatus Tumulicola sp.
GGCGGGCCGGGCCGCCGCACTTCGGACACGTCGTTTCGACAAACGACGCGACCTGCGCGAGCGGCGATCCCTCGCCGCTGAACTCCACCCCGGGCGGCAGCAGGATCGGCAACTGGTCGTCGGGGACGGGGACCTCACCGCAGTGCGCACAGTACACGATCGGAATCGGCGTTCCCCAATAGCGCTGGCGCGAGATGAGCCAATCGCGCAGGCGCGTGTGAACGGTCTTCTCGCCCGCACCCAGCGCGGTCAGCCGCTCGGCGATCGCCGCGCGTCCGTGCGCGCTCGACATTCCGGTAAAATCGCCGCTTGCGATCAGCCGGCCATCTTCCAAATAGGCGGCTTCGAGCGGCGCGCCGTCCGTCGGGCGGTCGGGCGGAACGATCGCCTGAACGATCGGCAGGCCGTGTTTCTTGGCAAACTCGAAATCGCGTTCGTCGTGGGCCGGGACGCCCATCACGGCGCCGGTGCCGTATTCTGCGAGCACGTAGTTGGTGACCCAGATCGGCACGCGTTCGTGCGAGAGCGGATTGATCGCGTAAGCGCCGGTGAAGATCCCTTGCTTTTCCATCAAGCTGGTTCGCTCGAGTTCGGATTTGGATTGCAGGCTCGCGGCGAATGCGGCGACAGCGGTCGCGTTCTCGTGCGGCACGATCCTCTTAAGGCGTTCGACGATCGGATGTTCCGCCGCGATCGCCACGAACGTCGCGCCGTATGCGGTGTCGATGCGCGTCGTAAAAACCTCGACCGCGGCATCGAGCCCTTCGACGCCGAAGGCAAAGCGCACGCCCTCGCTGCGCCCGATCCAGTTCCGCTGCATCGTGCGCGTGCGCTCGGGCCAGCCGTCGAGTTTTTCGATATCGTCGAGCAGGCGGTCGGCATAGGCCGTGATCTTCAGAAACCACTGCGAAAGCTCGCGCCGTTCGACCAGATGGTCGCAGCGCCAGCACCGGCCGTCGATCACCTGCTCGTTGGCAAGCACCGTTTTGTCGTGTGGGCACCAGTTCACCGGCGCTTCACGCTTGTACGCCAAACCGTATTCGTACAAGCGCAGAAAGAGCCACTGATTCCAGCGATAGTACTCCGGCAGATAGGTGGCGATCTCACGCGTCCAGTCGTGGCTCGTGCCCATCATGCGCACTTGCCGTTCCATGTTGGCAATGCTCTCGGCCGTCCAGGTTGCCGGATCGACGCCGCGGGCGATGGCCGCGTTCTCGGCCGGAAGCCCGAACGCATCCCAACCCATCGGATGGAGCACGTCGTATCCGTGCATTCGCATCATGCGAGCGATGGTGTCGCCGAGCGTGTAGTTCTTGGCGTGGCCGACGTGAAGGTCGCCGGAAGGATACGGAAGCATCTCGCAAACGTAATATTTTGGACCGCCGTCGTGCGCCGCGCGATAAATGCCGTCCCGCTCCCAGCGGTCTTGCCACTTGCGCTCGACGGACCTGAAATCGTACCCCTCGGCCATAGGAAGCATGGTACACGTTTTTCCGGTTGCGGCGCTACCTTTCCGGTCTGAGGCGGCGCGTGATGGAGCGGCATGACGACACGCATCGGGCTCGTTGCCGGCGCGCTCCTACTCGCGGCCGTCGCCCTTTGGCACCCGGCGCCGCGACCCGCCTTTCAAAGCGCGGCGCCGGCGTCGCCTTCGGCGAAATTCTCCGACGACGCGCGCGGCCGGCACGGGCGCGGCGTTCGAGGCCGCGTCGGTCCGGTGGACGCGGTCGTGTACGTCGCGGGAGCCGTGCGCCGCCCCGGCCTGTATCACGTGCGCGTGGGCGAGCGCGCTGCCGACGCGATCGCCCGCGCGGGCGGCCTCAGCGCGGCCGCCGACGCGGGCGGCGTCAATCTTGCGGCGCACGCCGGTGACGGCGACGAAATCTACGTTTCCACCGTGGGCGAAGCCGGAGCGCGTCGTCCCGGCTCGTACGGTTCGCCGCGCCGCCGCAACGGCGGACGCCGCGCGCGTTCGACGTACGCGAACGAAGCGATTCCGCCCGCCGGCGTCGACGTCAACGCCGCCGACGCCGAATCGTTGGCGCGAGTGCCGGGAATCGGGCGCTCCATCGCCGCTCGCATCGTCGAGTTGCGCGAGCGCGACGGAGCGTTTGCATCGCTCGACGAGTTGCTCGACGTCAGCGGCATGACCCAAACGCGACTCGAGCGAGCGCGGCCGTTTCTGCAGCCGTCGCCCTAGCCGCCTAGCGAAGGGGCCGACAAAAGTCGGGCGAACTCGGCGAACATGCCGCCGGAGCTTCCCACGAAAGAAACGCTCCCGCAGTTGGTTCGCCGGGCGCTCGCACCGCCGCGTGCCGACGTTCTGCGCGAGCGGGTCGACGGAGCCTGGACGGCGACGTCCGGTGCGCGGCTGCTCGAACGAGTGGAGAACGTCGCGTGCGCCATTCGCGACGCCGGACTTTCGGCCGGCGATCGCATCGCTTTGGTCGCGCACGACTGCGTCGATTGGATCGTTAGCGATTTCGCGATCCTTTTTGCCGGCTGTGTCGTGGTGCCGATCTATCCGACGCAGGCGTTCGATCAAACCGCGTACATTCTAAACCATTCGGATTCCAAGATGATCTTCGTCGATTCGAATGCGACGCTCGAACGCGTACGCGCCGGCGGCGCGGCCGCGGTGCACGCGGTCGTCTTTGACGCTTCGGGCGACGACGGGCTGGCGGCGTTCGAAGCTCGCGGTGCGGCGGTGCGAGCCGATCGCCGGGAGCTTCCGGGTGCGTACGAGGCAACGCTTCACCCCGACGATTTGGCCGTACTGATCTACACTTCGGGCACGACGGGAAATCCTAAAGGCGTCATGCTTTCCCACGATAACCTAGCTTTCGACGCGCAGTCCACCCTGAAATTCGGGCTCGAGGATCTCGCCGAAAATAGCGTCGTACTGTCGGTTTTGCCGTATTCCCATATTTACGAGCACACCGTCATCTATATTTATTTGCTGGCCCGGACGCGCTACTACATCTGCCGCGCCCCGAGCGATCTCTTGGAGGATATGCGCGACGCTCGCCCATCGGTCATGACCTCGGTGCCGCGAATCTTCGACCGCGTGCTGGCGGGCGTGCGAGGGCAGGCGATGAAGTCGGGTGGAATGCCGGCTAAGCTCGTGCCGTGGGCGCTCGAAACCGGCCGAAAGTACATGCTCCGCAAGACGTTCGGCAGCGGCCCGTCGGCGGGGCTCGCGTTGCGATATGCGCTCGCGAACAACATCGTACTGCGAAAAGTGCGCGCGAAGCTCGGCCTCGACCGCCTGCAATTCTTTGTCAGCGGCAGCGCGGCGCTGCACGTCGACACCGCCATGACGTTCCTGGGGCTCGGCATTCCGATCATGCAGGGTTACGGACTCACCGAAACGTCACCCGTGATCACGGCCAGCCGCCTCGACTCCAACGAGTACGGTGCGGCCGGACGCCCGATTCCCGGCGTCGAGGTACGAATAGCCGAGGATGGGGAGATACTCACGCGGGGGCGGCACGTGATGCAAGGGTACTATCGCGATGCCGAAAGTACGGCGGCAGTCCTCGAGGGCGGGTGGCTGCATACCGGTGACGTCGGCGAAATCGATGCGGCCGGTTTTCTGCGCATCACCGACCGGAAGCGCGAAGTTTTCAAAACCGATACGGGGAAGTGGGTCTCACCGGCCCGCGTGGAGACCGCGATAAAACGCTCGGTTTTCGTGGCTCAGGCGATGGTCGTCGGGAGCGGCAGGCCACATCCGGCGGCGCTGATCGCTCCCAACTGGGATCTCGTGCGGCTCGAACTTTCGTTACCCGCCGACGCTTCACCCGAAGAGTTAGCGCGGCGGGACGACGTTCGCGAGTTCGTCGCGAGGGTGGTGGCGGAAAAAACGCACGAGTTAGCGAGCTTCGAACAAATCCGCCGCACGATCGTGATTCCGCGCGATTTTAGCGTCGAGAGCGGCGAACTCTCCCCGTCGATGAAGATCAAGCGGCGCGTGGTGGAAGATCGCTACTCCGGCGACATCGATCGCGCCTACGGCATCGACCTTCACGCCCACCAGACGACCGGCCGGCCGAGATGACCGTCGAGCTTCGGTGCCCCGGCGACCACGCGGCACTAGGTCGGGTAGAGTGCTTTGATGGAACTTTGATTTCCGTCGCCCACGATCGATGGAGGTGCGCGTAGCGCGAGCAATAATCAGCGGCAATACCCGACCAGTGGAGGTCTCTTTGAGTTTGCGTCTTCAGCCGCCGCGCTCGCTGCTTCTGTTCGCGGGATTAGGATTGCTCGCGGTCGTTCCCGGGCCGGCCCGAGCTGCCCCGGCGCCGCCCGTTCCCAAGCTGACGGCCGATGCCGTCACGCACCATTCGCTGCTGCTGGACGGACGCAGCCTCGCCTACACCGCACGGGCCGGAACCATTACCCTGCGCGACGGGAACGAACGACCCACCGCGCGGGTTTTCTACACGGCCTACACCCTCGACGGTGCGCTGCCGGCGCGGCGTCCGGTGACCTTCTTTTATAATGGGGGTCCGGGCAGTTCGACGATTTGGCTTCGGATGGGGTCGTTCGGGCCGGTCCGGGTTCAGACGTCGGACGCGACGATCACCCCCGGTCCCCCGTACCGCTTAGCCGATAACCGTTACAGCTTGCTCGACAAAAGCGACCTCGTCTTCATCGATATGCCGGGCAGCGGCTACGGACGCCTCATCGGGGCGGGGAAGCCCAAGGATTTCTGGGGAGTCGATCAGGACGCCGACGCGTTTGCGCAGTTCATTACGCGCTATATTACGAACTTCAATCGCTGGAACTCGCCGAAGTTTCTGTTCGGCGAATCCTACGGAACGACGCGTTCGGCCGTGCTGTCCGGCGTGCTCGCCGGGCGCGGCATAGCGCTCAACGGTATCGTCTTGCTTTCGTCGTTTCTCAATCCGGCGGTGGATTACAACGACGGCGCTCCGATCGGCGGCGGCGACTGGGCGTACGTGCTCTACCTGCCGACCGAGGCCGCGACGGCCTGGTACCATCGCGCGATCCCGGGCGCGCCGGGTCTAGACCAGCTGCTGGCGGAGGTCAAGACCTTCGCACTCGGAGAGTACGTCGACGGGCTCGCTGCGGGTGCGAAGCTGGCGCCCGAGCGCTTTAACGACATCGTCGCGAAGCTTCACCGCTACACCGGCCTCTCGGATCAGTACATTCGCAACTCAAACTTGCGGATTCCCTACGACCGCTTTGAAAACGAACTTGCGAGGCAGCGCGGCATCACGGTAGGCCGGCTCGACTCGCGCTTCCAAACCTACGTTCTCGACCGGCCCGAAATTTCACCCGACTGGGACGCTACCGATTCGGCGATCGACGCGGCCTTCGTCGCGACCGGCAATCAGTATCTGCGCCAGGACTTGAAATACGATACGCCGCTGCTGTACCGTTCGGAAATCTACGACCTCATCTACGGCAACGGCGGCAGTTGGGATTTCAAGCACGGCAACGATCCGCAAACGTTCAACGTGGCACCCGATCTGGCGCAGACGATGACCTACAATCCGAGGTTGAAAATCTTTTCCGCCAACGGGTACTTCGACTTCGCTACGCCGTTCTTTGCGACGCAGTACGTGCTGAGCCACCTGTATATCGCGCCGCCGCTGCGCAAGAACATTACCTTCGGGTTTTATGAGTCGGGACACATGGTGTACCTCCACCCGGCTGCCCTCGCGAAGTTCCACGCCGATTTGGAACGCTGGTACGCTCAAGTGCTCCGCTAAGTTGGGAAGACGATACGTGCTCATCAAACGATTCGCCCTCACGATTCTCGCCTCGGCGTTCGCATTTGCCGGCGCCGGCGCGCACGCCGTGGCGGCCGCTCCGGACCGCGCGGCGGCGTCCGCACCAGCGCCGCCGGGGGAAGCGGTTACGCCCGACGCCGTATCGCGCCAATCGATCGCGCTCGCGGGTAAAACCTACCCCTACACCGCGCGTGCGGGCACGCTAACGCTCGAAAATCAAGCCGGCCAGCCGGCGTGCCGGATGTTCTTCACCGCCTTCACCCTCGACGGCGCCGATCCGGGTACCCGCCCGGTCACGTTCTTTTACAACGGCGGCCCTGGCAGCTCGACCATCTGGCTGCGCATGGGATCGTTCGGACCGATGCGCGTTCTCGTCGGAGACGCGGGCGCCACCGCCAACGCACCGTTTCATTTGGTCGAGAACCAATACACGCTGCTGGACCGCAGCGATCTCGTTTTCGTCGATGCGCCCGGGACCGGGTTCAGCCGCATCGTAGGCGCCGGCAAGCCGGACGAATTCTACGGCGTGGATCAGGACATGCGCGCCTTCACGCAGTTCGTCTCGCGGTACGTCAGCACGTACGGTCGCTGGAATTCGCCAAAGTTTCTTTTCGGTGAATCCTACGGAACCCCGCGGTCGGCCGTGCTGGTGGACAATTTGCAGAAACAAGGCATCGGCATCAACGGTGTCGTGCTGCTGTCGTCGATTCTCGATTTCAACCTCGACTGGGACGTCAACTTCACGCCGGTGGCGATCGGCGGCGGCGACTGGGCTTTCCCGCTCTATTTGCCGACCGAGGCGGCCTCGTCGTGGTACCACAACGCGCTTCCCGGACCGCAGACGAGCTTGCAGAGCCTGCTGCCGGGAGTCGAGCAGTTCGCCATGGGCGAATACCTCAGGGCCCTCGCGCAGGGTGCGAACCTTTCGCCATCGACCTACAACGACGTCGTCGCGAAGCTGCATCAATATACCGGTCTTTCGGCGCAGTACATTCGCGAATCGAACCTGCGCATTCCATACTGGCGCTATTCTACGGAACTGCTGCGCAACGGCGGGCAGACGCTAGGCAGATACGACGCGCGCTATACGTCCTACACGCTCGACCGCATTTCGGACCGGCCGCAGTTCGACGCCACCGACTCGGCGATCGACGCGGCCTTCGTTGGGGCGGGAAACTATTACGTGCGCCAGTTGCTCCACTACAACACGAACCTCGAGTATCTTCCGCTGGCGAACGGTATCAACCGGCAGTGGGATTGGAAGCATAACGGAAGCCTGCCAACCAACACGGCGCAAGACCTGGCCGAGGCGATGACGTTCAACCCGGGTCTGCACGTGTTCTCGGCCAACGGCTACTACGATATGGCGACCCCGTTCTACGCGACGGTGTATACGCTCAACCATCTCAATCTGGCGCCGCCGTTGCAGAACAACATCACCTACGGTTTCTACGAATCGGGCCACATGGTCTACCTGCACCCCGAGGCGCTCGCGCAGTTCCACACCGATTTGGAGCGCTGGTACGGAGACGTGCTAAGGCGCTGAACCCGGGCGCATGGCGTCCAGGCGCGCGAGCGTTTTGCCGTAGATCGCCGCCAATTTTTTGTAGGCGCTGCGCGCGTCGGGCGTCGGTGCGGCATCGCCGCTCTCGACGGCGCTTTCAAGATAGTCTAGGGCGCCCTCGAGATACCGAAAGCTGGTCACGTCGTGCGAGTAGGCGCCCATGGAGTCGTCGGGGTTGTCGGGGAGCGCCTCACCCACGATCTCGACCCGCAGCACTCGCGCCCGATCGGCGGGCAACGATTCGTGGGCCAGCTTTTGCGCGCGCAGCCGGGCGGCGGCGACCCGCGCACGCAAGGCTTCGATCGCGATCGCGAGGTCGTACTGCGCGCGTAAGTCGGCGTCGCCGGCGGCGATGCGCGGGTCGCGGAGCAGGCGAACCGTGCGCGAATAGGACGTGCCGTCGACGCTCATGCGGATCGTGTAGAAGCCCGGCGGCGCCAGCGGACCATCGTCGTTTTTCGTTTGAAATGTCCAGACGAAGCGATGCGCGCCCGCGTCTGCCGAGGGCAGCGGCGCGACCGAAATCCAGGACGGTACGACGGTGATCGCCTTCGGGTCGATCGTTGCGGGCTTGTCGGCGCTCGACCAGCGGCGCAGCACGCCGCCGTCCGATCCGCGCACCTCGATCACGACGGGCGTCCGCGCCGCTCCCGCGAGATAGTAATCGACGTTCACGCCCGTGGTGGGATTCTGCGCGTAGGCCTCGTCCAACGGCAACGGCGTTCCTTCGTCGTTTCCCGGCCGCAGCCGGTAGGTGGGTGAGGGAGCAAACAGATAGTTCCCGCCGCTAGCGACCGCGTCAGCCAGATGGCGAAGCGGCGTGACGTCGTCCATAACCCAAAACGCGCGACCGTGAGTGGCGATCGCGAGATCGTTTGCGTGCACGGCGACGTCACGCACCGACGTGACCGGAAGATTGCGCTGCAGGGCTTGCCAGTGCGCGGCGTCGTCGAACGAAACGTAGAGGCCTTTTTCGGTTCCGGCGTAGAGCAGGCCGCGGCGCTGCGGATCTTCGCGGACGACGTTTACGAACGACCCGTCGGGAATGCCGTTGGTAGCCTCAGTCCACGACTTTCCACCGTCGTGCGTTCGGTAAATGTAGGCGTGGTAGTCTTCCAGGCGATGCCGGTCGATCGCGGCATACGCGGTGTGCGCGTCGAAGTGCGAGGCTTCGATCGTTCCGACCTTGCTCCACGGCGCGAGCGCCGGCGGCGTGACGTTGTGCCAGCGCGCGCCGCCGTCGCGCGTCAACCACACGTACCCGTCGTCGGTTCCGGCCCAGATTATGCCGGCCCGCAGCGGTGACGGCGCGATCGTATACACGACGCCGTGCCGCGCGATTCCATTGGTGTCGGCGAGCGTGCCGGCGTCGAGATTCGAAGGGGTGCCTTCGTCTGGCCGGCTGAGATCCGGGCTGACGATCGTCCACGTTTCTCCGCCGTCGCGCGAGCGAAAGATCTTTTGGTGAGCGGCATACAGCGAGCGCGGATCGGCCGGCGAAAACGCGATCGGCAGCGTCCAGGCGTTGCGCCAAATCGTATCGGGATGGTCGAGCGTCGGATCGAGATTGCGTTCCCAACCCGTATCGATTCGCTCGGCGGTTACCGTCCCGCCGTAGACGAGCCCCGGATGGCGTGGGTCGGGTGCGATCGAACCGCTTTCGCCGCCGACGTCGATCGGATGAAAGTCCCAGTTCGAAATATGCGCGTATTTGCTGCGCGTGGGTTCGGCGGCGGCGCCGGAGTCTTGCTGCGCGCCGTACAGCCAGTATGGGAGCCGATCGTCGGCCGCAACGTGATAGAACTGACCCGTCGGCTGGTTATACCACGAACTCCACGTCGCGGCGCCGTCGACCGTCACCACCACGCCTTGATCGCTGCCGAGGATCATGCGCGTGGGATCGTTGGGCTCGATCCACAGCGCGTGATAATCGTCGCCGCCCGGCGCACCCTTGATCGCGACGAAGTTCTTGCCGGCGTCGTTCGAACGGTAAACCGATGTGTTCATCACGTACGCAACGTCGGAATTTTTCGGGTCGGCGGTTATGCCGGCAAAATACCAACCCCGCTGCCAGATGCGGTGATCGCCATCGGTTCGCGTCCACGTCGCACCGGCGTCGTCGGAACGATACACCCCGCCGTGGGCCGTGTCGGAATCGACCAGCGCGTAGACGCGGGTCGAACTCGCCGGCGACAGGGCGATGCCGATGCGGCCGATCTTGGCCGGAAGGCCGTCGGTCAGGCGGTGCCAGGTGGCGCCCGCATCGGTCGACTTGTACAGGCCGCTGCCGGGTCCGTTGGAGGGCGGATACACGTTCCAAGGCGGACGGCGCGTTTCCCAAAGCGCGGCATAGACGACGTTGGGAGCGCGCGAATCGATTGCCAGATCGATGGCGCCGGTGTCGGCGTCTTTATAGAGCACGTTGCTCCACGTTTTTCCGCCGTCCACCGTCTTGAAGACGCCGCGCTCGGCGTTCGGGCCGTACGCATGGCCGAGTGCGGCGACGTATGCGACGTTCGCGTCGCGCGGATCGACCGCGATGCTGCCGATTTGCCGCGTGTCGTCGAGCCCGAGATGGACCCACGTCGTCCCGCCGTCGGTGGACTTATAGACGCCGTTGCCGTAGGCGATGTCGGAACGCATATCGGCCTCGCCGGTTCCGACGTAGATCGTCCGGGGACTGCTCGGGGCTACCGCTATGGCACCGATCGAACCGACCGGCTCGCCGTCGAAAATCGGGTTCCACGTTCGGCCGGCGTTGAGGCTTTCCCAGACGCCTCCGTCGACCGCGCCGAAATAGAAGTGTTCGGGTTGGCCGGGCACGCCCGTAACGGCCAGCGCGCGGCCGCCGCGAAACGGCCCGATGGCGCGCCAGTGCAGGCCGGCGAAATACGAAGCGTCGACGTGCGTCGGGCCGGCGGTCGCGGCCCGAGCAATGCTGATCCACGATGGCGAGATAAGGATGAAGGCGAGGGCGCAGCCCAACAAACGTAGCATGCACGTTGCTTACTCCCGACGCCTTACAAACTACTGCCCTTCCAACCGCCGACGCGCGTCACCAGCCGCCGCCGGAATCTCCGCCGCCGCCACCAGAGTCACCGCCGCCGCCGTCTCCGCCGAAACCGCCGCCGCTCCAATCGCCGCCGCTCGCGCCGCTCGTGTCGGCTTGACCCGCGTCGCTTTGCCAGCCGGCGCCCGCGTCGCCGCCCGCGTTGCCGCCCCACCCGCCGCCTGCGTCCGGCGTTCCGGCTTGCCCGGCGTCGGCTGGGCCGAGCGCGCCGCCCCCTCCGCCGTGCTGGCCGAACATCTCATTCCCGAGCCACGCGCCGCCTAGGCCGCCGAGTAGTCCGCTCCAAAAGCTCCCGCCGCCGCCGTACCCCGCGCCGTAGCCGGCCGGCGGAACTCCGCCCGGGCCGCTCGGCGGCATGCCGGGCGCGCCGTAACGCGGTCCCGAGAGCGATCGCATGACCGAGCGCAAAATCAGGAAGCCCACGACGATGATGATGATCCACCAAAACATGGAGATATGGAATCCTCCGGTTGACGGCAAGCTCGGCGACGTCATCGGCGCACCCGCCGAGTTCGAGCTAGGGTGGCGCAAATTCCCAAGATGGGCGCGATACACGTTGAGGATGCCGTCGACGCCCGTCGTGACGCCGGCATCGTAGTCTTCGCTGCGAAACTGCGACTCCATCGACGCGCGGACGGAGCGCAGCACGTCGGGTGTAAACCAGCCGGCCTGCACGCCGGCACGGTCCGGCACGATGATGTCGCGGCGCTCGTCGCGGGCGATAAAGACCAATACGCCGTTGACGTTCCGTTGCGCGAAGGCGCCGTTCGCGGCGTCCGGCAACGTCGCTCCGGCCAGCGAGGGCACCGTCACGACGACGATTTCCTTGCCGGTCTGGGCGTTGAAACCGGCGATCCGCGTATTGAGCGCGGCTACCGTGCCGGCCGAGAACATGCCGGCTTGGTCCTGAACGTACTCGCGCGCGGCAGCCGGTAGAGCCGAAATCGTCGATGCGAGCGCGAGGGCGGCGAGCGCGGCTAGGCGTTTCATGGGGCGGTACCTCCGAGCGTTCCTACCGGTGGCGTTTTGCGAAGTTTCGCTAGCGCGCTCCTGCGCCCGGCGAGCGTTCCCGTCGCGGTCGGGTTTCGTCGAAGAGCAGCTCGTCGAAACCGTGCAGGATATGCGCGTCGAGCACCTGGCGCGCCTCCAAGAATGCGCGCCGTCCGATGGCGGCCAACAGCGCTTCGTGTTCCTCGGCGAGGTCCTCGGCTCGCTCGTATCGCGCGCTGGTGACGTCGATGTAGAGTCGAATCTGGGCGAGCAGACTGTCGTACGCGCGCTCGAGCAGGGCGTTGCCCGCCATTGCCACGATCGCGCGATGCAGCGCCAAGTCTTCGTCAACGGCGTCTCGCCGGTTGTCGCCGCGCAGGGCGCGACGCATCGCTTCGACGCGTTCGCGCAGTTCGGCAAGCGCGGTTTCGTCCGCGCGCTCGATGAAACGATCCAGCGCAAAGCGCTCGAGCGCGAGCCGGAACTCCATCAGTTCGACGAAACGCTCGCGCCGCAGCGGGGCCACGATCGCGCCGCGGTACGGGAGGATCGAGACGATCCCCTCTTCGGAAAGCTTGAGCAGCGCTTCCCGGATCGGGCTGCGGCTGACGCCCAGCTCGCGCGCCACCTCGAGTTCGACGATGCGCGCTCCCGGAACCATCGCGCCGCCGGCGATCCGGTCGCGCAGAACGGCGGCCACGCGCGTTGCCGTCGAAGCGCGATCGAATCGTACGTCGTTCACGGCGTGGAGTCCGTGCGCGGCGTGCGACCGTTGCGGCGCGTCGCCGCGAACCACGCCCATCCGGCCGCCAGGAAAATCAGGAAGTAATACACGAACCAGCGTTGCGGCGGCGCCGGTACGGAATAGAAGAGCATGACCGCGGGCACGAGCAACAGGAGTACGGCGGCCACCGAAATTGCAAAATCGATCGAACGCATTTCACGCTGGCGTTTTACGTAGACGCCGGCGGCGATCGAGATGAGCGCGTAGATCACGATGAAGCCGAAAGAACTCAGCGTGCCGCAGTTGTTGAAAATATCGATCGGCGCGACGCGTGCGGCCAGGGAAACGACGGCTACCAGAAGGGTTAAGCCGGTCACGACGGTGACCGCGACGTTGGGCGTGTCGTGCTTGGGCTCAATGCGGGCGAACGCCGAAGGTAAGAGCTTTGCGGCGGCCATCGCATAAGCGACCCGTCCGGCCGTCGTTATGCATGCCAGACAAACCGAAAACGCGCTGCAAAGCGCCCCGATCGTGATCGGAATGCGAAGGTATCCGACCTTGAAAATATCGGCCAGCGTACCCAGCGGAAACGTTTCTTGGTCCAGCGGCTTGGCCGCGTGCGCCAGGCCGAGAATCTCGGCATACGTGGCCACGATGAAGAAGATGCTGACGAAGACGACGCTGCCGAGCACGGCCCGAGGGATCGTCACCAGCGGGTTCTTCGCTTCGGCACCGAAGGCCGTCGCGCTTTCGAATCCGACGAAACTGAAAACCGCGAACATGATCGCCAGGCCGATGTTGGGAAAGCCGCCCCGCAGCGTGATCTGAGCCGAATCGATCGACGGCCCGTGCTTCAGCAGGACGATGCCTACCAGCACGCAGATCACGACGACCGAAATTGCCTCGAGAACGAGCATGAGAATCGCAGAGACCTGGACCCCGCGATACGCCGCTTGCCAAGCGACGATTGCGATCGTGCAGACGATCGCGATCGCGGGAGCGTGCAGTCCGATGCTATCGAGAAAAATCTCGGTAAACAGCGCCATCGCACCCAGCACCGCCGCGGCCACGAATCCGTAGGCCCACAGCAGCGACCAGCCGGCGATCGCGCCCAGCATCGGGCCGAGATTATCCGCGACGTATCCGTACATCGATCCGGCGGCGCTCGACCGTCGCGTGAATTGATTGATGTTGAGGGCGACGAAAACGAGCATCGTGCCGCCGAACGCATAGGCAAGCCACGTACCGTTGCCCGCATTGGCAAAGATGTACGGCGCAATCAGAATCGGCGTCATGCTCGGGCCGATGAGCGCCACCGAGGTTGCCAGCACCTCGAGGAACGTCAGCGATCCGGAGCGTAAGGCGGCCGGCTCGTTCACGCCGGCCATCGGCTGATGACGACGCGCTGCTGCGTGTAGAACGCAACGGCATCCTTACCGTGGCAGCGCAAATCGCCGAAAATCGAATCTTTGACGCCGCCGAACGGAAAGAACGCCATCGGTGCCGCGACGCCGATGTTGATGCCGACCATACCCACCGCGATGCGCGCGGCGAACTTGCGGGCGCTTCCGCCGTCGGCCGTGAAGATGGACGAGGCATTACCGTAGCGCGAGGCATTGGCGACGGCGATGGCTTCGTCGAGGGATGCGGCGCGCACGACGGCGAGCACCGGCCCGAAGATTTCGTCGCGCGCCAGCTCGCTGGCGGGATCGACGTGGTCGAAGATCGCCGGCGAGACGAACGAACCGCCGCGGGGTGCGGTTCCCGGTTCGAGTAGTACGTGCGCGCCGGATGCGCGCGCGCGCTCGACGTATCCGTTAATCCGTTCGATCGCGTCGTCGCTGACGACCGGGCCCATGTCGACCGCGGCATCGGTGCCGTGACCGAGACGCAACCGTTTTGCCGCGTCCACCAGCATCGGCACGAAACGGTCGCCGGCGTCGCCGACCGCCACGACCACCGAACCCGCCAGGCAGCGCTGGCCGGCGCCGCCAAAGGCCGAGCCGATCGCCGCTGCTACCGTCGCTGCGGTAACGCCGTCGGGCATAACGACGAGGAAATTTTTCGCGCCGCCGAGCGCCTGAACGCGTTTGTGCGCGCGGACGGCGCGTTCTTGCACCCGGCGGGCTACGTTCGACGATCCGACGAATGAAACGGCCGCCACATCGGGATGCTCGATCAGCGCGTCGACCGTTTCGGCGCCGCCGTGCACGACCGTGAAGATCCCGGCGGGGAAGGCGCACTCCCGGGCGATGGAGGCAAGCATCTCCGCGGTGAGCGGCGTCTGCGGTGACGGTTTGAGCACGAAGGTGTTGCCGGCAGCCAGGGCCATCGGGATCATCCACAGTGGAATCATGGCGGGAAAGTTGAACGGCGTGATGCCGGCGCAGACGCCCAGCGGATACCGCACCGATATCGAATCGATCCCAGGCGCGATGTCGGGCAGCGCATCGCCCATCATCAGCGACGGCATGCCGCACGAAAACTCGACGGCCTCGATCCCCCGCCGGACTTCGGCGCGGGCGTCGGCGATCGTCTTGCCGTTTTCGCGAGCCACCGAGACCGCCAAGTCTTCGCGCCGTCGTTCGAGGGCGTCGGCGTATCGGAACATCAGGCGCGCTCGCTCGACGACCGGAACGTTGGACCAGGACGCGAACGCTTCGCGCGCCGCAGCGACGGCGCGGGCGACGTCGTCGCGGCCGGCCACGGAAACTCGGCCGATGACCTCGCGCGTCGCTGGGTCGAGTACGGAAAGGTCCACGGTTAGCGCCCTCCTTCGAGCTTCGCAAGCGCCGCGTCGAAAATCTCGGCGGCTTCGTCGAGTTCGCTCGCGCTCGCGGTCAACGGCGGAGAAACGACGACGACGTTGTAACGGCCAAACGCGTACAATCCGCGCGACAGCAGGTCGTCGAAAAACGGCTGCATCGACTGCGTGCCTTGCCACGCGACCAGCGGCTGCCGCGTCGCGGCGTCGCTAACGAGTTCCAAACCGAAGAACGCGCCGACTCCCCGAACCTCGCCGAGAATCGCGCGATGGCGTCGCTGCAGCTCGTCAAAATGGCTGCGCAGCCGGCCTTCCATCTCACGCGCGCGTTCGAACAGACCCTCCGTGCGATAGGCGGTAACCGCGGCGAGGCCGGCTGCAACCGCCAGCGGATGACCGCTAAACGTGTGGCCGCTGGGGAGCGGCCGGGTATCAAAATGCGCGGCCAGCGATTCGCGCACGGCCACGCCGCCGAGCGGCACGTACGCCGACGTCACGCCTTTGGCAAACGTGAACAGATCGGGCACGACGCCGAAACGCTGCGAAGCAAACGCTTCGCCGGTGCGCCCGAACCCGGTCATGACCTCGTCGAAGACCAAGAGTATGCCGTGGCGGTCGCAGAGATCGCGCAACCGCGCCAGGTACCCGTCGGGATAGACGATGACGCCGTTGGATCCGACGACCGGCTCGATCAATAGCGCGGCGATCCGGTCACCGCCTTCGTAGGTGACGACCTCCTCGAGATGCGCCACGGCGCGTTCCAGCTCTTCCGAGGCGTCGCGGGTGTGAAATGGGCTGCGATACGGAAAGGGTGTGAAGAAATGCACCACGCCCGGAATGCCCGGCTCGTTCGGCCAGCGCCGGCTTTCACCGGTCAGCGTACCGGCGCCAGGCGCCGAGCCGTGGAACGACCGGTACGCCGTCAACACTTTGTGCCGTCCGGTCAACGCGCGCGCAAACTTGACGGCGTCTTCGTTGGCTTCTCCGCCGCCGGTCGTGAAGAAGATCCGGCCGCCCTCGGACCAGGGAGCGATCTCGACGATCGCCCGTGCCAGTTCGGCGCGTTTGTCGTTCCCGAAACTTGGCGAGGCGTAGGCCAGGCGGCGCGCCTGTTGGGCGATGGCCTCGGCGACGGCCGGATGTCCGTGGCCGAGATTCACCGCCACCAGTCCGGCCGAGAAGTCCAGATAACGCTTGTCGTCGGAATCGTAGATGTAGGAGCCTTCGCCGCGAACGATGGTCGGCGGCCGGCGGCCGCCCTGGGCCACCCACGGGGTTAGGACGTAGCGCGCGTGGAGCGTGCCCACGTCTTCGGCAAGTGTGTGCATTCGGGGGCACTTGCACATTGTCGACAATTTATCCCGCCGGGCCCGCGAACTAGCGCGAGCTGAGGCTGATGACGATGAGTCCGCCGGCCACGCTTAGCGCGAAGAACGCGATGAATATCCAAATGGCCAGGCGTTTCCAAAAATCTCGCCGAGCGCGCGCCGAGCGCGTTTCATGGGTTGGGCGGCGGGTTTTCACGAGCTTTGAGCCTGTCGCTTGGCGACCTCCGACCACAGGCGCTCGATATTGTAAAACGTGCGCTGCTCGGGCGTGAAAACGTGGACGATCACGTTGGCGAGGTCGATGAGGATCCACCCGCCGTCGGCATAACCCTCGACTCGTGAAACGGAGCGGCCGTCGTGCTTAACGGCATCCACGACGGCGTCGGCGATCGCTCGCGTTTGAATCTTCGACCGGCCCGTAACGATGACAAACGTGTCGGCTAAGATCGTGCGGCCGCCGACGTCGATGGCCGTAAACTCTTCGCCTTTTTTGTCGAGCGCTGCGTCGCGCACGACGTCGATCAATTCGCGAATGAGTGAACCTCCTTCAAATCTAGACCGAGCGTCCGAGCCGCGGCCACGGTTTGCGGTGCGACCGGGATTCCCTTTTGTGAGAGATAGTGAAACGTGTGAAGTAGCGTCGCGCGCATCGCGTTCTCGATGTCGTGCGTCGCTAGGTGCCATAACGCGGCGCGTTCCGGAAAGTCTCGTCCGGGCTCGAGCCCGTCGGCCAAATAGATCGTACAGTCGAGCGGCGACATTTCGCCGGCCGCGGTCGTGTGCTTTTCGATGGCGGACAGAACGTCGGCGTCGCGCACGTCGAAGGCTTCGCTCGCGATGGCCGCGCCGAGGCGCGCGTGCAGCACCACCGGATTCGCCCGTTCGAATTCGTCGATCGGCATGCCGCGCCGGTCGCACTCCGCGATCAGCCGTGCCGGGGCGTAGAGCCGCGCGAGATCGTGCAGCATACCGGCGAGCCGGGCTTTGGAGGCGTCGAGGCCGTGGCATTGCGCCAGCACGTCCGCGCACCGGGCGACGCGCACGCTGTGTTCGTAGCGGTGATCCTGACCGAGCCGCGCCCGCACGCGCCGCGCCAGTTCGCTAAACGTCAGAGCGCCGCCTCGATGCGAACGTCAAACCTCGCTGCGCGCACGCAGCACGTGGAGGCGGTTGCGGTAGAGTTCGCTCTTGAGGTTGCCGGCCCACATGACCAGCGCGCTCTCGTTGTCGTCGCTGTAGTAGCCGCGCCGCATCGTCACGGTCGTAAAACCGTACTTACGGTAGAGTTGCTGGGCGACGGCGTTGCTTTCGCGCACTTCGAGCGTCATCCACGCCGCACCGCGGTCCAGTGCCTCGTCGATGAGCCGCAGCAACATGACTTCGCCGAATCGTTTGCCGCGGTAGTCCGGATCGACCGCGAGCGTCGTAACGTGCGAGTCTTCCAGGATCACCCAAATCCCGCCGTAGGCGACGATTCGGCCGTCGATGCGCCCGACGAAGTAGTGCGCCAACTTGTTGGTGCCGAGTTCGTTGAAGAACGCGTCGGCGGGCCACACCGTCGAAAACGAGGCGCGTTCGATGCGCGTGACCGCGGAAACGTCGGACGACGCCATCGGAACGATCGACAGGCGATCCGGCCGTTGCGCTTGAGGTGCGTCCAGTTCCATCTTCATCGTACGAGTAAACCGGCTTAGAGTTTGGGCACTTTGGCCGCGGGAAGTTCGCCGTAGTCGGCTCGCACCGCATGAACGCTCGGCGCCGCGGCGCGCGATGCGGCCGCCAGCGCGACGGCGGCAGCGGGAGGCGTCACGAGCGGGTCGAGGGATTGCACGATAATGCCGCCTTCGGCAAGCTCGGCAAGAACGTCCTTCGAGGCCCCGACCACCGACAGGGGCGACGGGCGGCCGGGCAGCACTTCGGCCAGTACCTCGTGGATTCGCCCGGAGGCGCGCCGGATATCGAACCCGGCCCGGAAGCGCGCCGAGATGACGCCCGGGCGGCCGGCGACGATTGTCAGAACGGGGTCGCGATCCGTCCCATACTCGAGCGAATCGAAGGACGAAACCGGAACCAGCGGGAGGTCCCAGGCTTGCGCCAGTGATTTTGCGTAGGCAATCGCGACCCGCAAGCCGGTAAATCCACCGGGCCCGATCCCGACCGCGAGCCGGTCGAGCTGCCGGGGTGCGACCGACGCCTCCCGCATCACCTCGCGCAGCATCGAAAGCCCCATTTCGAGAGCCACGTTCCCGGTCAGCGAGCGACCCGCGACGATCGTCCCGCGGTCGGCAAATGCCACCGAAAAAGCGCCCAGGGCTCCGTCGATTGCGAGGACGTTCACGCGGGCTCGCGGAGCACGACGGTTCGAGGCGTGGCCCCGGCGCCGTCGATCTCGATTTCGTAGCGCCGCGCAGGAATCAGGTCCGGTGCGTTTTGCCACCACTCGACCAGCACGATCGAGTCGGCGTCGTCGAACGCTTCCTCGAGCCCGAGCTCGGTGCGTTCGTTCGGATCGCCGATGCGAAAAAGATCGACGTGGTCGATCGGCGGCCGGCCTTGATAGCGATGCCAAAACGTGAACGTCGGGCTCGAGGTTTGATCGGCACGGTGAAGCGCTCGAACCACGGCGCGCACGAACGTGGTTTTACCCGCCCCGAGCGGGCCGGATAGCGCCACGACGTCGCCCGGCCGGAGCCGCCGCGCGAATTCGGCGGCGAAGGCGCACAGCTGCGATTCGTTCGGAAACGTTCGTCGTAAGGGCGCGGCGGGCTCGCGGTTTACTGCTCGTCCACCGCGAGATTCGACGGCGGGCGATGGAGGAAGTAGGACGCCGGATACCGCGTCGGAAGCGCACTAAAAGCAGTCGGCGACTGCGCGTAGTTCAAGCAGTCGGAAATCGACGCCGATCGAGTATCCACTGCGTACGCCGAACCGAACTTTGACATCGGCTCGAGCCCAAACGTCTCCTCGGCGTACTTCACGATGCCGGCCAACTCATAGGTCGTTTTGGAAATGTAATGGGGACGTGCGTAGGGAGACACGACGATCATCGGTACCCGTCCCCCCAGTCCGAGCCAATCGAGTTGCGGCGGCGCAACGTTATCGTACCAGCCGCCCCAATCGTCCCACACGATGACGATTGCCGTCGAATTCCAGTACTTGCTCTTTCCGATCGCGTTGACGACCGATGCGACCCACGACGGCCCGGTATTCCGGCCCGACTGCGGGTGATCGGAATCGGCTTCGTCGGGAATGACCCACGACATCTGCGGCAACGTGCCGTTCGCGATGTCGCTGAAAATCGCGTCGTTGGGCGATTTTATGTTGGCCCAGTCTTTGCCGTATCGAACGTTCTTGATGACGTCGAATGCCGACCATACCCAACCGCCCGGATCGTGCTCCGGACCGGTAACGTGCGGTGCGTAGTACGCCCACGTGATCTTCTTGGCGTCGAGCGCGTCGGCTAAGGTCGGATACGCCGTCACGCAGGGGAACGGACCGCCGAATATGCGCAGGTCGTTGGGCTTGACGTAGATGGTCGAGCGCGCGCTCGGATTCGCGTCGCAGCCCCACGGAACGGCGCTGGGATAATCCATGAAGCTCGTGCTCGCGTTGAGGTAGGTCGTTGCCGCGATCAAATCCTGATGCGACGTAAAGCTGCCGCTGCCGACGTCGACGAACATGTGATCGGCAAGCGCGTACTTCGAGGCGAGCGCCCAGTATTCGGTGATTTCGTTGCGGTCGACGTACGCGTACGGATAGAGCCCGGCCGGTGGTCCGCCGGAATTGTTGAAGTCGATCTTGTCGAACCCATCCATCTTGCCGCCGTCGTACTCGGTGACCCACTCCGGGTGGCCGTGCGCGAGGTCGATTCCGTGCGCATAATTACCATTGGATTCGAGCTCGACCTTCGTGAGCGGAACGACCTTTCCGGTGCTGGTCGTACCGTGCGTGGTCGTATCGGCGTTGGGGAAACCGGCAAAGAGGTTATCGAAACTGCGATTCTCCTGAACGATCACCACGAGATGTTTGATCGGGTCGCCAACGGGCGGTGCCGTCGTAGGCTGGGGCAGCGCGGAACTCCCGCCGCCGGCGCCGGCGCCGGCGCCGCATCCGGAGACGAGCATCGCAATCGTGAGAAACATCAAGGGCCGCACAGAGAAAGGACCTCCACTAGCGTGGTCGAGTCACCCTTACCGCCGCGAAACGGCAACTCCTCCGCAGATCCGAGGGGATTCCCGCATCTCAAGGAAACATCTAGAAATCGGTAACCTAGGTTGCCAATTTATTGCGATGCTCTCGTAAAACAGCGAAGCGAGCGTTTGAAGATTTGAACATCGACATCATCCAACAGGTTAACGTCGAGGACGAGATGCGCGAGAGCTATCTCTCGTACGCGATGTCCGTGATTGCGTCGCGCGCGCTACCCGACGTGCGCGACGGGCTCAAGCCGGTGCAGCGGCGCATTCTGTATGCGATGCGCGAGATGGGTTTCGACCCCAACAAGCAGCACCGCAAGTGCGCCGGCATCATCGGCGAAGTCCTCAAGAGCTATCATCCGCACGGGGATCAATCGGTGTACGACGCGCTGGTGCGGTTGGCGCAGGACTTCACCCTGCGATATACGCTGGTCGACGGGCACGGCAACTTCGGATCGATCGATCCGGATCCACCGGCGGCGTACCGTTATACCGAAGCGCGTCTCGACCGCATCGCGCTCGAGGTGCTGGCCGATATCGACAAAGAAACGGTCGGGTTCGTTCCCAATTTCGACAACCAGGGCATGGAGCCGAGCGTTCTGCCCGGGCGCCTTCCGCAGTTGCTGATCAACGGTTCGTCGGGCATTGCCGTCGGAATGGCGACGAACATTCCGCCGCACAATCTCGGCGAGATCTCGGACGCGATCGCAGCGTTGGTCGACGACCCCGAGACCGGCGACGACGCGCTGGCCGATATCGTCAAAGGCCCCGATTTTCCAACCGGCGGCACGATTCTTGGACACGAGATGATTCGCGAAGCGTACCGGACCGGTCGCGGGTCGATCGCCATCCGCGGCAAGGCCGAGATCGTCGAGGATCGCGGACGACACAAGATCGTGATTACCGAGATCCCGTATCAGGTCTACAAATCGCGAATCATTGAAGCCATCGCCGAGGCGCACTCGGAA
Organism: Candidatus Tumulicola sp.; assembly: GCA_039922955.1. Taxonomy (GTDB): domain Bacteria; phylum Vulcanimicrobiota; class Vulcanimicrobiia; order Vulcanimicrobiales; family Vulcanimicrobiaceae; genus Tumulicola. The sequence continues at coordinate 21,367 of JBDTDR010000058.1, forward strand.
AAACGCATTCAAGGCATCGCGCGCCTCGACGACGAGTCCAACCGAAAGGGCATGCGAGTCGTCGTCGAACTGCAGAAGAGCGCGACGCCGAAAGTCGTGCTCAACCAGCTGTTCAAACACACGCCGCTGCAGGCGAGCTTCGGTTTCAACATGCTCGCGCTGGTCCCGACCGGCCCGCCGCGCGCGGACGGATCGGTGGCGCTCGAGCCACAAGTGCTTTCGCTCAAGCAGCTGCTCGAGCACTTCATCGCGCATCGCAAGGACGTCATAGCGCGGCGAACGCGTTACGATTTGCGCAAAGCCGAAGAACGCGCGCACCTGCTCGAAGGCTATCGCATCGCGCTGGACAACATCGACGAAGTCATCGAGATCGTCCGGGCCAGCCAGACCACCGACGAAGCCAAGCAGCGCCTTTCCGCCCGGTTCAGCCTTACGGACGTGCAGGCCCAAGCCATCGTCGACATGCGCCTGCGGACGCTGGTTGGGCTCGAGCGCCAGAAGATCGAGGACGAGTACGCCGAGCTGATCAAGACGATCGCGGAGCTGCAGGACATTCTGGACAGTCCCCGCCGGGTCGCCCAAATCGTAAAAAGCGAGACGCTCGAGATCAAAAAGCGGTTCGGCGACGCGCGACGCACGTCGATCGAACCCGCCGAAGACGAGATGTCGATGGAGCAGTTGATTCCGAACATCGACGTCGTCGTCACCTACACCGTCGGCGGCTACATCAAGCGCGTCACGGTGGATACGTTCCGCACCCAGAACCGCGGCGGACGCGGCGTTACCGGCATATCGAACCTCAAGCGCGAGGACGTGGTGGCCAACTTCTTCGTGACCAAGACGCACGATCACGTGCTCTTCTTCACGAACAAGGGGCGCGTTTATCGCCTTCGCGGATACGAAATCCCCGACACGACGCGTCAGGCCCGCGGCACCGCGCTGGTCAACCTCTTGACCCTGCCGCCCGGCGAGGAAGTTTCGGCCGTCTTTCCGATCGACAAGTTCGGAGGCGAAAAATATCTCGTCATGGTGACCAAGCGCGGCGTCATCAAGAAGACCAAGCTCGAAGAGTTCTCCAACGTTCGCCGCAACGGTCTCAACGCCATCAATCTCGACGACGGCGACGAACTGCTGGCCGTGGATCTTTCGGACGGCTCGCACGACATCATCCTGGGTTCGATCCACGGCATGGCGGTGCACTTCAACGAGAAGAACGTGCGGCCGATGGGCCGCAACGCGCGCGGCGTCAAAGCGATGACCCTGGAGAGCGGCGACGCGATCGTCGCGATGGGCATGGTCGAAGACGGCCGCCGCGAGGTCCTGCTGGTGACGTCGCTGGCGTTTGGAAAGCGTACGCCGATCGACGACTACCGGCATACGTCGCGAGGCGGCAAGGGCGTCAAAGCGTTCGCTCGCCAGCGCGACGACATCGGGCAGGTCATCGATCAGATTCTGGTCGCGCCCGACGACGAACTCCTCATGATCACGTCGGGCAATCAGGTCATCCGTCTGAAGGTCGGCGAGATTCGCAAGACCGGGAGGGACGCCAAGGGCGTGCGCCTGCAGCGTCTCGGGGACGGTGAGGAGGTCATCGCGATCACCAATCTCGGCAAACAGGCAAAGCAGATCACCGACATCACCGGCGAGCCCGCGCAGCCCGAGCTCTAGCCGCAGCCGGCTAGGCCGAGGTTGCAACCCGGAGGTCGCGCGAGTGAGTTCCAACAACCGGAGGAATCGAAACAGCAATTTATGAGCGCATTAGCAGAGGTTTCGGAGACGAGCTTCGACAGCGAAGTGTTACAGAGCAACCAGCCGGTGCTGGTGGACTTCTGGGCCCCGTGGTGCGGGCCGTGTAAGATGCTCGGGCCGGTCGTGGAAAAAATCGCGACCGCGCACACCGGCAAGGCGAAGTTCGTGAAGTTGAACACCGACGACAATCCGAGTTTAGCCGGCCAGTATCAGGTCTCCGGAATTCCGTGCCTGATCCTTTTCAAGGGCGGCCAACCGGTGGACCGTATCGTTGGATACGTTCCCGAGAACGTCATCACGTCGATGCTCGGCAAGCACGTAACCTAAGCGGCAACGTGGACGAACGCCGGCGGCCGCCGGCCGTGCATCGCTTGCTGGAAGAGCCCGCCGTCGCCGAATACGCGGCGACGCTCGGACGAGCGACGATTAAACGCGCGGTCGAGCGAGTGCTCGATCGCGCGCGTGCTTCCGGCGAAGAACGCTCCTACGAGGCCATCGTCGCGGCCGTCGTCGAGCGACTCGGCGACGTTCGGCTGCACGACATGATTCCGGTGATCAACGCAACGGGCATTATCGCGCATACGAATCTGGGCCGCGTTCCGGTCGCGCGCGACGCCTTATCGGCGATCGACCGGCTCTCCCACGGTTACTCGAATCTCGAATACGATCTGGCCGCCGGCGAACGCGGCTCGCGGTACGATCGCGTAGCCGGTTCGATTCGCGACGTAACCGGCGCCGAGGACGCGCTCGTGGTGAATAACTGCGCCGCGGCCGTGCTGCTGGTTTTGGAAGCCTTCGCTAGGGGACGCGAGGTCATCGTCGCGCGCGGTCAGCTCGTCGAGATCGGCGGCGGGTTTCGCATCCCCGAAGTGCTGGAGCGCAGCGGCGCCGTCTTGCGTGAGGTGGGAACGACGAATCGCACGTATTTGCGCGATTTCGAGGGTGCGCTGTCGCCGCGCACCGCCGTATTGCTGCGAATCCATCCGTCGAATTACAGAATCGAAGGCTTCGCCCACGAGGTCGGCGGCAAAGAACTCGCCGCGCTCGGACGGCGTGCGGGCGTGCCGGTCGTCGAGGATCTCGGCAGCGGCGCGCTCGTCGATCTCGCCGAGTACGGATTGCCGCGCGAGCGGACGGTTCGCGACGCGTTGGGCGACGGGATCGGGCTGGTAACGTTTTCGGGCGACAAACTGCTCGGGGGCCCGCAAGCCGGTCTCATCGTGGGGCGCGCGCCCTTGATCGCGCGCCTGCGTGCCAATCCGCTGCTGCGCGCCTTACGCGTCGACAAAATGACGCTCGCCGCGCTCGCGGGAACGCTGCATCTGTATCGCGATCGCGCGTCGCGCGAGCGCATTCCACTCTACCGCATGCTCGGCACGACGCTCGACGAACTGCGCGAACGCGCCAAACCGTATCTCGCTGCAATGCCCGGCTCGACGATCGTCGAGAGCGACGCCTACGTCGGGGGCGGCGCGCTCCCGCAGGCGCGCATCGCCTCGATCGCGATTGCGCTCCCGGCCGCGCGCCCGGATCGGCTCGCTGCCGGCCTACGCCGTGAGAATCCGGCGATCGTCGCTCGAGTCGACGACGGGCGACTGATCTTCGATCTGCGGACGATCGCACCCGAGGAAGACGACACCGTCATCGCAACCGTGACCTGGGGCGCGCCCTAGTCGGCGAACCAGCCCGAGGGGACGACGTCGAGGTTGACGTTGATCTGCTTGACTTCGGTATAGGCATCGTAGCCGTACGTGCCCAGTTCGCGGCCGAAGCCCGACTGCTTGTAACCGCCCCACGGCGCTTCGTTATAGGTTGGGTGGTAGGTGTTGATCCACGTAATTCCGGCGCGCAACTTGCGAATGAAGCGATGCGCCCGGGCTGCGTCTTGGGTGAAGACCGCGCCCGCCAATCCGTAGACCGTATCGTTGGCTATCCGAATCGCGTCGGCTTCGCTTTCGAACGTCTGGACGACCAGAACCGGCCCAAAGATTTCTTCTTGGACGATGCGCATCTGCGGATCGGTGTCGTCGAAAATCGTCGGCTCGATGAAGTTTCCGCCGGCGAGCGGACCGCCCATGCGATTGCCGCCGCATAGCAGACGGGCACCCTCTTCGTTCCCTATCGCAATGTAGGACTCGACGCGTTCGCGGTGCAGCGGCGACACGATCGGTCCCATTTCGGTGTTGGGGTCGAATCCGTCGCCGACGCGAATCTTCCGCGCGCGTTCGACCAGGCGTTCCATGAAACGCCCGTGCAGCGACTTTTCGAGTACCAGACGCGATCCGGCCGAACAGACTTGCCCGGCATTGGCATAAATCCCGAAGAGCGCGTAGTCGACGGCGGTCTCGAAATCGGCGTCGGCGAACACGACGTTCGGCGACTTTCCGCCGAGTTCCAGCGAGATTTTCTTCAGGTTCGAGGTGGCCGCCCGCATGATGCTGCGGCCGGTCTTCGTGCCGCCGGTAAACGCGATCTTGTCGACCTGCAGGCTCGCCGCGATGGCGTGTCCCACGGTCGCACCGGCGCCGATCACGACGTTGACGACGCCCGCGGGAAACTCGAGTTCTTCGAAAATCGCCGCCAGGCGCAACGCGGAAAGTGGCGTCAGTTCGGCGGGCTTGAGCACGCAGACGTTGCCGGCGGCGAGCGCCGGCGCGAGCTTCCACACCGCCATCAGGAGCGGATAGTTCCACGGAACGATTTGGCCGCAGACGCCGATGGGTTCGCGAACCGTGAAGCTCTGCGACGGCGCGGGCACGTCGAAGGTCTGGCCGTGCGGTTTGGTCGCGAGCCCCGCGTAGTAACGGAAGCAGTTGGCCGCGTCGATCGCATCGTACTCGCACTCGCGCAGCGGCTTACCGTTGTTGAGCGTGTCGATGCGGACGAACTCGTCCCGATGCGCGTCGATCGCATCGGCGACTTTCAACAGCAGGGCCGCGCGGTCGGCGGCGCCGATCGATCCCCACGGGCCCTCGTCGAAGGCTTTGCGCGCGGCTCGAATCGCCAGCTCCGCGTCGCTGTGCGTGCCTTCGGCCACGGTCGCAATAACCTCGCCGTTGGCGGGATTGATGAGATCGCGCGTACCGCCGTCCTCCGCCGGTTTCCAGCGCCCGTCGACGTACATCGGAATCGTTCCGCCGATGCGCGGCAGATTGCGAAGAATTGCTTGCGAATCCGCCGGCGGGCGAGCGGGCACGGTCTGCATGGTTTCTATACTCCCGTTTTGGCGAGGCCGGACATCGAGTTCACGCTGTCGGCGAGAGCTTGACACACGTAATCGGCCTGCTCCTCCGTAATGGTTAGCGGCGGCTCGATTCGGATGGTGCGTGCGTTAACCAGCGTTCCCGCCACCAGCACGCCGCGATCGAGCATCCGCTTACCAAACTCGAATCCGGTCGCATGGTCGCGGAACTCCAGCGCGATCAGCAAGCCCATCCCACGAACGTCTACGACCAGATCCTCGTGCCCGGCAACGCCGCGGCGAATGCCCGCGAGCATGCGCTCGCCCATCTTGGCGGCCCGCTCGGGGAGCCGTTCTTCGATCAAAACGTTGATCGTCGCCAGGGCCGCGGCGCAGGCCAGCGGATTGCCCCCGAACGTCGACGTGTGCAGGAACGGGTTGTCGAACAGCCGTGCGAAGACGTCGCGCCGCCCGACCACCGCGCCGGCCGGCATAACGCCGCCGCCGAACGCCTTAGCCAGACACATCAGGTCGGGCGCGACGCCGTAGTGTTCGCAGCAAAACATCTTCCCCGTGCGGCCCATACCGGTCTGCACTTCGTCGAGAATCAGCAGCGCGCCGAACTCGTCGCAAAGGTCGCGCACGCCCGGCAGATACGCGTCGGACGGAATGTTGACGCCGCCTTCGCCCTGGATCGGTTCGAGCAGCACCGCACCGACGTCTTCGCCGACCGCCTTGCACGACGTCATCATGTCGGCCAGCGCGGGCAAGTCGTTGAACGGCACGTGCTCGATGTTCGGGAGCATCGGCCCGAACGGACGCCGGAACTCGGCTTTGGCGCTGGCCGAGAGCGAGCCGTAGCTCTTGCCGTGAAAGCCTTTGGTGGCTGCCACGATCGTCTGCTTCGACCCGTCGTACGCGCGCGCGAGTTTAAGCGCTCCTTCGACGGCTTCGGTGCCGCTGTTGCAAAAAAACGCAAACTCGAGCCCCGGCGGCGCGATCATTGCGAGCGCCTTGGCGAGCATCGCACGCAGCGGGTCGAGCAGGTCTTGGCTGTGCAGCGGCTGCCGGCGGAGCTGGTCCGTGACCGCCTTGACGACTTTGGGATGGCGGTGTCCGACGTTAAAGATACCGAAGCCGCCCAAACAATCGAGGTACTCGCGCCCGCTGACGTCGCGATATGAGTTCGGGCCGGCGTCCGACCACTCGACGACCGCCGCCGCACCTTCGACGCTGGTGGCTTTGCGGTATTCTAGAAAGCCGGGATTGATGTGGTCGCGAAATGACTCGACCGTCTCCCGCGTGATCCAATCGGCTTGCGCCGGCGTAATCTCTCGCGTGTCGATTAAGTCTAAGACCTGTTGCGTATACTCGTACACTTCGCGATCTCTGTCGTTTGAAATTTTTCACATACCTCGTGTCGTTTGCGAACCGAGTACGCGCTCCGTACTCGCGGCCAGAATGTCGAGCGCTGCCGCCAGATCCCCGTCCTCGATGACGAGCGGTACGAGGATGCGGATGACGTTGCGTTTTCCGGCGAGCAGCAGCAGCAACCCGCGCTCGCGGGCCGCCTCAACGATCGCCTCGGCACCGGACGTCAGCTCCATCGCGACCATCGGCCCCAGGCCGCGCACGTCTTCGATTTGAGGAAAGCGCGTTTGCAGGGAACACAGCGCGGCGCGGAGCCGCGTGCCTATCTCGCGAGCGCGCATCAAAAACGCCTCGTCGATAACGTCGAACGTTGCGAGCGCCGCCGCGCAGGCGACCGGGTTTCCGGCAAACGTTCCGCCGAGACCGCCGGGATCGGGTGCGTCCATAATCTCCGCTTTGCCGGTTACGGCCGCTAGCGGTAACCCGCCCGCCAGCGATTTGGCGACGGTCATCAGATCGGGTTCCAGGCCGTACTGTTCGCAAGCAAAGAACGTTCCGGTGCGTCCGAAGCCGGTCTGGATCTCATCGGCGATCAACACGATCCCATGCCGTTGCGTAATCCGCTGCAGCTCGGCGACGAACCGAGGCGGCGCTGGGATGAATCCGCCCTCGCCCAGCACCGGCTCGAAGATGATTGCCGCAACGCGATCCGGGGCGACGGTGCTTTCGAAGATCTCGTCGAGCGCGGCCAGCGCATGCTCGGTCGTCAGCCCGCGGTGTTCGTACGGAAACGGCGCGTGGTAGATTTCGCTGCAAAACGGGCCAAAGTGCTGCTTGTACGGCGCGTTCTTGCCGGTCATCGAAAGGGCCAGCAGCGTGCGCCCGTGATAGCCGTGCTGAAAAGCGATCACCGCCGGCCGGCGCGTGAATTCGCGCGCGATTTTCACGGCGTTTTCGGTGGCCTCGGCGCCGGTCGAGAGCAGCAGCGTCTTTTTGCGCGAGCGGCCGGGTGCGCGGCGATTGAGTTCTTCGGCTACCGCAACGTACGGTTCGTACATAGCCACTTGGAAGCACGCGTGCGTCAGCCGCCCGGCCTGCTCGGCGATGGCCGCCGCGACCTTCGGGTGGCAGTGGCCGACGTTGAGCACGCCGATGCCGCCGACGAAATCGAAATACCGGCGCCCCTGCGCGTCCCAGACGCACGCACCGCTCCCGCGCTCGACAAAGATCGGATGCGCGGTCGCGACACCGCGGGGGACGGCGGCCTCGCGGCGCTCGAGCGGCGTCGCACCGGCCAGGGTAAAACTTGTCAAGAGACGGTAATTCCTTCGCGCGTAGGGCATTCAAGGAGGTGGTGTTCTCCGAGTGTAAACGCTCGGGGCAGGCTAGAGAACGTATGTCGAGCACAATTTTGCCGGCTTTTTTGGAAGATGGATCCAAAAGGGCTGCCCTTCTGACCGTACGTGACGTGCTGCGTCTCACGGCCCTCTCCTCCGCCCGGCTGGTGGCGGGCGAGGCGGGGCTCGACCGGCCGGTGCTGTGGTCGCACGTCGTCGATATGCCGGATCCGGCTCCGTGGGTGCCGCCCGGCTACTTTCTTCTGACCACGGGCTATAGCTGGCCCAAAGAGGCTCGCGCCCAGCGCGCCCTGGTCGCGGCGCTGGCCGCTCGCGGCATCGCCGGCGTCGGCCTGGCCGTGCCGCGGTACGTCGGCGAATTTTCGCGGGCCGAGCGGGAGGCGGCCGATCGCGCCTTCCTGCCGCTGGTGGAAATCCCGTTCGAGATTCCGTTCGCGCGCGTTACCGAAGAACTGCATCGCGCAATCATGGCCGAACCCTATCGGATCATCGAGCGCGCCGAACAGATTCATCACGCGCTCATGCGCGCGGCCTCGCGCGAGGCGACGCTCGACGACCTGGCTCGAATTCTATGTCCGCTCATCGGGCGCTCGGTGACCTTTGAAGATCCCGGCGGAAAGCTGCTCGCGCACTGTTCGATCGACGACCGGACGGATGCCATACGGCGCGAGACGCTCGAGCGAGCGCAGACGCCGCCGACGATGCTGCACGCGCTCGAATCGTCGGGACTCGATCGGCGTCTGCGCGGAAGCGAAAAGCCGATTCGCATTCCGGCGATGCCGGAGATTGGTCTGGCGGCGCGGGTGGCGTGCCCGATCCGGCTGGGCGCCGAACTCGTCGGGGTCGTGTGGATTTTGGAAGGCGACGAGCCGCTCGCCGAACTCGATCACCGCGCGGCCGAATACGCGGCGCTGGTCGCGGCGGTTCACGTCGCGCACCAGCGCGAACTCGCATCGCTCGAGGCGACGCTCGGCTATGCATCCGTTCTTTCGCTCTTGGAATCGGAGAGCGATCCGACGCCGGCCGCGCAGGAGCGCGTGCGGCTGCTCGGCTTCGATCCCGAGCGCGCGTACCGGGTTGCGATCGTGCTCTTGCCCGAGGAGATGCCGCTCGGTCGGGAAGGGTTCTTGCGCCGCGACCGCGTCGCGCAGCGGGCGCGCGACGTCCTGAAGAAGCGCGGTGCCGAACAGCTCGTATCGGCCGTCCTCAATCGCGTACCGCTGCTTTTGCCCGAAAGCGTGCCGCTCGAGGAGATGCTGGCGGCGCTCGGCGACGGCAGCCTGTCGATCGTCGCCGGGCGCGCGTACTTCGGCACCGCCGGCGCTCGCCGAAGCTATCGCGAGGCGCTCTCGCTGATCCACCATCGCAATCGCAAAGCGGCCTGTAACTTCGACGACGTGCTCGTCCCACGGGTGATCAGCGGCGATGTCGAGGCGCGCCGAACGTTTATGAACGATCTGCTCGTACCGCTGCTGGCGCAACGCGGCGGCGAGGCGCTGGCGGGGGCGGTTCTGGGGCTCGCGCGAAGCGGATTTCGCATGCGGGAAACCGCGAACGCGCTGGGCATTCACCCGAATACGCTGCGGTATCGGCTCAATCGAGCCTCCGAGATTCTCGATTTGCAGTTTGACGAACCCGAGGTCCGCTTCGCGCTGCAGCTCGCCGCTCGTCTCCTCGAATTCGACGACGCTCCCGCGATCGCTCCGCAGTTGTTGCCGCGAGACGGCGGAGCGGCGTAAATTTGTTCGTCGTCCCCATAGGAGTGCCGTTCCGGGGAACGATACACTCCGCTTAAAAGCTTCGTTACGCGTCTCACGAGGTTGCCGTTTTGTCGAGGACCCCACTCATGCGAGCGCTGCGGCACGTGGCCGCCGGTCACGGCCCGAGTCGCGGCGCGTTCTTGCGGACGGCCGGACTGACCGCGCTCGGAGCCGCGTCGCTTCCAGAGTTCGTCGCGTGTGGGAGTTCGCAGGCGCGCGGTCGCGAGAAGGTCGTCATCGTCGGCGCCGGCATCGCCGGGCTCGTAACGGCGATGCACCTGCGCGACGCCGGTGTCGATGCGACGATCTACGAGTCGTCGTCGCGCATCGGCGGCCGAATGCATTCGGAACGTGCGTATTGGGAAGACGCTCAGCACACCGAGTGGTGCGGTGCGATGGTTGACACGCTGCACGTGAACGTGCGGAACTTGGCAAAACGTTTCGGTCTGGCGTTGCTCGACACGATCGCGCCGCGGCCTCCGCACTCGCGAGACACGTGCTTTATCGACGGCCGGTATTATGCGATGGCCGATGCCGACCGGGACTTTGCGAAAATCTATCCGATCATGCAAAGCCAGATTGCGAAGATCCACGACAATACGACGTATGCCAACGCGACCCCGGAAGCTCGCCGCCTGGATGCGATGAGCATGCGCGATTGGATCGCGCGGTACGTTCCCGGCGGCCCGGGTTCGCGGCTCGGTCGGCTCATCGACGTAGCGTACTGGAACGAATACGGACGCGGCGCCGACGAGTTGAGCGCGCTCAATCTGGTCGTGCAGCTCGGCGGCCAGCGGCACTACGCTGCCAACCATGAAATGAACGTTTTAGGGTCGTCGGACCAAAAGTACATCTTCGCCGCCGGCAGCCAAGCGTTGCCCGAAGCCATCGCCAAGTCGCTGCCGTCCGGCAGCATTGCGTTCGGCCGCCGCTTGGCGGCGATCGAACGCCATCCGAGCGGTCCGTACGCGCTGACGTTTACGGCCAACGGCACGACCGAAAAGGTGCGGGCCGATCGCGTGGTCCTGGCGATCCCGTTCATCGTATTGCGCGGCATCGATTATTCCGGCGCGGGATTCGATGCCGCCAAAACGCGCGCGATTGACAACCTCGGCTACGGCTATCATACGAAGCTGCACCTGCAGTTCGATCGCCGCGTTTGGACGCATCGGGGCCGCTGGCCGGAGTCCGCCAGCGGCCAGATTTGGACGACCCTTCCGGTGCAAAGCGCGTTGGATTTCTCGCTCGGCCAACCCGGACGCAACGGCCTCCTCGAGGTCTTCACCGCCGGTCCCGCGGCGATGCTGGACACGCCGCCGATGCCCTACGCGCGCGTCCAAGATTCGGACGCCGTGCGGCGGCACGTGCGCGGCTTCTTTCAACAGCTCGACAAAATTTGGCCGGGCGTATCGCCGGCGTGGAACGGAAAGGCGACGTTCGGCAACGCGCAAGCCGATCCCAACATCCTCGCGAGCTATTCGTGCTGGCTGGTCGGCCAGTGCACCACCATCGCCGGCCACGAGCCGCTTCCCCAGGGACGCGTGCACTTTGCGGGCGAGCACACCTCGATGTCCGATCAAGGGTTTATGGAAGGCGGCGCGGAGTCAGGATTTCGAGCCGCCGGCGAAATTCTGGACGATTATCGGATCAAGTCCGTGCGCTGATGCCGATCGTCGGCACGGCCGGTCACGTGGATCACGGAAAGTCGGCGCTCGTTGCGGCGCTTACGGGAACGAACCCCGACCGCTGGCTGGAGGAGCGGCTGCGGGGCATGACGCTCGACCTCGGTTTCGCGCGTCTGCTGCTCGAAGGCGGCGTGGAAGCCGGCATCGTCGACGTTCCCGGGCACGAACGGTTCCTGCACAACATGCTCGCCGGTGCCGCCGGCATGGACGTGTTGCTGCTGGTCGTTGCCGCCAATGAGGGGGTAATGCCGCAAACCCGCGAGCACCTCGATATCCTGCGATACCTCAACGTTCGGCAAACGATCGTCGCCGTCACGAAAATCGATCTCGTAACGACGGAAACGCGCGACGCGGCGTACGCGCAGATCGCCGCCGCTTTGCGCGGTACGCCGGCCGAGAACGCGCCCACGGTCGGGGTTTCGAGCGTGAGCGGTGAGGGGCTGGCCGAACTCCGGTCGGCAATCTCCGACGCGCTGCGCACCCTGCCGGAGCGCGACTTAGGCGCGCCCGTCTACCTTCCGATCGATCGAGTCTTTGCGCTGCCCGGGCTCGGAACGATCGTCACCGGAACGCTGATGCAGGGACGCCTTGCCGCCGGCGATCTGCTCGCGCTCCAGCCGAGCGGCGTGCCGGCCCGCGCTCGCAGCATTCACGTCTTCGGAGAGGCGCGTGCGCGCGTCGACGCGGGCACGCGCGTCGCCCTGAATCTCGCCGGCGTCGACCGCCACGCGATCGCTCGCGGCGAAGTCGCGGCCGGTCGGGAGTTTCAGGCACGGTCCCGTTTTGCCGTCCGCTTTACGCCGCTTCAAGCCGCACTGGGCTTGGTTCGCCGCCGGACGCCGGTGCGGGCGTACCTGGGTTCCGCCGAGATCCTCGGTGTCTTGGTGCTCGAATGCGTGCCCACTCGGGTGCAAGAAGTCCGCGCGCAACTCCACCTCCGCCGGCCCACCGTCGCCTTCCCCGGCGTGCGCTTCGTCGTCCGCCGCCCCTCGCCCAAAACGCTGCTCGGAGGCGGGTATGTCGAAGGCCTCGATCTTCTGCTGGATGGCGACCCGCCCAGCACGGCGGAGGTAGCGGTCCTCGCGGCGCTGCGCGAGCGCGGGCTCGCCGCGACCGAACTTGCTGCGATCGCGGCGGCGTCCAACCTGCGCGAAGAACTCGCGCGCGACATGCTCGAGACGCTGGTCGCACGCGACCAAGCGCTGGCGCTTCGACGCCCGCCGGCATACGTTGACGGCACGGCCGCGCGCGAGTTTCTGCGACGGGTGCTCGAACATTTTGAAGCGACGCAACGCGCCGAGCCGTGGGCGATGGGCGTAACCTCGATCGCGCTCGCGCGCTTCGCCGGCGTGGCGGAACCGTTGCTGGCGCGCATCGTCGCGGCGTTCGTGGAAAACGGGTGGTTAGCCGGCCGCGCCGGATACTACGCGACGCTCGACCACCACCCGTCGCTGACCGACGAGCAGCACGAGTTCTTCAACGGCCTCGCGCGCGTCGACGAGGCGCGGGCGTGCCTGCCCGAGCCTTACGCCGGAGTGGCGGCGGTGGTGCGCCGATCATCGGTACTCGGTGCGGGCAAAGCCTTCGATACCCTGCTCGCGCACGGCGTGTTGGTGAAGGTCGGCGACGATTTGTACCGCGGATCGCAGATCGCGATAGTTCGGGCCCGCGTTGAAGAGTACTTGCGGCGTAACGAACGCATGACGGCGGCTCAGTTCCGCGACTTGCTCGGAACGTCGCGAAAATATGCCGTGCCGCTGCTCGAGTGGCTCGACGCGCGCGGCATCACGCTGCGAAACGGAGATTATCGCACCTTACGCCGGGGAGGAGACCCTTCCGTTTCTTGATAAGCGTAGCAGTGTGAATTCTCGACGTACCATGTATAGCGCCGTCGCGTCGTGCGCGATGTTGTGCGCGCTCGGCCTACCAGGGCGGGCGCAAGCCGCGTCGGACTCGTTCGGCGGCCTGCAATACCGAGCGCTCGGCCCGGCGATTTCCGGCGGCCGAACGACGGCGGTTGTCGGCAGCGACCGCGATGGGTTGCTCCTTTATGCCGGTGGTGCCGACGGCGGCGTGTTTAAAAGCGTCGACGGCGGCGCGTCGTGGCAACCGGTTTTCGATCGCGCCTCGGCTGCCTCGATCGGCGCAATTGCGATCTCTCCGCGCGACCCCGACGACGTGTGGGTCGGAACCGGCGAGTCCAATCCGCGCAACGACGTGGAGAGCGGAAACGGTTTGTGGCATTCCACTGACGGCGGCAAGACCTGGTCGCACGCGGGGCTCGACGATGCCGGACAGATTTCGAGCATCTCGATCGATCCGCGCGATCCTCGCCTGATCGCCGTCGGCGTGCTGGGGCAGGTGTTTCGCGACAACGGTACCCGCGGCGTCTACGTCTCGCGCGACGGCGGGGCACACTGGATTCGGACGCTGTTCGCCGGACCGTCGAGCGGCATCTCCGATCTCGTGCGCGTTCCCGACCACCCCGCGACGCTCTTTGCCGGCGTCTATCAGTTTCGGCGCCAGCCCTGGACGATGACGAGCGGCGGCCCCCTCGGCGGCCTCTATCGGTCCGACGACGGCGGCCTCGCCTGGCGCAAGATAACCGGACACGGATTTCCGGCCGGCCTGACGGGGCGCATCGGTTTGGCGGCGGCTAACGGCGGCCGCATGTACGCGACGTGCAATCGAAGCACGGCGACCTGTGGCGTTCGGACGACGGCGGCGTGAGCTGGAAACTCATGCCCCACAGCCAGTACGTCGGCGCGCGTCCGTTCTATTTTAGCCGCATCTTCGTCGATCCGGCCGACCGCGATCGCATGATCGACGTCGGGCTCATCCTGTCGCGCAGCGGCGACGGCGGGCGCACCTTCCATCCGATCGCCACCAACGCCGGCTGGGACTATCATTTCGTGTGGTGGTCGAAAGACGGGCGCCGCGTCGCGGTCGGCACCGACGAAGGCGCGATCCTATCCGGCGACGGCGCCGCGCATTTTTGGCAGCCCTACGATTTGCCGTTCGCGCAGCCGTACCACGTCGGTTTCGGCCGCACGACGCCGGCCTATCAAGTCTGCATCGGCCTGCAGGACAACAACTCGTGGTGCGGTCCTTCGAACTCATACAACGGCAGCGGCGCCTTGAATCGCGACTGGTATCAAGTGGGGCCCGGCGACGGCATGTGGGCGCTGGTCGATCCGACCGATCCGAACCTCGTTTGGAGCACGTCGACGAATTCGGATACCGGACAGGTGTATCTGTGGGATCGCCGCACGCAACAGGCGTACGAAGTCTCGCCGTCGGCGCGAAATAATAGCCAGGCACCGGCTTCGCTGCCGTATCGCTTCAACTGGGACACGCCGATCGCGTTCACGAACGGCCCGCAGCCGCACGTCTTGGTTGGCGGGAACGTCGTCTTCGAGAGCGCCGATCGCGGGCAGCACTGGAGGGTCATCAGCCCCGACCTGACCCGAAACGAAAAATCGCATCAACAGGCATCGGGCGGCCCGATCGATCTCGATATCTCGGGCGCCGAAACGTCCGATACGATTCTTGACATCGAGATGTCGAAACTCGCCAACGGCCTCATGTGGGTCGGGACCGACGACGGCCTCGTGCAGCTCACGCGCGACGACGGCGCGCATTGGAACGACGTGACGCCTCCGGGAGTGCTTCCGTGGGGACGCGTTTCGACCGTGGAACCGGGTCACTATTCCGCCGCTACGGCCTACGTCGCGATCGACCGCCACATGCTCGGCGACGCGCATCCCTACGTGTACGCGACGGACGACTACGCCGCGACCTGGCGATCGATCGCCGCAAATCTTCCGCCCGGCCGTTTCGTCCGATCGATTCGCGAAGATATCGAGAACCCTAACCTGCTGTACGCGGGGACGCAGCGCGGCGTATGGGTGTCGCTCGATCGCGGCGGGCACTGGCAGTCGCTTCGTCTCAACATGCCCGCCAGCGCCATCTACGATATCGAGATTCAACCCCTAAACGACGACTTGCTGATCGCGTCGCACGGGCGCGGCGTGTGGATTCTCGACGATCTGCGACCCTTGCAGCAGTTGACGCGCGCGCAGGCGAGCGGCACGACGTTCTTTGCGCCGCAGGATGCCTATCGCATGTGGCAAGCGGCTCCGGTCAATACGTTCGAGAACGGCACGCTGCCCGAAAACGAGTTCGTCGGCGACAATCCCGATTACGCTGCGTTGCTGAGTTACTATCTTCCGAAGCCGGCGATCCATCGGCCCACGCTGGAAATCGTCAATTCGCAGGGCCGCGTCGTCCGCCACCTCGACGGGAAGGACGTGCCCAACGTCGCCGGGATCAATCGCACCAGTTGGGACCTTGCCGAGGACGGCCCCACGCAGTGGCTCGGCACGTTCCGCGAGAATCGCGGCTTCGAAGAAGGCCCCGAGGCGATCCCGGGAACGTACGCGATTCGACTGTACGTCGATGGCCGCACCGTGCCGCAAACGCTCAGCGTCGTCGCCGACCCGCGCGACGCGGTGCCGATGGAGCAATACGTTCGCCGGCACGATTTCCTCGCGGAAATCGACGCCGAGTTCGGGAGTGTGGACAAAATGCTTAACGACATCGACGCACGCCTGAAGCACGCCGATACCCGGCAGGCCACGGCGTTGCGCGCACTCCAGCGGAAGTTGACGTACGCCCCGCGCAACGTCGAGGATTTAGGCGGGCATCCGGGCTTGCGCGATCGGCTTTTCGACCTGCGCACGCGAATCGGCAACTCGTTTCAGGGGCCGACCGCCGCTGCGATTAGCGAGGCCGCCGACTTGAAGGCGCTCTGCGCGGCGCTCTCCGCACAGTACGCCGCGTTAAAATGAGCGGCATTTTGTCGCCGCCGGCGGTATGATGGTGGGGCTATGAACGTCGAGAAGATGACCGAGCGCGTCGGTGAAGCGCTCAATGCCGCGTATACGCGCGCCCTGAACGAGCACAACACGCAGACGACGCCCGAACACATGCTCGCAGCGATGCTCGATCAGGAGCGCGGAATCGCGCCGGACGTCTTGGCGAAGGCCGGCGCCGACGTCAAGGCGTTAACGCGCACGGTCGACGCCGCCATCGGCCGGCTCCCGCGGGCGACCGGCGCCAACGCGGACAGCGCGCAATCGACGCTTTCGCCCGAACTGGAACGCGTCATGAGCGTCGCCGAGAACGAAGCCAAAGCGCTGCAGGATGACTACACGTCCGTCGAACACGTGCTGCTGGCAATGTCGCAGTCGCCCGGCGAGATCGGGCGGCTCTTTCGCGACGCCGGGGTGACCAAGGACAAGCTTCTGCAAGCGCTGCGCGACGTGCGCGGGAACCAACGCGTCACCACCAAGGATCCGGAAGGCACGTATAGGTCGCTGGAGCGCTACGGGCGCGATCTCACGCTCGAAGCCGAACGTGGAAAACTCGATCCGGTGATCGGACGGGACGAAGAGATCCGGCGCGTCGTTCAAGTGCTCTCCCGGCGCACCAAGAATAATCCGGTGCTGATCGGCGAACCGGGCGTAGGCAAGACGGCCATCGTCGAGGGATTGGCGCAGCGCATCGTTCGCGGTGACGTTCCGGAGGGTCTGAAAAACAGGCGCGTCGTTTCGCTCGACATGGGCGCGCTCATCTCCGGTGCCAAGTACCGCGGCGAGTTCGAGGAACGCCTCAAAGCGGTCCTCAAAGACGTCGCGAGCGCCGAGGGGCGGATCGTGCTGTTCGTCGACGAGTTGCATACGGTCGTCGGTGCGGGGAGGACCGAAGGCTCGATGGATGCCGGCAATCTGCTCAAGCCCATGCTGGCGCGCGGCGAGCTGCACATGATCGGTGCGACCACGCTCGACGAGTACCGCAAGTACATCGAAAAAGATGCGGCGTTGGAGCGGCGTTTCCAGCCCGTCCTCGTGGATCAGCCCAGCGTCGACGACACCATCTCGATTCTCCGCGGCTTAAACGAGAAATACGAAGCGCACCACGGCGTGCGCATCAAAGATGCCGCGTTGGTAGCCGCCGCGACCCTGAGCAATCGCTACATTACCGACCGCTTCTTGCCCGACAAAGCCATCGACTTGGTCGACGAGGCGGCCGCGAAGCTGCGAACGGAAATCGACTCGATGCCCCAAGAACTCGACGAGGTCTCGCGCCGCGTGATGCAGTTAGAGATCGAGCGCGAGGCGTTACGCAAGGAAAAAGACGGCGCCAGCATCCGCCGCCTCGAGCAGCTCGAGAAGGAGCTGGTCGGGCTTCGCGAACGCGCGACCAAGTTGCGCGTGCAGTGGGATGCCGAAAAAAACGCCGTGGCGAAGCTGCGGGAACTGCGCGAACGCATCGAGCGGACCAAGGTTGCGATCGAACAAGCCGAGCGGCAATACGATCTCAACCGGGCGGCCGAGCTGCGTTACGGCACGCTCGCCCAACTCGAGAGAGACCTCGCCGCCGAAGAAGGCAGGCTTTCGCAAGACGACGCACCCCGGCTTTCAAAAGAAGAAGTCGACGAAGACGACATTGCCGAGGTGATCGCGCGCTGGACCGGCATCCCGGTTTCGAAGCTGCTCGAAGGGGAACGGCAGAAGCTGCTGCACCTCGAAGACGAGCTGCACGCGCGCGTCATCGGACAAAACGAAGCCGTCGACGCGGTGGCCGAGGCGGTGCTCCGCACGCGCTCGGGTCTCGCCGACCCGAATCGTCCGATCGGCTCGTTCATCTTTTTGGGCCCCACCGGCGTGGGGAAGACCGAGCTCGCGCGGGCACTGGCCGAATATCTTTTCGACGACGAACGCGCGCTGATTCGCATCGATATGTCGGAGTATCAAGAAAAACATACGGTGGCACGTCTACTCGGCGCCCCGCCCGGATACGTCGGGTACGATGAGGGCGGTCAACTCACCGAAGCGGTCCGCCGCCGGCCTTACAGCGTGATTCTCTTCGACGAGGTCGAAAAGGCGCACCCCGACGTGTTTAACGTCTTCCTGCAGATACTCGACGACGGACGCCTCACCGACGGTCAAGGACGCACGATCGATTTCAGGAACACGATCGTGATCATGACCTCCAACGTCGGTAGCCATCGCATTCTCGATCACCACGGCTCGTTCGAGGGCGCCGACTACGCGGTCATGCGCGCGACGGTGCTCGACGATCTGCGCCGGCATTTCCGTCCCGAATTCCTCAATCGGGTCGACGAAATAATCGTCTTTCACGCGCTCACCGAAGAACAACTCGAGGAAATCGTCGACATCCAGCTGGCGCGCCTCCGCAAACGATTGGCGGAGCGACGGATTACCCTCGTCCTGACCGACGAAGCGAAGCGTCATATCGCCAAGGCGGGGTACGATCCGAACTACGGCGCGCGACCGCTCAAGCGCACGATTCAAAAGGAGCTGGAGACGCCCCTCGGGCGGAAGATTCTGGGCGGCGAGATCGGCGACGGCGATACCGTCGCGGTCGGCTTCGACAACGTGCGTGGCGATCTGACGTTCGCCACCGAAACAGCCTAGTGTAGTGTATCACTTATAGACTTACAATGCAAAATGCAGTATGCTATATGCATGTGGACGCAAGCGAAGCCTCTAAAGATCTCGCGGCGAGATCGGCAAAAGCTTGAACGGTGGACGCAAGCACTTACAACGCCGATTGGCATCGTGCAACGTGCGCAGATCGTGCTGATGGCCGCCGATGGCCGTTCGAACAATGCGATCGCAAAAAAGCTTGGCGTGAGCCGGCCGATGGTTATCCTGTGGCGCAACCGATTCGAGCAGGAGGGCGCCGATGCGCTCGCCGATATCAAGCGCCCATCAACGCGACCGGATATGGCTTTGCCGACCCAAATGGTGGATGCGATCGTCGATGCGACACTTCATCGCAAACCCGCGGGCGCAACGCACTGGAGTTGCCGCTCGATGGCCAAGGAGTTTGGCGTAGGCGCCGCTTCTATCCAACGCATCTGGAACTCCCATGGGCTGAAGCCTCATCGTATCGAAACGTTCAAGCTTTCGACTGACCGCCGCTTCCGCGAGAAGCTTACCGACGTGGTGGGTTTGTATCTGAATCCACCGGACAAAGCGATCGTTCTGTGCGTGGACGAGAAAAGCCAAATACAGGCACTGGACCGTTCGCAGCCAGGTTTGCCCATGAAGCGCGGGCGCTGCGGGACGATGACGCACGATTACCGCCGCCACGGGACGACGTCGCTCTTCGCGGCTCTTGACATTGCCGAAGGAACGGTGATCGGGCAGTGCTACGGACGTCATCGCCATCAAGAGTTTCTGAAATTCCTCAACCATCTTGACACGCAGTATCCTGATTCAGTCGACTTGCACCTTATCGTCGACAATTATGGGACGCACGCCCACCCGGCCGTGCAACGCTGGCTGAAACGACATCCACGCTTCAAGTTGCACTTCACTCCGACGAGCTCATCGTGGTTGAATCTTGTTGAGCGCTGGTTCCGGGAGCTGACCGAAAAGAGTATTCGACGCGGGATCTTCGGCAGCGTAGCTGAGCTCGTAGAAAACATTCGACAATTCATCGCGACGTACAACAACGACCCGAAACCCTTCGTCTGGACCGCGAGCGCCCGTTCCATCATCAGGAAGGTCAACCGTTGTAAAGCTGTTGCTGAGACACTACACTAGCAAACAAGTTTGCCAATGGCGAAGATCTAACGCCCCACTTGAGCACCCGAGTGAAGAACGGCTACGAATCGCCGACCACCGGAAGGTACGGTCGTCGCCG
>JBDTDR010000059.1:0-13172 GCA_039922955.1 Candidatus Tumulicola sp.
GAAAACGTACGAGCTCCGAAGAGGCTCAATCTTCATGGGATGGCCGGGAGTCGAGTCGGCCGTGCGTGGTCGGGTTCGGTCGCTACGGGCAACAAGCCGCATAAAATCAGGCGTTTTGGTAGCCCAGCGGGATTCGAAGTCTCACACGAGATCCAACGCCGGTCGGATCGACGAACGCGACTTTCACGCACTTCTCATGCTCTAGCGAACCCGCACGCCGGCAGCGGTTGTAAAATCAACCTATGCGAAACGGGCGTACGATAATATTGGTGCTGCTCGCGGTGTCGTGCAGCCTCGGCCCGTCACCGGCTCAGGATGCCCCGGCAGCATCGTCGCCAGAGGCCTTTTACTCATCGGCGGTCGAATCGATGCGAGCGTTGCCGCAGCCGCACTACCTGACCTACACGATGGAGGGCGAGGGCGATAATCTCTCGATCGGTTTGAGGATTATACGGCATCTCGTCTGGCTAGAGATGACCACCGGATCGGCGGGGTTTCCATCAGAGTGGGCGATCCGCCATCGCACCGATGATTATGCCTCCGAGATTACCGACTACGACGGGCGCAGACTCGTTAGCACGCGCGCCTTTTTCGATCCAACATGGTATGGCGCGTTTCGCGCGCTTCGCGACGGTATGTTGATGTATCAACAGACCGATGCCCCGGTTTCATCGTACGCCACGCCGACACCAGGACCGTCCTCCGATTTACGAACGATCGCGGTCGTAACGGTAATCGGCAGCAACGTCTATCGCGTCGAGGACAGGGGCGCCGCAACCTGCGCCAACGGCGATTCGGGTCACGCGCTGCATCTCATCTCTCGCGACTCCGATCCGCGCCACCAGCTGGCCGACGTCACCGTCGATTTGCGCAACATGCATTTCTGCACGATGCGATTCAACGTTCGTGAATCGGGGTTTAGCGGGTCGGTAGAACAACACTACGAGAGCGTCGGCGGATACTGGCTACAGACCGACGGCATCATCGAAACCGGCCTACGCACGCTTGGCATCATGGTCGGGCACGGCGTCTGGCGCTATCGCTTAACGCAGATGGGCTTCCCGCATTCGATCCCCGCGCAGACCTTTTTTCGCCCTTGGTATCAGTAGGACTCGACGACGTAGCCGAGGCGGAATCCCTCGCGCCGGCGGCTCCGAGCAAGTTGCTTTGAGTACGGGATCGCGAGTATTCCGCGGATAAAGGAAGATTCGTCAAGACGTCGAGGAGACGTGAATGAAATCGACATTGCTGGTCCGTGGAGCCGTGGGTTGGTTTATCGTCTTGCTCGCAGCGACCACGCCGGTAATTCCGGGAAACGTCGTTTCCAAAACCGGTGACCGCGCCGGGCTGGTCCAAATCGGCGCAGGCCGTAAATTGTACCTCCAGTGCCGAGGTGCCGGGTCGCCAATCGTTGTGCTCGTTTCCGGTTCCGGAGTCGCCGCCGACAACTGGAGCTATACGGGCGATCCTGGCTCTCGAGCCAATCCTGCGAAGATATCCGCATCCGCGGTCTATCCCGAAATCGGTAAATACACCAGGGTCTGTGCTTACGACCGTCCAGGGACCGAGCAAATGAATGGCGCCGCCAGCCGCTCGACGCCCGTTCGGCAACCGACGACGGCTGAGGGTGATGCGTCGGATCTTCAGGCTCTTCTGGGCGCGGCCAAAGAACCGGGGCCTTACGTAATCGTCGGGCACTCGTGGGGCGGTTTAATCGCGATCGCCTACGCTCGGCAGTATGCCCGCGAAGTCTCCGGCCTCGTTCTGATCGATCCCGGATCACCGTATCTTCAAAGGGCGCTGCCGCCGGAAGTTTGGTCGCAGTGGATGCGGGACATTCAGCGGGCCGGCCAGGCAAGTCCCGGCGCCGAACAACCCGACTACCCTGCCAGCATCAAGGCGTTTCGTGCCGCTCCGACACTCTCGCAGATGCCGGCAGTGGTGCTCACGTCGGACAAGCCGTTCGACTACCTGGGCATTGGCAACGCGCGGAAATATTGGACTTCATGGCTGAAGGCCCAGGCGCTGCTGTCAGACGCCCTCCGCGCCACCCACATTTCCAAGACGGACAGCGGTCACTTCGTCGAGAACCAAAACGCCGAACTCGTCAACCACGAGATCCGCACCGTCGTTGCCGCGCGGCGTTAAGGGGTTGCCATTTGCGAACAGAACTCGCGACGGCGTGCAGAGATCCGGCTCGCTGCGTTGCCAGACTTCTCCGACGAGCCTCAAAGTGTCGCGCAAATCCTTATGGCATATAGCGTTTCAGAATAGCCTCAGGGGATTCGAACCCATGATTCGGGCGTCCGATGGGCCTGAGCCCCGGAAACTAGTCCAAGGACAATTGTGGATTCTCGGTCCAAAAGGGCCGCAAGGAGATCCACATGCGGAAACGGCGCTACACCGAAGCGCAGATCGTCGCGGTCCCCAAAGAACTCGACGCCGGCCGACCGGCGGCCGAACTCGCGCGCAAACACGGCGTTCACGTCAATACGCTGCTTCATGTTTTGTCTTGACATTAGCGGCCGGCGTCCTCAACATTCTCCGCGGCAGAGTCGCGCTGAACGATGCACTCATGATCGCGACGACGCTGAGCTGCTTGCTCCGTAACGGTCACCTTTTCAGCGGTTCCAAGTCCGTTGTTCGTTACCCTGACGACGGCATTCACGTTCCCCGCCGGCGAAAGTCCAAGCTCGATGACCTCTCGCTTCCACTTGAATTCTGCCGATGCGTTCAGCCTTGGAACCTCCCTTTTAGCCCGGGCGAGTTCGCGCTGCTCTTGTCGCGGCTAAGGTTACTTGTGAGGCCTTGAGGAGGCGCCTGAGCGAGTTGGGTGGATGACGGTGGAATGCAGCCCCATTGGCTGGCCCGAGGCGAGCGCGCCGAAGACTTCGGCCGCTAGCGCTATTGCTACGTAAACGATTGGAAGCAGCGGGAGACCGGCTAGCACGATCGCGCAGCCCGTTGAGAAGTGCGATGGCGCGCGCTTCTTCCACGCCCAGATGATCCACGAGCCGGCGATCGCCACGATGCAAAGGCAAGGGAACGACACGATGATCGACGCGTTCGCCCACGCGGCCGGGTTGTCGATCGAGCCCGGAGCGTCGAAAAACATCACCGAAAACGCCGCGCCTATTAAACCCGGTATCAAGAGCGCGCCCCATACGAGGCTCGCCGCGATTGGCAGTGTCGGACGCGCGTTACGCTCGGCCATCGCGCTACGCTTCGTGACTCGGCCGTCGTTGCATTCTTGAGCGACCATGCCGCAGCCGAACGCTTTTGGTCTTAGGGCGCGGAGACGATCTCGCTTCGGTCGGCTTGGGGTAGAAACGCGTTGACGATCTGCAGCGCGTCGTAGGCCGAGACGGCGGCCATCTTGGAGGGATCGCGCTTGCCCGCCTGCGGCCGGCTCGGATTGCTCAGCCGGCAGTGACGAGACGTCCCTTCTAGACTGCCGGTTCGACCGTTACGCGCATCGCGCGCATCGCGCGGAACGTTCGCTCTTGTGCTCGGATCGGCAGCCAGCCTTCGATCAGCGTGTCCATCGGTTGCCACATAATTACCCATCCCGCGATCACGAGTGTTTCACTTACTAGCGTCCGAATGGGCTCGGACAGGAAAGGTGCCTGTTGTACGCCGGCGGTCAAGAGCAGGCTAATGCCGAAGAAGACGATGCTCCAAAAAAAGGCCGTCCACGCTCCTCGCCGCCAGGCCGCCATCTTGAAGCGTGCCTCCACAATTTTGTGCGAACAGTACCGATCGAGGGCCCGTTCGACGCACTCTTGCGTCTGCGGTGACACCTCGTTCGCGGGTAGGACGACGCGCAGCGCTACTCCTACGAAATTGCGCGTAACCTCGTAAAGCTGCGGGACCTGCGCGATACTCCAAAGGGCATCGCCGGGATCGACGAACGGATCGAATTCGCGATCGCGAAAGAGATCGTGCAATTCGGACGGGCGAACCGTCATTTCCGCCGGTGTGGGTGAGTGCACTGCCGTCCTTCTTTCTACTAGCTCGTTGTGGCGCAGCTTTGCCGTCCATTTGGCGAGACGTACTGGCCGGCAACGCCCGTGGAGCGGGTTCGCTTTCGCGGACGGCTTTTTTGTTGGACGTCAGGCGGGTTGATCCCGCCGATGCAGATCGTACCTAATGATTGACGTTGAATTGAAAAAGGATCGTGCGCAGAATCGCATAGTGGGTCCCTTGTAACGAGTTGTCGAGTGGAATCGCGTACCAATCGTTGTGGCTAACTCGACGATACCAAATCTCAACCGGTGAGCGCTACTAGGCATTTTGGCTCAGCAGTCCGACGACGTGCTCCAGCCGGGCTCGGGCCTTGGCCCGCGTAGCGTTAACCCGAACCTAATCTGACTCCATAGGAGTCGGAAATTGCTAACCTAAATCTACGCGTAAGGACCCACATTGCGTGGAGACGAGTAGGCAATGAATTGTTCCGTTGCACTCCTAGCCCTGATTGTCGCCGCCGCGACGGGATGCTCGTCGGCCTCCCACGCAAATTCATCGCAGGCTACTCCGATGCCGAACGAGTCCGCTGCCATAGCTGCCGCGGAAACCTCGAATGGGCAATTGATATTCCAAACTGGACGCGATGCCAGCGGGACGCAGATCGAGGCCAAGCCGCCTGCGCTTTATCCCAGTTGCGCTGCCTGCCACCGCGTCAACGGGTCGGGCGGCATGCACTTGCCCGGAGGCGCCGCTAGCGCCGACCTGCGCTACACGGCGCTCGTAAGCGAGCAGAAGCACCCATATACTCCTGCCCTTCTCGAGCGTGCCATTTCGACCGGAGTGGATAACGAGGGGCATCCGCTTAGTCCCGTCATGCCGCACTGGAATCTTTCTAAGAACGATCTGCACGATGTCGCAAATTACGTGCTGACGAGACTAAAGCTAGTACCCACGACCCGTTAATCCCAGGGCCACCGATAACGAACCATGACCTCGAATTGCAAATGAATTTTGCCAAGGCGATCGCGTACGAATGTTTGCAAGCGAATGCGCAGCGCAGAATCAGCCACGTATCTTGTGTGGGCCTTGCTCGTACGTCGCAGGTCGCACTGGCGTCGCATCAACGGTTACGCGTTACTTCCACAAGTGCATCAAGCGGGCAAAAGTCACGCCCATTACGCTGCAAGGACTGCGAGATACGCACGCGAGTCTACTAGCAAAAGCGGGCGCCCCGATCGAGGTCATTAGTCAACGACTCGGCCACGCAAGCATAGCCGTAACAGCCGAGCGTTACTTGCACGTCTACAGAGAAAGGGATCGCGATGCTGCTACCGCCTTCGGGCGGTTAGTCGGGTAGCGGTTCTCGGGGTTCCGTTACACGAATGTTACACGGAGCCGAGGTTGGGCCGGAAACCTTGGTATATAACGGCGATTTAAATAGCCCCAGCGGGATTCGAACCCATGATTCGGGGTCCCGGCAAGAACCGCTGCGTACCGCGAGAGCTTATCCTGTCAGAGTTTTCAACGTTTCTGGCTCCCGGGCGTGTTATTTGATTCCGCCCAATCTCGGCTCGTCCGTTAGACGCCCGTTAGACGACTTGGTCCATGGCGCCCGGTAAGGTTTGATGCGCAGTCGTCGCTTATCGGATCCGCTCTTGCGGCTGGAGCGATCGTGGGTCCCTTTCAGGGGCAGAAGGTGACCAGATCAACGTTGACCATGTACTCAACTCCGGCCGCCAGCTCGACGGGGCTTTCGGCGTCGCTGCAGCTTTGGACGCGAGCGCTTACGAGTTTGTTTTTCCCAGCGTAGAAGATGGCCCCGCCGGCGTGCCTTCCGTTCGGGCTCGCGCTGGGCGGGTAGGCAAAGATTCTGTAGACACCCGGGAGCAGCGTCAGAAATAGATACCGCCCCTTCGCGTCGGCACGTGTTTGCCGCACGTCGGAGTCCGACGTAGCCACGACCCAGGCGGCTACGACCGGGCGAGATTGCGGCCCCCCGCTCGTAACGGTACCGCGCACCCGGGTTGAATCGCCGCTCCCGGTTTGCGCGATACCCACGAACGCGGTTACGCCGGCGAGCAGAAGCGCAGCAAGCATGTCGATTTCAGCGCGCGCAGCGTCGAACCCGTGACACGCTGAGGCCGCTTGTAAACGGGGAATGGGCTGGGGCGTCGGCGCGGCCCCAGCAACTGGGATCATCAGACCGTAGGGCAGCGACGACCCGCTACATAGGCCAAACAGGAGCTTGCTGGGCAAGTAGGCACTGGATGTGCCAACCGAGTGGCATCTACAACTCCGGGCGTTTGCAAAGTATTGCCAACGTGCTGGTATAGTGCTATACAGTAATAACACCTGTAGGAACAGGCTCCGAAAGAAAAAGGCTACCATGACCCGGCTCAAACTGACACGGATCGGCAACTCGGTGGGGGCCCTATTCCCCAAAGAGCTTCTCAGCCGCATGCATGTTGACGCCGGCGATGTTGTTTATCTAACCGAAGCGCCTGGTGGAGCTAGGGTAACCCCCTACAACCCAGACTTCGAGCGCCAAATGACGATTGCGGAGAGGGTCATGAAGAAGCGGCGCGCCGCTTTGCGTGAACTTGCAAAATAACTTCAACTGGATCGATCAAGCCACCGTTTTGGCCATTCATGACGCCCAGATCGCAGAGCACGGGGGAAATCCCGGCGTTCGTGATCTGGGCCTTTTAGAATCCGCTCTCGCACGTCCGCAGAACGCTGCGGGTTATTCGGAAATGGATATTCCCGATCTAGCCGCTCTTTACGCTCTTGGCGTTATCCAAAATCACCCATTTGTCGATGGCAATAAACGAGTCGGAATCGTGCTGCTCGACCTGTTCTTAGAAGATAACGGCTATGAGCTTGTGACGGATGATGCGACCTTGGTGAAAGTAGCACTTGCGGTTGCGGCCGGAGAAATGTCTGATGAAGAGTTTAAAGCCTGGGTTCGTGCGTGCGCGGTCGCGCTGTGAGTACTGGGGTGCGGATAGTTACGTCTTGGGCCTCGGCGGGCATCTAAAATCGCACACCACCCGGTGGGCAGTTGAAAACCGCACACCTGAAATAGGGAACGCCTCAGGCCCGTCAAGGGTGGCAGCGCGAAAAGCGTTGCCATGAACGTACTGGACGTGGCCGACAAGAAACGGATTCTAGGCTTACTGGGCGCGGGCTGGAGCATCCGGCACGTGGCCCGCGAGACCGGGCACCGGTACGAGACGATCCCCCGCTACGCGGTCGAAGCCGGCACCCTGCCGGTGTAACTTACAAACGTTTCCGGGAAGATTCTTTCGGCGAAGTTTCGATTGCTGCGCATTGGATCCAAGGCGCTCACTCCCGACGCCGCTCCTGGGAGTAGTAATGGCTTTCCGGCGACATTGCAACTGGCTAGCGCGATCATAGTGAGAGTGATGATCAAGAAAGTATGTTGCTTGCGCATTTGAACCTCCGTGCACGATGGCTTGAAGGACTACCAACAAGGAAAGATGGACGCGGCGAGGGCTACGCTGATCTTCGTCACCCATCCGTCACCCAGAACGAGCAAATCGACCTACTTTAAGGATTTTTTAGAATAGCCCCAGCGGGATTCGAACCCATGATTCGGGGTCCCGGCAAGAACCGCTACATACCGCGAAAGCCCGTTCTATCAGGGTTTTTTGCGTTTCTGGCTTCCGCGCGTGTTATCCGATTCCGCCCAATCTCGGCTCGTCCGTTAGATTGGCGTTAGACGCGATCGGGATCCGTGATGACCGCACCCACTGCGCGGCGAAAATGAGCGCGGCCGCTGTACCTCTGATGAAATCCGAACGCGAGAAGGTCACGCCATCGTCGGTGCGGGCAGGTCGCTTACGGTGCGCTGACGCGCTCCCGGCGCAGTCGAAAACGCCAACGCCGAACCCGAGCGGGTTTCGACCGCTACGCGGGCACGGTGAGGTCGAACCGGTCGAGGTTGATAACCTTTTCCCACGCGGCGACGAAATCGTGCACGAAGTGATCGCCTTCGACGGCGTAGACCTCGGAAATCGCTCGCAGCTGCGAGTTCGAACCGAAGATGAGATCGCAGTTGGTGCCAGTCCACGTGACCTCGCCGGTGCGCCGGTCGCGGCCTTCGTAGGTGTACTCACCGGCCGGCTGCCACTTCGTCGTCATGTCGAGCAAGTTGACGAAAAAGTCGTTCGTCAGCGTGCCCGGACGCTTCGTGAAGACGCCGTGCTTCGATCCGCCGGTGTTCGCGCCCAGCACGCGCAGGCCGCCTACAAGCGCGGTCATCTCGGGCACGCTCAGCGTTAGCAGTTGCGCGCGATCGAGCAGACGCTGTTCGGGCGACCGTTCGCGCGAGCCGCTCAGGTGGTTGCGGAATCCGTCGGAAGTCGGTTCCAACACGGCGAAGGAATGAAGGTCGGTATTCTCCTGCGTCGCATCGGTGCGTCCCGGAGCAAAACGCACCTTCAGGCTGGGACTCACGTCCTTCGCAGCGTGTTCGATGGCCGCGCCGCCGCCGAGCACGATGACGTCGGCTAGCGACACCTTCTTCCCGCCGGTGAGCGACGCGTTGAATTCATTTCGGATTTTCTCGAGGGCTTGCAGCACCTTCGCCAACTCAGCCGGTTGGTTGACGGCCCAATCTTTTTGCGGTGCCAGACGGATGCGCGCACCGTTGGCGCCTCCGCGCTTGTCGGTGCCACGAAACGTCGACGCCGATGCCCATGCTGTCGCGACCAACTGCGGAACCGTGAGACCGGACGCGAGGATGCTGCTTTTGAGCGCGGCAATATCGCGCTCGTCGATCAACGGATGATCGACCGCCGGCACGGGGTCTTGCCAGATCTCCTGTTCGGCCGGTACTTCGGGACCGAGATATCGCGCGATCGGCCCCATATCGCGATGCGTCAGTTTGTACCACGCTTTGGCAAAGGCGTCGGCAAACTCTTGAGGATTCTCGTGGAAGCGCTTCGAGATCGGTCCGTACACCGGGTCGAGGCGCAAGGCGAGATCCGTCGTAAACATCATCGGCGCGTGCCTCTTCGACGGGTCCTGGGCGCCGGGAATGCTGCCGGCGGCAACGCCGTCCTTCGGCGTCCACTGATGAGCGCCGGCGGGGCT
Source organism: Candidatus Tumulicola sp. (assembly GCA_039922955.1). GTDB lineage: Bacteria > Vulcanimicrobiota > Vulcanimicrobiia > Vulcanimicrobiales > Vulcanimicrobiaceae > Tumulicola. The sequence goes on from JBDTDR010000059.1 coordinate 9,085, forward strand.
TTTCGTCAGCTCCCACTCGTAGTTGAAGAGGTTGTCGAAAAACGCGGTGTCCCACTTGGTGGGCGTCGACGTCCAAGCGCCTTCGAGACCGCTGCTGATCGTCGCGTCGCCATTGCCGTTACCGAACGAGTTGCGCCAGCCGAGATTCTGATCCTCGATGCCGGCACCGGCCGGCGCGAGACCGACGTACTGGGTCGGGTCGGCGGCGCCATGCGCTTTACCGAAGGTGTGACCGCCGGCGATCAGCGCGACGGTTTCTTCGTCGTTCATCGCCATGCGGCCGAACGTCTCGCGAATGTCGCGCGCCGCGGCGAGCGGATCGGGCTTGCCGTCGGGGCCTTCCGGGTTCACATAAATCAGACCCATCTGAACGGCCGCGAGAGGCCTTTCGAGATCGCGGGCGCCGGCGTAGCGCTTGTCGCCGCCGAGCCATATGTCTTCCGGGCCCCAGTAAATGTTCTCATCGGGTTCCCACGAATCGACCCGGCCGCCGGCGAAGCCATACGTCTCGAATCCCATGGATTCAAGCGCGCAGTTTCCGGCGAGGACCATGAGATCGGCCCACGAGATCTTGCGGCCGTACTTCTGCTTAATCGGCCAGAGCAAAAGGCGCGCCTTGTCGAGGTTCGCGTTGTCCGGCCAGCTGTTGAGCGGCGCGAAGCGCTGTTCGCCACCGCCGGCACCGCCGCGGCCGTCGCCGATGCGGTACGTCCCCGCGCTGTGCCACGCCATGCGAATGAAGAGCGGGCCATAGTGACCGTAGTCGGCGGGCCACCACTCCTGCGACGACGTCATCAGCGCGAGCAGATCCGCTTTGACCGTCGGCAAATCGAGGCTTTTGAATTCGCGTGCGTAGTTGAAGTCGAGGCCCATCGGGTCAGACAGTTTGGACGGCCGATGGAGCGGCGAGAGATCCAGCAACTCGGGGAACCAATCGATGTTGAGACGAGGCCGTAGAGGGACGCGCTTGACGGGACATTTGCCCTGGTCGGCTTCCGACAGTTCGACGATCGTGTTTTCCATCTGGTGCTAACGTCTCCGATCCGGTGAAAGTTTGACGATGATATCGTGCCGGCGCGTTTTCAAGCGCCTAAAAGACTCTGCAGGTTCGACGGAACTCCACGGCCCACCAAGAGGAGCGCCTCCAAGCGAAGGACGGCGAGCGGGTCGAAGAGAAAAGTCTGTAAGTGAAAGTCACTCTTACCATCAGAGAATATCTCCGCTTGGAGCCGCCGTCAATAGGGCAAACGCTCAAAAATGCACCCGTCCGCCGCACGATGTGATGCGATAAACATGGCGTCGCCCGCGCGGCGGTCGCTGCCCAAAAACTACCGGCTCATATACGAAATCGTCGAGGCGGGCGGCAAGGGCTGCCATCTCGCGCCTTCCAATATCAATACGAAGGCGCTCAAGCGCCAACCGAGCATCGGTCTGTCGACGATCTACCGCGGGCTCAAACGCTTACGCGACCTCGGCTTGGTCTCCGAACTCTACGTACCGGGTGCCGACTCGGCGACCTACGAGCCTGGGGGGGCGCAGCACGCACACTTCCGCTGCAGCGCGTGCGGCAAAGTTGAAGACGTCGCCTATGCGATTCCCGCACGGACGATCAAGGGGCTCGCGCTGCAGCACGGTTTTGCGATCGACAGCGAACGCGTCACGTTCGAAGGCCGCTGCGCCGCGTGTGTTAGCGCTTAGGTTACGTCAGCACAACCGGCCATAAGCGAAGCGGGCGTCATCCGGTGGCTCTTGCCCGGAGACCTGGCAATCCGGTGCAAGTCATGCGCGATCTCGCAGTAAGGCGCCTATAGCAGTCGTAGCAAAGCTCCGTTGCACGCCTCGCCAAGTCACTCTGATCGGGCTCGGCAAGCGCGAACGCACGTCTTAGCTGTTGATCGGCGTTATGCATCCGTATCTCGGGGCGTTAGCCCATGCGGTTTTCATCTACGCGCGCGAACATGCGCCCGCTTTCCAGTTCGAAAACGTCATCGTCTAACATGCTTTTGCACGTTGCGGTGCGCGAGCGGGGCGCATATAAGCTTTGGCAGCAGTGCCGCGTCGGCAGCACGCTATGCGTGGCGCCTCTCGTTTTGATCGCGAAGTGACCGTTGCGTCTACTTCCCCGCCATTTCGGGTCGGCCGCGACCCTTTCGCGGTTGGGGCCGGCACGCCGAGGCTGTCGAGCGCGGAGCCCCGCAAAACCGCCCCGTCCTCGTCTTGACGAACCCAAACGTTCGCATGGTACTTTGCCGTTCGTGCAAGTAAGCGCTCCCCCACGACCGAGGGGGCAGGCGCGCCGGGTTGCCGAATGCGCCGCTCGCCATGACCGACGTACGGCAGATGCCCCTCAAGACCCACCGGCGGACGCGATGCCACGCCGGGCGACTAGGCCGACAACGTGCTGCTCGGCGTTAACCCCGCATCGAAATGCGGACTGACGCAGCACTACTAGGACGACACGAATCTCGAGTCCGATCTTCCGCAGGACTCGTCGGATTCGCGCTCAACGCACCGACTGGTCCGTTCGCGGAGGCCGGATGAAGCTCGTCAAGGCGATCGTCATCGGGATCGTCGTCATGCTGGCCTTGCTCGCCGCTGGATATTCTACCTCTCGGTGGGCGCCGACTGACGCGCCTCGGGCGCTGCTCCTGCGCCGCCGCGATCGTCGCAGAGACGCTTGAAACGGCTCTTGGCAAAGAGCACGATGAGCCTCGATGGTGGTCCCACGACGCATTGTGGGTTCGGTGCTTTTTGCGGGATTGACTGGATTGTTCGTGAACGCAGTTGCGTCGAGCGCAATCCCCATCGAACCATCGCCCTCCCAATAGCCGCCCTTACCGCAGCGATCTCCGTCAGCATTTTACGCCGAAGTCGACGCAAGAGCGAGGCAGGGCCGCCATCGAGCGCCGGCCCAGCCTAGGCGTGCTCGCCGGATGCCGCTCCGTATAATCGCTCCAGGACCGGTCTCAGCACCGCGCCTTGAATCACCAGCGTCACGAGAACGACGGCGAAGACGCCATCGATGATGGCCGCGCGCTGGGGCGTTTCGGGTGGGAGCGCGAGTGCCAGCGCGAGCGGCAGCGCCCCGCGCATCCCGGCAAGATAGACGGTAACGCGTTCCGGCCAATCGCTGGCCGAGACCGCCGCTAATATTGCGCGGGAGACTGCGAGCGCGGCGATCGCAGCAATCACGAGCACCGGTTCGTGAATGGCGCGCGGGAGATCGATCAGCAGCCCCGTCACCAAGAAGACCGCGGCGTTGACGATGTATGCAACCGTTCGCCAAAACGCGTCGACGTGGTTCTGGTTCTCCATCAGCAGTCTGCGCCGCACGAGCGCTCGCAGCGTGAGCGCGGCGGCGGCCGTCGCGAAAATGCCCGACGCGTGCGCGAAACTAGCGGCGACGTACGCACCGTAAGCAAGCGCTATCGTTGCGGTGACCTCGTACTCGGGCGCGGTGGTACGTGCGACGAGAGCGCGAATCGGCACCGCCATTGCCGCCCCGATCGCAAGACCAATGACGATTGCGGCGACGCCGTGCAGCGCTGCCGATCCCCAATTGATGACGAGGCCCGACACGGCGGCGAAGGCGATGCCGTAGAGCACTACTGCGACGCCGTCGTTGGCGATCGATTCCGCTTCGACCAGCGTACGCGTCGCCGCCGGCACCGCACATTTCGCAAAAATCGCGACGACGGCTACGGGATCGGTTGCGGAAACGATCGCACCGAGCAGCAGCGCGGCGCCGAATGGCAGCGCGCCGACGAGCGTCAACGCCGCCGCCACCGCGAATGCCGAGAGCAACGTTCCGGGCAGTGCCAAGAATATCATCGTCCCCACGCGCGTGCGTAGCGCCGAGACGTCGATATTCCAGGCGGCTTCGAAAATCAGCGGCGGAAGAAAAACGAAGAGCAACGCCGGGCCGAACGCAAACGGGAGACGCAGGTGCCACACCGACCCCACGATCGCCCCGACCGCGACCAGCGGGACGGCAGGCGGAATGCGCATGCGCTCCACCGCGATCGATACCAGGAGCGCCGCACCGAGAATGACGACGAAGACGAAAACCGTTTCGGGCACAGCGCCGC